>JALSTM010000102.1 GCA_026983715.1 Desulfobacterales bacterium
TGTAACTACCTCAATATTGCCTCTCCTGATCCCGTCTAACAGCGTTTCCAGTTCGTGGCTGAGTTCAGTGAGCCAGTCGAGTTTTAAAAAAGAAGAAGTCCCCTTGATGGTGTGGATAGGTCTGAATATGCTATCTGCGAGAGACAGATCCTGGGAACTTTCTAATTGAAGGATTTTTTCTTCGATTCCGTCCAGATGGTCTTTTGCTTCCTGTAGAAAATCAATCAAAATATCGAGTTCATCTGTCGCCAGCTTAAATTCCATTGTCTATTCCTCCAGAAGGAGCTTAATATTTTCTATCAATTTGGCAGGATCCGTGGGTTTTACTATGTAAACATCAGCACCTGCATCAAAACCGCGTTGTTTATCCTTGGCCTCGTCCTCGGTAGAAATAATTATGATAGGCAATTCCTCGAATTCTTCGTCTGCCCTGATTTTCTCAATTAACGTGTATCCGTCCATCTTTGGCATGTTGATATCTGTTAAAACAAGGCCTATGTCGTTTAGATAAAGCTTTTCAAGGGCGTCTGCCCCATCTACTGCAGAAATTACCTCAAATCCGGCAGTTTTCAGAATGTATGCGTGAAAGTTTCGAACCATTTCTGAGTCATCAACGATAAGCACCGCCTTTGACATGCTAATCCTCCACCTTTTGATATACAATAAACCCGTTCTTGCGCCTCAGGGCGAAAGCCGTGGAAATCCGGCTCATTGATTCGGAATGTCCCAGGAAAATATACCCGCCGACATTAAGGCTATCGTAGAAATTGCTGACCACGCTTATCCGAGTGGTTTCATCAAAATATATCAATACGTTACGGCAAAAAAGGAAATCTATCCCTTTAATCAGTCGCATTTTCTTTTCATCAATCAAGTTTAAATGGCGGAATCTGACGGGCCTTTTAACGATAGACTTAACCCTGTAATTGTCATCGTTTTTAATAAAGTATTTTTCAAGGTATTCCTCAGGTACGTCCTTAACCGCACGCCTGGAATAAATTCCCTCCCTGGCCTTTTTAAGAACCTTCGTATCTATGTCAGTTGCGAGTATCTCTATGTCCCAGCTGTGATATCTGTCTAGCATTTCAAGTAAAATGATAGAAATGGTGTACGGTTCTTCGCCTGTGGAACAGCCGGCTGACCAGATTCTGAGAGTCTTGTTTCCCTTTTCTTCTTTGGACGCACATACTTCCTGTAAGCAGTTTTCTGCAAAGACTGCCAACTGGTCAAATTCTCTGAAAAAGTAAGTTTCGTTGGTGGTTAGGAGATTGATGAGTTCCTGTAACTCTTTGCCGTCTGGATCTCCGTATTTTAGTAACCACAGATATTCCTTGGGACTTTCAATAGCCAGGGCTTTCATGCGGATTGAAAGACGCTTCTTGACGAAATATATTTTCTTCTCTTCAAAATGAAGTCCAGAGTGCTTGTATATGAAATCCCTGATTTTTATATAATCACGCAACTCAAGTTTCATTATTGGCTCTCTATACGATTTTGTATTTTTATTACAGCATCTCCTATTGCTTCCAGAACCTCTCCGTCTTCAGCATCTTCAGCTACAGCCTCCAATAGCTCTATATCTTCCTCGACACCACAGTCTGCCAGTATCTCAATTGCGGATAGCCTCAACATTTCATCATCGCTGTTGATCATATCTCTTACTTTTTCCCTGAGCCCCTTGTCCCCTACTTGTGATAATATTTTCAATGCTTGATATTTCTGATTTCCTTTGTCGGTATTTTCAATAATGTTTTCTAATATTGCCTGTAGAGATGAGGGGAGTTTTTTTACGTTGTGCCTGGTCACGATTTTTTCAATTGCGTCAAGGGCCTCTCTCACAAGAAGTCCGGGGTGGTTTCCCATAAGCTCACTTATGGTTTCAAGGTTAGTTTCTGTCCCGAATTCTGCGACGTATCGGAGATAAGAAAAGTTAATTAACGGATCGGTATCTTTAGAAAACCTGTCGATTATTTTCCTGTGATTTGGGGAGATGCCAATTTTTGACAGGGCTTCCAGACAGGAGCACTGAAGAAACTTGTTTTCAGATTCAAGCAAGAGTTTTTCTATATCCCTTGCAGATTCCTTATCTTCGACGTTACCCAAGTACTCAACTGCAGTGGTTACAATATTAATTTCATCGTCATTTAGTCGTTCTCTAATAATTGCTATTGCCTCAGGCGATTTATCGGAAGAGATTGCGTCAATCGCCAATTTCCGTACGTCCTTGTCCTTATCCCTTGCAAGCCATTTTATGTGCGAGGTGGGGCATTTTGAAGATGCTTTGAGCATTTCCACGGCAGCGTTGCGCGTGAACGGATCATCAGATCTCAGCATTTTTTCGAGGATGTCAAAACTTGATTCTGGTAACAGCTTCTTGAGCAAAAGGTAGATTCGCTCCTTAATGGCCTGCGATTCTTCCTTCTCAAGGGCTTCAATCAAGTAAAAGAGCTCCCTTTTATCCAGTTCTGGCCGGCTGTCCGTGAGAAACCTCAGGATTTCTCTCTTTTGCTCTCGGTCAGCATTGGCGATCAGTTTCAAATCGACACTTTTTGTATTCATTTTACTACCCTAGGCTTATTATGAATCAATTATGCCCGTTTGCGAGCTTTGTCAGGGTATCCGCTATTTCCCAGCTCGGTGCTACTATTTTTGCTATTCCCCTTTCGACAACCTCTCTGGGCATACCGTAAACTATTGCACTTTCTTCACTTTCGGCAACTGTAACCCCGCCAGCACGGTAAATTTCTTCCATGCCTTCTGCGCCGTCTTTACCCATACCGGTCATGATTACACCAATAGTATTTGATCCAAAAACCTTTGCTACTGCCTTCATCATCACGTCTGCAGACGGCATGAAAAGGGATTTCGGTCGAGTTGGCGTTCTAATTATTATTCTGCCATTGCTTGTTTTCAGAAGAGTAAGATGGTGCCCTCCCTTGCCCAGGTAAATGTGTCCGGGTTCCACCGTCATTCCCGCCTGGGCTTCTACGCATTTTAGGGGGGTACTCTTATCTATTCTTTCAGCAAAAGAGCCTGTAAAATTTGGGGGCATGTGCTGAACCAAGAAAACGGCAGCATTTAAATCCCCGGGAAGATAGGGCAAAACTTCGAAGATTGTCTTCGGCCCACCTGTTGAAATTCCAATCGCTATTGCCTTGAAATCTGTTGTTGAAACCCCTGAAACTTGAGACGCTGATATATTTTTTTTTCTTGAAACCCTTTTTTTGGGGGCCCTTATTTCTCTTTCTAGCTTTGCCTTAGGGTCATATCTTGCAGCCGCTTTAATCTTTTCAATCAACTCTTCTGCCACGCTGGACATATCGGAGGAAACCGTGCCCCCGGGTTTGCCTACGTAATCAAAGGCTCCTAATTCCAAGGCTTCAAAGGTGGTCACGGCTCCTTCCTGGGTAAGGGAAGAAACCATAATAACTGGTGCGATTTTTTCATGCACTATGATTTGTAATGCCGATAAGCCGTCGAGGCCCGGCATGTTAATGTCCATGGTAATCACGTCCGGCTTGAGATTCCGAGCTTTCTCTACTGCGTCTTCACCGTCTCTAGCCGTGCCTATCACGAAAAGATGCCTGTCTGACTCTATTAACTTCTTGAGAGTCATTCTCATCAGGGCTGAATCATCACAAATAAGAACCCCTATTTTTTTCATTTTTTCTTGCTCGCTCTTGAATTTTTCTGTTTTTTTGTGTTAGATGCCTTCTTCCTTGTCCCTTGCCTCGACTTTCCTTTTTCAGCGTCCATGTTTTCGAGCATTTTTATTTCGTTTTGCGTGAGGATTTTTTCAAGATTAAGAAGGATGATCATTCTTCGTTGTTCGTCTACCTTGCCGAGTCCTTCTACGAAGTCGCTGTCAACCATCCCTGCAACAACCCTTTCTGCACCTTCTATATTCTTTTTGGGGATTCTCATTACCTCGTTGACCCTGTCTACAATGAAGCCGGTTTTTCTCCCTCCAATGTCAGAAATTATTATTCGTGTTCGGTCATCTCTATTTATGGGAGGCATACCAAACCTTTTGCGAAGATCTATTACCGGAACAACATCACCTCTGAGGTTTGTTACTCCCTCCACGAACTCTGGTGCCTTGGGGAGTTGAGTAATGTCACCAAGCCTGTTTATTTCTTGCACGTCAGTGATTCTAAGTCCGAATTCTTCCTCGCCGAGATTAAAAGTAACTAATTGGACTTCGTGGAGATCAACGTTACCGATTTCCGTCATATTTTCATCTCCTTTGCCTTCAGTGTTGGATGGAGAATCACTGCCGATTTGGGAGAGGAGTTCGATATCTTCGTTTTGTTTGTCTTCAATTTGCTTTTTATCAGAGGCATAATCGGGTTTTTTTTCTGCCGAGCAGTCGGAAGATTTACTTTTTTCAAGGGATTCGAGGAGATCCAGGTCACTGTTCGATATGAAAGAAGATTCATTCATGATCATTATGAGTCGTTTACCGTTGTCAAGCTTTGCAACTCCCCGTAATTCTTTGCTGGCTGCAGAGCTTACAACTAAGACATCATCTATTGATGTTTTAGGTACTCGAACCACTTCATTTACGGTATCCACGAGAAGACCCAGAGTTATACCTCCTGTTTCGATTACGAGAATTCGCTGTTCTTCCTTGAGGATCTCGTCGAGAAGTGAGATGATAGTTGCAAGGCGATTATCAAGAGCATCTCTTAGCCTGAGAGTATGTTCTTCATAGTATCTTCTTGCCTGTTTTGGAGAAACCCCAAGTAGGTCGATGGCAGTTTTTGAGCTTTTATGCAAATCATTATGAATAGATCGAAGTTCTTTTAAGGAATCAATCATCGAGCCTGGTAGGTCATCGGGAGAGTCGATCCACCTTCCGAATTCGCACTCATCGGGTTCAGGGAGAGTAATCGCGCGAACACCTGTTCCAAGCGCACTTTCCAGGCTATGTATCAGAGTTTCACACCTTTGCTTCTTCGATGTCAATACCTCCGCTACTTCTTCCACCCATGTCTTTTTTCCCAACATGGTTCGCATGTCCAGTATTGGTAAGAGGTTGTTTCTGACGGTAATCAAGCCTTTTACGTATTCCGGTACGTTTGGAACTTCAGTTATTTCAGAGAGTCTCAATATTTCTCTCACTTTCGAAATAGGAAAGCCGTATTCCTCGCTACTTATCTTTAGTGATATAATTTGTTCTTCGTCTATAGTTTCAATCGCTTCCAGATCGTTTGTCTTTCCCTGGGCTTTAACGGATGAAGCCTTACTCCCCTTAGATTTCGCAGATAAAATCTCGTTCAGGTTGAGTGTCATGATAACCCGTTTACCGTTATCAACCTTTACAATCCCTTCAAGGAAATGCCGCTCTATCCCTTTAACTGCGGCAGGAGGACCGTCAATGTTTTTTTTGGGGACCCTCATTACCTCGCTGACTTCATCCACCACAAGTCCGCTACTTGTCCCGTCAATATCTACTACGAGCACCCTGGCCCTATCCGAGACTTCGGTTTCAGGCATGGAAAAACGTTTACGGGTATCAATTATGGGCATAATGTCCCCTCGGAGGTTTGATATCCCGCAGAGAAACTCCGGCGCCCTCGGTAGGTGGGTTATTTCTGGTATTCGTACAATTTCCCTAACCCGCTCGATTTGAATCCCGAATTCCTCGTTTTTGAGCTTAAACACGACAAGCTGTTTCTCTTCGGTAAAATTCGTGGAGCTTCTGGTGTTTTTCTGTGAGCTATTTTTATTCATGATTCCACTCCGAAGTGATCTTGCGTTTTGCTACATGTTTTGCATCTCATCAGAGAGGGAAGCAATTTCCTCAGCAGTATTTGCTATCTCTTTTAAGCCTTTTAGCTGCTCTGCCGCTGCAATTGCAGCTTCTTTTACCATCTCTGTTGCCCTGGCAACAGCATCATTGCTGATCTTGACTGCTTTGTTTACTTCGCCAACTGCTTCAACTCCCTTCACGGTGTAATCCTGAGCGTCTTTTCGAAGTTTCATGGCTCCGGACATGAGGTTCAACATCGGGGTTAACGCACCAATGGCGGTATTGGTTTTGTCAATCTGGTTTTGAATCATTAAAGTTATATTACTCAATTCTTGCTGGGCATACCTGATTTGATCGTTCATTTCATCTAGGATTACCTTCATTTTTTCAGCATTTTCAGCCGATTCATTGGCAAGAGACCTAATATCCCCTGCAACAACCGAAAAACCTCTTCCGAATTCTCCCGCTCTTGCCGCTTCAATATTACCGTTTACGGCAAGCATGTTGGTTTGGATGGCAACATTAGTTATGTTGTCCACAATTTTTTTGACCTTGTTTATATCCTTTTCCAGCGTGTCCACGGCTCCTACTATTCTCTTGTTGGCCAGGACTGCAAAGCCGATGGTATCTCCTATCAGACCAATCCCTGAGGACATCTGAGAAAACAGCTCGTTGAATTTTTCGGTGGAAACTTTCACCTTTTTTTCCAGAACTTTTCTTGCTTCCGCGATGTTTTTGGCCTCGTAGAGCCTTAGCACTTCTGCAGCACCTTCGTGTATCAGGTCGTGCACTTCTTTCATTTCCCTGCACAACTGCTCTTCTTCCTCGTTGGCTGGCTTGTACTCGTTTAACCATTTCCCGTATTGGCACTTATTTGCATCCAGGGTCCAAATGAATTTGGTATTATTGTTAAGGGTTAGTTCAAGGTCATGTAAATATGCAGAGTGATCTATAGTTTTGATCTGCCTAATGGAACCCATAATCTTGGTACCGTGATTTTCATAGATGTATTGCCACTGGTCTTTGATGCTTTTGAGGGTAGCTTCAATTTCTTCAGATTGGTCTTGTATGTCATTCAGTGATTCCTCTATCTGCACCTGGCCGGCCTCGATTTCCTTTATTGACCTATCAATCTCTCCACAAGTTGCATGAAGTTCCTCGATGGTTGCAGAAAGTTCCTCGGCACTTGCTGCCACTTCTTCTGCCGATTTGTTCATGTCCACCGAAGTCTTCAGGTCTTCGGCCATTTCCGCCAGTTCGTGTGCTGCATCTGCAGCTTCTGCAAAGGCCCGGGATTGTTCCTGCGCTGCCTTGGTTATTTCTTCGCTCGATGCAGCAACTTGTTCCGCTGCACCAACAACCTCAGTAACTTCCTTTTCGCAGGAGTCGGCTATGTCTCTTACCTTCTGTACGGTTTTGCTGACTTCCGATACCAGCCTGTTTATGTTTGCAATGTGTCTGGTTATACCGTGGCATGTTTTTCTTATGAAGTCGGTTTTATACATGTTGAAGTTTGATAACTTTTCAAAAAACTCGACATTTGCTACTACTTTTTCTACCTGCTTCTGTGATGAGTCGATCACTTCCTTGATTTGAAGGGCTGCATTTTCTGAGACCTCGGCCAGTGTTCTTACCTCGTCCGCTACAACCGCAAAGCCCCTCCCATGTTCTCCGGCTCTTGCAGCTTCTATTGCAGCGTTTAGTGCCAGAAGATTAGTCTGGTCAGCTATCTTTGTCACTACCTGGACAATACCTCCTATGTTTTCAGCTTTTTTCTTTAAGTCATCTACAATTCGAGCCGCTTCCAGGACTTTCTCAGTTGAATCGCCAACGCTTTTCGCAAGCTCTTCAAAGGATTCGCCGGTGGTTTCTGCATTTTTCTCCAGTTGAACAATGTTCTCGAGGTAATCTGCAGTAGTGTTGTCTATATTCTCCGCGGCCTCTTTTTCTTTCTTGGCTACTTCCAGAATTATGGCCGTTTGCTGATTGACCTCGCTTGATGTTGCTGCTACAGATTCCATCAAAGAACTCAACTGGTCAGAAGCGTTGTTCCCCTGCTCCACCGCAGCGGAGAGTTCCTCTGCGGCTGCGGCTAGCCGCTCTGCGTTTGATTGTTGCTTAGCAAGCGTTCGGGCTCTGGCCTTTTCCTGGGCTAGTTTTTTTGCTCTCTCCCGCTTCTTGGCCAGGTTTTCGTCAACATCCAGTTTTGCAGTGATTCCTGTCTTTTTTCCGGGGCGTGCCAAAGCTTTAGCCATGATGTTTCCTCCTTAGCAGTTCTTGTTCTAAGTAGGCCGCGTGTAGTTAAATGCATCCACGCAGACACTGATTCCAAGTACAAGTATCGCAACCAGGGTGCTTCTTAAACATTGTGTCAAACAAGAAGCTAAAACACAGTGATTGCAAGCGCAGCAAAACAATCTCTATAACATTGATCTTCCGAGGAGATTGCTTCGTTGCCAGCCTTCGGAAGACTCCTCGCAGTAACAGAGTATTACTAGTGTTTTTAGAGATCGATCTACTAGTCATGTTCTCCCTAGGATCTTGAGGTCGCCATGAAACCAAAAGGCAAACACCTCTGTTCAACTCCCACAGTACGCTCGCGTCGTCATTTTATTGACTATTTAATAGAAAAGAGCTTGCCTGCCTTTTGGGATAGCAATCTTCGTACCAGATGCTGATCATCTACCTTTGTCAATATTCTCATGAGTACGGAAAGGCCATAAATACTTATGCTTGTTTCGCCTATGAATGTTTCAGTTTCGACTAGGAAGCACAAAATGCTGCGAAATGACCGTGTGTGCGCAATAAGGCTCGTGTCAATATTCCAACAGTACCTCCGTAGCAAAGAAAGCACTAATGGGAACGGGGTTAGGAAAATGAGACAAAGATGAGAGGTAATTATTTTATAAGCTTCATCCCTCTGCGCCTTGGCGGAAAATAGAAAAAGTCCTTGGCAAAATCTCCACATCCCTATTTAATGTGTGTTACATTAGAAATACACATCAATAGTGGGTCAAGGTTCCGGGAAGGAATTGTAAAGGATTTTTTATGGTTGAATCCTGATACCGATTTGTAATAGAATTAAAAAGACCTTAATCGGGGAAGTGGCACCCAGTTTAGGAGGATAATAGATGCCTATAAGTGTTGCATTGGTAAGAAAGCTCGAAGAACTTGATCCGCAGCTCAGAGGGGTGCTGCTTGCTATGGTGGAAGAGCTTGAGCGGCAAAGGGAAGAGTCTGTCACCAAAAAAGAATTTAATGAACTGAAAGAAGTTGTTAAAGAACTTGTACATGCCCAAAAGAGAACAGAAGAAAGACTAGGTGAGCTGGCTGAGGCCCAGAAGCGTACAGAGGCCCGCGTTGAGGAACTGGCCGAGGCACAACATAAAACCGAAGAAAAACTTGAAAGACTGATTGACGAGCACCGCAAGACCCGCGAGCAGCTCGGAGGCCTTTCGCATACGGTGGGTTACAGGTTGGAAGATGAGGCCATATGGGCACTTCCTGAACTGCTGAATAAAGATTTTGGAATCAAGGTACTTGAAGGGTTGCGCAGGGGGTATGTTGAGACAACTGTTGGCAAATACGTAGAAGTGAACATCTGGGGAGAAGGTGAAAAGAACGGAAAAAAACTAGCCATACTAGGGGAAGCAAAATCACAGTTGAAGAAAAGGGATGTGTCAGCCTTTGTAAAGACTGTTTCTAGGCTAGAAGATATGCTTGACACAGAAATTTTCCCCGTGTTGATCACTTACCAAACTTCTCCGGAAGTAGAAAAAGCGGCCAAGGAGAGAAATGTAAAAATCTATTTCTCTTACGAACTGAAGCGGGGTTGACAAGTGCATCCGTGAAGAGGGGGGATAAAATTGCTATGTATTACACTTTGATAACGTATCAGATTAGGCAAAAAGGGGCAATTTAGGAAAGTCACTAGGTCGGTTTTTCATTTCACAGGGGGAATTCAATAATTCTTGAAGTAGTTGGTATTGAATAACTATGTATTTCGGGCAACGATCCTGGGGGATCAAGTTTTAGATGGTTGAAGCCCTTGTCTCGTAGAAGAGACGAGGGAGGTCTTATTGTATTAAGCATAGCTACCTCATCTTTCCTTCTGTCAGCGATGAAAAGGACACGGGCCCTATGCCAGTCACGTTGGTCGTGTATAATGAGCTGAATCTCGCATAGCTTTGCTGTTGTTTTCTCCTTATGCTCTGTAGCTTCACGTTCCTAGAACTGGTAGCTAAAAAAGGCAAGGAAGCATGAGTTCCGTTCGGTCCAATCTTCCCAAGACGACCTTTTTTCTTGCAATTGTATCATGGGTACTTGTTGTTTTAGTATCACTTGGGTGGAACGTTTACCAGAGATGGCAAGTTGTCTACACCCAGGGGTTGAGTGAAGCGCGCTCCGCCTTCATGAAGGATATGAGCTACAGGTTCTGGAACGCTCAGCGCGGAGGAGTATATGTTCCGATAACGAAGGATACCCCCCAAATCCCTATCTTAAGGTGCCTAACCGCGATGTGACCACAACAGGCGGGCTCAAGCTTACGTTGATTAACCCAGCGTACATGACAAGGCAAGTACACGAGGTGGGTGAAAAAATATACGGGATAAAAGGTCACATAACCAGTCTTAATCTTTTAAATCCTGGCAATGCACCGGATAAGTGGGAACGTAAGGCTCTTAAGACTTTTGAGAAAGGTTCAGACGAGATATACGAACTTACCTACGAGTCTGGCAAACCTGTTTTGAAGTACATGAAGGCATTGAAGACTGACAAGGTTTGTCTTAAATGTCACGCTGCCCAGGGATACCACGTGGGAGATCTTCGTGGAGGGATTAGTGTGCATGTCCGTTTGGATGAAGCGGCCAGAGATGCTTACCGAGCAATAGCGTATCTTTGCCTTACCCACGGCTTGTTCCTATTTACTGGAATCGGAGGAATTCTCATTGCCAGAAAAGCAATCAAAAAACATTTGGATTCGCGCGTTCAAGCGGAAAAAAACCTCCAGTCGGAAAAAGAAAAATTAACTACAACTCTTCAATGTATAGGCGACGGTGTTATCGTAACAGACAAATATGGACTGATTATTATCTTTAACGAAGCCGCCGAAAAAATTCTGGGTTGGTCCCAGGAAGAAGCCATTGGTGGGCACCTTTATAGAGTTTTTCGAGTCACTGGCAAAGATGGCAGGATTGAAGAGAACTTTCTAGGAAAAGTTTTAGAAGGCGGGTTTGAGATTAAGACTGGTTCTGAGGCGACGGTTGTATCGAGGAATGGTGAAAACCGCACGATTAGATATATCTCCAGTGCGATTGTCTCCGACGATATTGAAGTTGTGGGTTCAGTGACCGTTTTTTCGGATATTTTGGAAAGAATCGCCATCACTGAGAAACTCAAAGATAGTGAACAGAGATTTAGAACTCTCATTGACAGTGTTCCCTTTGGATTGGCTATTTTGGATAACAAGAATTTTTTTGAATACTCTAATCGTAAGTTTCTCGAGATCTTTGGTTATTCTTTGGAGGAAATACCTTCCAGTGATAAATGGATCGAGGCAATTGTGTCCGATGAGGCTGATAAAAAGAAATTGCTGGAACTTTTGGGAGTAGATCGTAGAACAAAAGTGGAATATTATTCCCCTGAGAAAAAAGTCTTTTCTGTTGAAAGTAAAGATGGAGTTGAAAAAACTGTTAGGTTTACACCAGTCAAATTACCCGTTGGCAAGCTAATCCTATGTTGCGAGGATGTTACCGAAACCAAAAAGTTGCAGGAACAATTGATGCATTCACAAAAAATGGAAGCCATAGGGAGATTGGCAGGGGGAGTAGCCCATGATTTCAACAACTTACTCACAACAATTCGTGGCTTCGCTGACCTCATACTTTTTGGTTTGGATGAAAAAGATCCCGTCAGGCAAGACGTTAAGGAAATAAAATCTTCAGCAGAAAGGGCTGCAATGCTTACCCGCCAACTTTTGGCTTTTAGTAGAAAGCAAATACTTCATCCGGAAATCATAAATTTGAATGACATTGTTCGTGATATGGACAAGATGCTCCGCAGAATGATCGGAGAAGATGTTGAGTTAGTAACTTTGACTGATCCTGCTCTCGGGCTTGTGAAAGTAGATCGCACGCAAATTCAACAAGTTATAATGAACCTGGTGATAAATTCTAGAGATGCAATGCCGGATGGTGGGACAATTGTAATTGAGACGAAAAGTATTGAAATAGGGGAAGTGAATCAAAAAAATGTCAAGCCAGGTCCCTATGTAAAGTTTAGCGTTAGAGACACCGGTTGTGGAATCGAAAGGGAGCTTCTAGACAAAATTTTCGATCCTTTTTTTACCACAAAAGATGTGAGTAAAGGAACTGGTCTTGGTCTTTCTATTGTATACGGGATAGTTGAGCAAAGTGGCGGGGAGATTAATGTAGAGAGCAAGCCGGGTGAGGGTACCACTTTTGAGATATATTTGCCGTGCGTCGAAGGCGAAGCTGGCGCAAAATTAGATTCCGATGAGCTATCACAGTCTTTGATGGGCTATGAAACTATACTCCTTGTAGAAGATGATCCCCATGTTAGAAATCTAACTTATCGTGTTCTTACCCAAAGTGGATACGATGTCCTAACAGCGGGCTATGGTGACGAGGCCCTTTCCATGGTAAAACGTATGGACGGAGGTATTGATCTTATAGTGACAGATGTCGTAATGCCGAAAATGAGCGGAAAAGAGCTGGTAAAAGAAGTGAGAAAACTTTACCCTGACGTGAAAGTTTTGTACGTATCAGGATATGCTAACGGGGTTATCAATGGTGAAGATGCTTCCGAAGAAATCTATCATTTTATACAAAAACCCTTTGCTATTCAATCATTCCTTCGAAAGGTCAGAAACATACTTTCGGAAAAAGGCCATTGATTTCTAGTGGACGATTCTTGAAAAACATTTGGAACATTCTGCCCCTCCTGTGGCGGATGTACCCCATTGCGATGGTCATTCAATAAGCAGATGACGAAGCAATATCCCTGGAATATCCAAGGTTTAGAGATTGCTTCTCCCGCACCCACCCTAAGCCATACATCTTGATATTAAGCCGAAAACATTGTCATAAAGTGGGTGCGGGATCGCAATGACAAAACAGGAGACCTTTTGCGCTACCGTCAGCATTAAGACATGCTAAAGCGTTACATGTTTATAGGGAAGTGTTCTAAAATACGTAGTGAAGAAAAAATAATCCACTACTAATGATATCAATATGTTACATCAAATTTTGACAAACTTGAGCTCGGGGTTATCAATGAACCGGTTCATGAGAACGATTTCAATTTAAACTACACAACCCTGAGTCCCGTTCCTCTTCTCTCCGGCTTGGTTGCTATTTTTCCACCTTGACCAACCTTTGTGGTCAATTCTAAGTATTTTCCGTTTTTAGGGTGCATAGCCATGACCTTTAGAACTCCATATTCGTCTACGACAAATGTTACAGGAATGTTGGGTTCTCCTGCTCTGGCAGGAGGTAGTCCTTTTAATGTAATCTGCCCAAGAGACTGATAACGAGACCCTTTGTCTGTGTCTCCTGATTGAATTATGTGAATAATTACCTCGGATTCATTGTCCATTGCAGTGGTGAAAGTTTTTGTTACCTCGAGCGGGTATGGGGTGCCTCGAGGGATGATCACGATCATTTCGCCATCGTTGTCTTCCAGCCCCAGGTGCTGAGAAGTGACATTTTTGAGTTCAAGAGACGATAACTTATCAGGATTGTACATCATCCCGGCAAGAACGGAAGCCCCGAGTACCACGGATTTTTCCGCATTACCGGGGTCTTCTATTCTGACTCCGGGTGGGAAAATCTCGGAGAGAAGCTTTCTAACGCCCGGCATCCTTGAAGCTCCTCCCGCAAGCAGTACCCTGCTCACCCATCCTGGGACTATGGACGATCTTTTGAAGACATCCATTACTGTATTTCGAATTTCTTGATAATTTTCCGAGGTTATCCTTTCAAAGTGGCTTCTGCTGACCCTCACATTAAGGTACGATTTCTTGTTCTTGTTTCCTGGAATAAGGTACGGAAACAGTACTTCCGTTTCTTCCACAAAGGAAAGGTCAATTTTTGTTCTCTCGGCTATGTTAATTAGATTCTGGTAAAGAACAGGGTCGTTGATGAAATCTATCCCACAAAGTTCTTCAAAACGACGAGCAAGAAAACCGGCAAGAGCTCTGTCAAAAAAAATTCCCCCAGCTGAATCTGATCCACCTGTTCCCTTAATATAGAAAGATCCATCGTGGAGTTCTATCAGCGTCACATCTAGACTACCCCCGCCGAGGTCAAAAACGAGCATTCTTTCACTGCCAGGGTGTTCTAGGTATCCGTGGGCCACTGCAACTGCAACAGGCTCACTTACTAGCTTGATGTCATCGAAACCGGCCAATTTGCTGGCCTTCAGCATTGCAAGTCTTTGGCTGTCATTAAAATGAGCAGGTACTGTCAAAATTGCCTTCCTGATTTCGTTCTCAGCGATGCAAAGATATCTGGCCGCCAAATTTTTGAGTTTCCGTAGAATTATCACGGCAATCTCAGATGGAGAGTATTCCCTACCTTCGATCTTGTACCGCTTGTCTGTGCCGATGAATCTTTTCGGATATGCTACGATTTTTTCCCGATCACGCCCCAGCATCAGGTTACGCGCTAGCTCACCAACCCATGCCGTCTGGTGGTCCCGGAAAGCGACCACAGATGGCGTTGATAGGTTTCCTCTCTCGTTGGGCAAAATTATCGGAGTTCCTTTAACAACATATCCTACCTTTGATGTTGTTGTACCCAGGTCTATTCCTATTGCAGGTTGTGCTTGAGCCATAATATATATTCAATTAAGTATTAGTGGGCACAGCCCGTTAAATCTTACGCGATTTGCAAAATATCTCGCTATCTCTATGTCAAGGCGAAGCCGTGCCTCGTCAGAAATATGACGTTTTCTTGAAGCATTTGTCCTGTTCCTAGTTAACTGCTTGAATGCCGGTTTTTTGAATTTTCCAACATCATAGTGGAACTGATCCGGCATTTGGCACTTGTCAGTTGATTGTGAAAATGTCTTCCTCCGACGTAAACGGTAGGAGACAAGCCAATTCTCAAACGTGAAAGCCAAGCATCCTGGCAATTCGGGTAGCAATAACTGTACCGATGCTTTTGTTGCTTAAAAAAGAGTAATGTTCAGCTTTCTATCTCTATAAGTTATTGAAATACTGAACATAATATCTTCGTGCCCAAATAATCTATTTTTGTTGTTAGGAAACATACGTCGATGTATTGACATAAGCGTCGGTATAAAACGCAATGAAGTTGGTTGTAGAGGGTGACATGGGATTTGACTGCTCGGAAATCCTGATTTAGAGTACTGAAGACTATTGTTATCGGGGGGACCGCCCATGACCGAAAAAGGCGTAGTATTTTTCCCTGACCCATACCTGGAAGCCACTCCGGGGGATTGGGGAATTGATGACTATACTGATGTGTTTTTTAAAACAGAAGATGGAGTACGACTTCACGGGTGGTT
>JALSTM010000103.1 GCA_026983715.1 Desulfobacterales bacterium
CATGGTCAGGCACTTGTTAACTCAGCAACACCCTTGCATCAACGGCCATCATACCATCGGGATAAGCAATTACCGGGTTAACGTCAATTTCTGCTATGTCGGGTCTCTCTGTAGCAATATGACTTAATATGAGAAGCCCATTTACAATGGCTTCCTTGTCTACAGCGGGTTGTCCTCGGTAGCCATCAAGTATTGGAGCTGCCTTAATTTCGCCGATCATTCTTTCGACCTGAGGCCGATCAAGGGGAAGGAGACGGAAAACTACGTCCTGGTATATCTCTACAGCTATGCCTCCAATTCCGAACATAATAACCGGGCCAAACTGAACATCTCTTATCATGCCGAATATAGTTTCGAGTCCTGGCTTAGCCATGGGCATGACGAGAACTTCTGTTACATCCTCTTCTCTGGCTACTTTCTTTGCTGCGGCCACAATTTCGTGGTAACATTTTTTTGCATCCTCGCCGGAAGTGATTCCAAGTTTAACACACCCGAGATCGGATTTATGAGATATTGCGCTAGAATTTATCTTTATTGCCACCGGGAAACCCATTTCGTAAGCCGCATGGGCTACTTTTCCGGGAGTATCTGCAACTCTGTATTCAGAACACGGGAAGCCAAAGGATGCCAACAACTCCAAGGATTTGGAGGGGGGCAAAAGTTTTTGACCCTGTGAAACGATTGAAGTCCTGATATCGGTGTGGACGACAGCTTTTTTAATGGCTTTTGGCATTACCTTGGCAAGGGCCTTAATACCACGCTCCGGCGTGGGAAATACTGGGATACCTTTCTCATGCATGATTAGTTTTTCTTTTCTTTCTACTTCGGCACCACCGAGAAAAATAACCAGGTTATTCGGGGTGAGGCTTGCCACCTCGTTTGCATCTTCAACAGGGTCTCCAAAAATTAATCCCAAGATATCGTAGTATTCTTTTGCCACCTGAACGACATTTTTAAACATTTCAGCATCCGCATCACCTGTAAGGTCCAGAGGGTTTGCCCTAATGGAATGTGCCGGGACCACTGGCTCAAGCTTCTTGCTTAATTCATCTGGCATGGCAGCAACATCAAGTCCCTCTTTTTCTGCCTGATCCGTGGCAAGTATTGCGGCTCCTCCTGATGTGGTGATAAAAAGTATCCTGTTGCCGGAAAAAGATGGCAAGTAGGCAAGGGCCTTGGAAAAATCGTAAAACTCTTCAATCGTATCCGCTCTATGCACGTTGAACCGCTTAAACAGAGCCTCGTATACGGCATCGCTGCCTGCAAGAGACTTAGTATGAGATTCTGCTGCGACCCTTCCTTTCGGTGTTCTGCCTGACTTCAGAACAACAAGGGGCTTTTTGATATTTTTGAGTACCTGGAAAAAGCGAGCGGGATTTTTTACACCTTCGATATACAGGGCAATAACCTGGGTATTGGGATCCTGGTCCAGGTATCCGATGAGATCACTTTCCTCTACGTCAACCCTGTTTCCCATACTTACAAAACAGGATACCCCCAGATGTTCTTCAGAAAACCAATCCATCATGGCTGCTCCAACGGTCCCGCTCTGGCTAATAACTGCTACTCGCCCTTTCCCTGTAAGGAGAGGCCATGAAGCGCAAAGGGGACAATAAGGGTTGTTGATTCCCTGGCAATTTGGTCCGACCACCCGGATGCCATACAATTGAGCTATTCTTTCTACTTCTTTTTGCAGAGCTTCACCTTCCGGCCCCGCTTCACTGAACCCCCCGGTGATCACGACGGCTGCCTTTATTTCTTTTTGTCCACACTCTTCCACAACAGAGGGGACGAATCTTGCCGGTATTATGATAACCGCCAGATCTATCGGTTCTTTTACTTCCAGAACACTTTTATGGCAGGTGAGACCCAAGATTTCTTTGCTTTTTGGGTTTATCGGGTATATTTTACCGGGGAAACCGCTATCCTTTATATTTTTTAGGATTTCATGCCCAATTTTGGCAGGATTTTCTGATGCCCCTACGACGGCTACACTCTTGGGATAAAATAGGGCATCCAGATTGCTGTTAGGCTGTAAATTGTTGTGATCCATTTGGACCTCCTTTCTAAAAAACACCGTCTCAAGAATAATTGCCTGCCGCGATGCAGCCTTGCCAGGCATAAAAAGCATTGAAAGGAATTTTAATCTGGAAAAGGGTATCTGGATCTAACTTTCGCTTGAGAAGGAATGATCTTTTCAAATCTTTAACAAGGGTACTGGTATTGAAACTCGCTGATTGAGTTATCACGAGTATTCCGCTTATTTCTGTGGCAAATGAAATATTCGATCGCAAACACGTATCAGAAATCCCGAGAACAGGAGTCTTCTATCTTTCCCTCCACTTTGCGGTCTTTGCTGCAACCCTCTCTTCGAATTTCTTTGCATCGATGATAAATCGTTCATGGGTTGCCTTACCGATTTTTTCAAGTTCATCGAAGGCTTCTATCTCAAAAGTTAGCTTGCGTCCCTCTACCTTTGTAATTTTTGTTACTATCTTTACCTTCATGCCCAGTGGTGTGGGTGCAAGATGTTGTAGGCTCATTGATATCCCCACGGATTGCCAGCCTTCTTCCAGTTGTTTATCAATCAATTCTGCTGACGCCCTTTCCATATACCCGCCTAAATAAGGCGTGGCAAATACATCGGGCAAATTTGGAAAGAATTTCCTAGCTGAATGTTCCTTCGACGTTTCAATGGTAATTTCGTGGCTCATACCTTCACTAAATTTTGCGTCCATGTTAACCCCCCTTTATGGTTTAGGAAGTTTCCATTAAAGTTCAAACTACGAAATATTCTCACAAAGTGAAGTGTGTGTCAAGAAACCATGCAAATGTTGTTATACAGCGAAGTTTCAAATACTATCTTGCGAATGCTTTACTAAATGAACGTTGACAAAGATAGGGGTTTAAGATACAAGTACAGGAGTTTTTATAAGAAAGTGCTGATGTTAGAATCTAAGCGTAAATTTATACAGTAGCTTGGGAGACGCCCATACGTTATGCCGCCGTTCTATGAGATAAAAATTATAACTGGATTTGCTGCAGCTCATAACCTTCGCAATTTCAAGGGTAAATGCGAACAACTGCATGGGCACAACTGGAAAATTGAAGTGGTGCTGAGAGGCGAACAACTAGACAGTTGCGAGCTTCTTGTTGATTTTGCGGAGGTCAAAAGCGAGACAAACAAGATTCTTGATGAATTGGACCATGGATATTTAAACGATATTTCATTTTTCCAGGAACACAATCCCTCTTCTGAAAATATTGCCCGGTACATTTTCGAAAAGCTTGAACCGAAGTTTGAAGGCAAAGGAATAAAGGTTTACTCTGTTTCGGCCTGGGAGTC
>JALSTM010000104.1 GCA_026983715.1 Desulfobacterales bacterium
CCTTGTTACCCTGAAAGGGTGCAAGGCATTGTGGGAGGCGTTAACCCGCCGGCCGCAATATTTTCCTTCTTCGCGTTCTTCACGCCTTAAGCGAAGCGGGCGGTTCACTTGTGACGGACACTGGTAGCATAAGAATTATGACACGCTAAAACGTTACATGTTTATAGGGAAGTATTATAAGGCACCGAAGCCGCAACCAAAACTCAGGATAAATATTGATGGTTTCGTAAAAAGTTCTAAAACGGTCATTGCGATCCCGCACCTACTTCAAATACAACTATTTGCCATTGCTCCTACAATTCGCAAGAAGTGGATGCGGGATCCTCGCAATGACGGAATGCTGCAATAGTTTTCTAGAAAGCACCCTGCTAGATGATCTCCTTTTTACCGCTCGTGCTTTTCTCTGTTATCTAGGCAAATTAAGCAACGTTTCCTTTAATTTTATCCAAAGGACTCACCCCTCAGTATACTCGTCTATCAGGGTACAGATTTCAGCTATCTTTTCTTCCGTTAAACCGACAAATTCAATCCCGCAACGCTTTGGTCTGAGATCTGGGGAAAAACTGACGACATTATCTGGTAGAGGCACAGGTATTTCATATACCAAACGGCAAGGTATTCTAGAAATACGCTTGTTGCATCCTGATACAAAAATATCCACTTGAGTGCAATCTCCATCTGGCCATTTACTTAATATATATTCAAAGGACAGTCCGCCTGCGCTAATATCTTTTACCCTGCCAACCCTGGAAAACTTCCTACCCACGGCTGCAAATACCTCGCTACACGCTCTATAGCGCACGAACCTTCGTTTTTCCGCTTTTCTCTTTTCCATCCGGTTTTCTAGTGTGGATATCGAAGAAAGTTAAGCCAGGAACAAGGGCGAGCCCCTACCCCGCCAAGTGACCCTTCATCCCGTTACCCAGAGCCGGAAAATACTCCAGAATGCCCCCTGCTTTTCTTTCCGCTTCGAGGTAGATCCTATAAATACACAACCCCAAAGCACAATGGTCTAGCTTGCCACTATTCTGGTGCAATTACAAAGTATTATACGGTTTTTTTGGAATTTTCTACAAGGGGGATTTTAGGGGGGATAAAAATAGGTATGCTATATACCTACTATGTACCACAAATCATGAGTACCCAAGTCATCTTAAAATTTCTCGCCACTTCAATAGCAGGTAACTTCTCAAATTTTTTTTCTTATTCTGTATTCCCAGCTTTTTCCTTATATTCCGCCTATGCGTTTTTACCGTCTCTACCGATATGTTTAGCTGTCGTGCGATTTGCTGGGTGGTTAGGCCATTTTTTATCATCGCTGAAATCTTCGCTTCAGTATTAGATAGTAGAGAAAATGTGCTTTCCTTTTTCAGCAACCCGCCGGACAACTCGTCTATGTACGATACCAGAATATCCAGGTCAGCAGCAAACTCTTTCTTTTGCGCTTTTTTTCTCATCTGTTCTAGTAACGGCAAAATCTTAAAAGAAATGATCTTAGTCGCCCTTTTTAGTATCTCCTCTCGCCCTTTCTCAAAATTCCTCGAAACTAACGAAAGAGCATCATTAGCCTCGATCAATGACTTGTTGAGCTTTAGCAGTTCTTCCCTATGTTCAATTAATTCCAATTGCTTTCTTTCAAGTTCTTTCTTGGCGTAATACAATTTTGCCGTCCGAGCCTTTACTCTCCTTTCAAGTTCTTTATTTGCCTTTTCAAGGGCTTTTTCGGCATGGTAGCTTTCTATCGACTTGGTAATAATCTGGGATGCAGTTCTCAAGATGTAAATATCCTCTTCTTTCCATGCTCTATAGTACGCATAAGTTTCAAAACCCAGGACGCCAAAAAAATTGCTCTTTATAAACATTGGAAAAATTAGGATAGATTTTATGTTCATCGATTTCATTATTTCTTTTTCGAGGCATTCCGGAATATCTTGGACGTCTTCATAGTTTATGACGTCATTTTTCTGCAAGATACCCAGAGACCATCCCAGTTCTTCCACGGGAATATTTTGCAATTTATCTCTGTATGGCGGGTATTTTTCGGAAACCCACTCAGCGGTGTTGCTCATGGTGTTGGTCTCAGGATCATATTCCCAGATGAACACACCTTCCACTTCAAGGGCCTGACCCATTTTTTTCACAC
The DNA here is from genome assembly GCA_026983715.1 of Desulfobacterales bacterium. GTDB lineage: Bacteria > Desulfobacterota > Syntrophobacteria > B119-G9 > B119-G9 > B119-G9. The sequence goes on from JALSTM010000104.1 coordinate 2,144, forward strand.
ACTCATCCAAAAAGTCTTCCACACAGTCAATATGGATTGCACTGGTGGAGATGTCCACAAGCATTTTTTCACATAGAAGTCGTCTTTTGAAAGCGCGCCAGGAGATTTCCTGGATTTGCCTGGCTAGATGGGTAATCTCAGCATGAGACAAAAGGTCTGTTTCTCCTCTCATTTTGTTTCACGTCACCAGTTAAAGTAACCCAGACCAATAGTTACAAGCTAAATTCTAAGCGAGGCGGGAAATGAAAAAATCGTCCGAACACTTATTAAGTGCCCTCTCTCATTGGCATTTTCAGAAGCAGTACCTACTTACCTTTCGCGAGATGCCATAATTTTGGCATCTATATCGTACTTAGCCGATCCTGTATAAAATAAAGATAAGGAGAATTATGTCAAGTGTATATAGATAAAAATTATCCCCCAATACTCCAAGGCGGTATTGGGGGATACCAGTAATTTACCTTAATCCGTGATCGTTCACCTGGCCCGCAGATGCAAGGAAGAGCCCGGCGGACTATAGTACGCTATGTCCGGCGGGCAATGACGCCGAAGACACGGTGCAGGTGGACAACCCGCAGGGCGTATAAAAATTGCTTGACAAGGTGAAGAATAATCCATCCCTACCATGTGACTAACAAACAGCAATATAGACATGTTATACGAATTAGCCATAAAGTTTCGTCACGGATTCAGGATTTACTCTAGTAGGTGTATTTCAATTCCACGTATACAGATCTCCCTGGCATCGGATAACCTTTAACATAGGAGTAGTTCTTGTCTAGAAGGTTTTTTACCTCACCCCGTAATGTCAGGGTACCGTACTTTTCGGTTTTGATGGCGGTTTTTTCTACCGAAAAATCAGCAACCGTGAATCCTCCCTTCTCAATTAACGGCACGGGCCATACTCCACTTTCCCAGTCTTCTATATCTTGTTTTCCCATGTAGGCAAAATTTAAATTAGCATTAAAACCGTAGAGTCCTGAAAGAGTAATACCGTAAGACAGGTTTGATTGGGAAACATATTTAAGGTCACTGTCCGTCTCTTCATCTCTGTATCGTGTCAAGTAAACAATGCCAAAGTAAGGTTTGAGACCGAAATCCCAGCCCATTTGCGCCCCAATGTCAAAGGAAAGATCTGCTTCAATACCGTCGATTGTTGCGCCTCCTTTGTTCTCCCACGTTTTTATCCAACCCGGCTTTACGACGGACTCAATCTTATCATCAAAATCCGTGTGAAAAATAGTAAACGATGAGTCAAAGGCACCATAAGAAAAGTCTATTCCTCCTTCGTATGTCCTGCTTGTTTCCGGATCAAGATTTGGGTTTCCAACGTAATGAGTACCCCATATAAAGTAATTAGCCGACATCTGATCCGCAGAAGGCATTACAAAGGCTTCTCCGTAGTTAAAACGAAGCTTCACATATCTGATCGGAAGATACGCAAGCCCAAAACGTAGCGAAACATTGTCATCGTCTTCAGACCCACTTGAAGGTTTATCAACTTTCACCCTGTAATAATCGTAACGAAGCCCTCCGGACAATATTAGCTCTTCATTAAAGAGCCGTATTTTTGTAAGAAAAAATCCCGCCGGATTATCGTATTCCGTTTCTTTGGGTTCCCAGGATGCATCGATTTTATAATCAACCCAGTCAAATCCCCCTGTGACCAAGAACTTCTCCTTATTTACTGTCAATTGCGCTTGAACGCCCTGTTGATCGGTGTTCCGCCAAGCAGGTATTCCATCGTCCCAAAAGTCAGGATTGCTCCCTGTGGGATCATACCACTTGTCTTGGTCTCTGCCCCAAAAATACCTAGCTGACCAGGTAAAGGGGCTATCTTTTATTCCACCCTCGTACGTAATATCGTACGTTCTGTAGGATTTTTCCGTATAGTCATCAAGATCATTTCGTTTAAGATATCCCGGGTTGCCAACATTATTCGAATCAAAGTAATTATACGTAAAACCCACTCTGTTTCCCGGCAAAAACTCCAAACCAGTGTTCAAGTTGAAATTATATTCACTGTCGTATCCCGTATTTTTATATTTTTCCCCCGATCCCGTGTCATAGTCATCCATGGCAGAAGCCGTGAAAGCTGTTGAAAAGTCAACATTTTTTACCTTACCTGAAATGCCCACATCTCCTTCTCTATAATTAAAACTACCCAGCTTACCTGCCAGAGAAAGGCTGGGAGTTCCCTTGCCTCGTTTTGTTATTATGTTAATCACACCTCCTACAGCAGCGGAGCCATACTGAACCGAAGCAGGTCCCCTGATTATCTCAATTCTTTCCACGTTTGCCGTTAAGATCTTGGCAAGATTTCCCGTGCCAGCCCTTCTTCCGTTCACCAGAACCAAAACGTGCCCTTTTAGGTCATTACCGTGAAATTCCGTTGAAAAACCTCTTATACTTATAGCCGTCAACGCTCCAGGGTATTTCTGAATATGGCCAATTCCTTTCTCTGCCAGTAAGTCACCAACATTTGTTGCCGTGGAATTTTTGATTTCATACTCATCTATTATACTCACATTTGCCGTCACGTCCCTTTTCTTCTCCCTGACCCTGCTACTTGTAACCACCATTTCATCAAGGTGTACAACGTCCCCTGGTTTTTGCGTCTCTCTTTGCGCACAAACCGTCAGAGGAATTAGCACCAGCAGGATCAAAAGCCCAAAATGAAATTTGACAGATCTCATCTCTTCTCCTCCCATAACTATTTGAACCACCGGTAAAACCGATGCTAAGTCCCACGAAAAGATGATTCTACAGCTTTGAATATTTCATCATTCCACTTCCCTAGAAAATTCTCAGTGCTCAACCATAGAGCCTTAATTCTTTGCCAGTGGGTTTTAATTTATCGTTTACCACTTCCGCAGTTATGCATATCACTCGGCTCATACCCTTGGTCAGAAGTAACCACCAGGCATCCATTACATCGAAATGACCAATCTTGGGCCCAACAAACTCAACTCTGTCCGCATTGATTGTTAAACCCTCCATAGCCTCACCGGGATCAAAGTTATCGTCCAATTTTTCACTACCAACCACGTAAACAATTGCTCCTGTCTTCATCCTGACTACCTCCCTTTTGCCTGATATTTGGTTCAAGCTGCCAATAAAAAATCCCCAGACCATTAGAATGATCTGGGGATTCCCCTTTTTATCCTCATGACCGGGCGCACCACTAACCTCGGTGGTTACGCTTTACGTTCGGGCAGGTCTTCTGACTTCCGGATCAACCTACTTGCTGCGCCTTCCCGGGCCAAATGCGTTTGATGTACCTGCTATCGCCAGTTATTCACTGGCCAGAAACCGTAATCTCACCCAGTGGCTTTACATGGAAACCGTCCCATCAATAACCGGTAGCGGTATTCCATGTTGCAGCTTTCGTCCCCGGTCACAGCGGCGGGTCCATCCCCGATTCTCACGGGGTTCCCTATTAAGCTCAACCGAGCACCCGAACTATGGATTCTAAAATACTACAAATAAAAAACCTGTCAAGCTCTTTACCAGATTCCCATCGATAATGATTTTTTTGATACACGTTCTAGACATATGATACTTTGAATGTAGCGCATTTTTCCAGAGAACAAGAAAAAAGAAAAAATTAAGAATCAAGCAGTGTTGACAGGAAAATATTCATGAATCATGTAGCACCCAAAAGTAAGATAGAACTCCAAAAGCTCTACGAAGAGCGAACCCATGCTTCCTTCGTAGACGCCCTTACAGGGCTGTTTAATTACGGATTTTTTTCCTCTTATCTAGCTAAAGAAATTCAACGGTCCAGGAGGACAGGAGAAAAATTCACCTTATGCCTTCTCGACATCGATGAGTTTGGAAACTTTAATCGAAAACACGGTGAAATCGAAGGAGACACTGTACTCAGAAACGTTGGACACATCCTTGCCAAGTCCATTAGAGGTTCAGATATTACCGCGAGACTTTCAGCAGATCTTTTTGCCATCTTGATGACAAGTACCGACACGGGCTCCGCCACCACTGCAATGGAAAGAATCACATCGGAAATAAGCGATTATACTGGGGGACTAATAACAACCAGCTGTGGCCTTGCAACGTGTCCCACCCATGGTCTTGACAAAGAGACTCTGTTAAACAGTGCGAGGGACGCGCTCATAAAAGCAAAAATTAAAGGAGGGGACAAGATATGCGTTTATAAAGCACCCGAGAAAACCCATCGAACCAACAAAAGCAGAATTCTCGTTGTAGATGATGAACCACTCAACCTAAAACTGTTCGAAGCTTTATTAACACCTCTTGGCTATGAAGTTGTAACTGCCGAAAGCGGCCAGAAAGCCTTGTCCGTGATAAACAAGACTGAGATTGATTTAATCCTACTAGATGTAATGATGCCGGGGATAAATGGATTTGAGATATGCCGGATACTGAAGAGCCGGGAAGATACACGGCTTATTCCTGTAATCATGATCACTGCCCTAAACGATATAGAAGCAAAGGTTCAAGGAATCGAATCGGGAGCGGATGACTTTATCAGCAAACCACCCAACAAGTTCGAGCTCACCACAAGGATCAAGTCTTTACTACGGGCGAGAAACTTGAACAAAAGCCTGACAAGCATTGAAAACGTCCTTATTTCTCTGGCCAATGCAGTCGAAGCCAAGGATGCCTATACCCAGGGACACATTGAGCGAGTCTCAACCATGGCTCTCAGCCTCGGGAAACTAATTGGGATTCCCGAACAGGAACTCAAGGCCCTTAGAATGGGTTGTATTCTGCATGACATCGGGAAAATCTCTATCCCCCGCGAAGTGTTAAACAAGCCCGGGAAATTGAATGAAAAAGAATGGCAAATCATGAAAGAACACCCAATAATCGGCTATAAGATATGCCTTCCTTTGCAAAAAACACTTGGCCCGGCATTAGAAGTTATTCGGCATCACCATGAAAAAATGGACGGGAGTGGTTACCCGGACGGGCTTGCCGGGAGTGAAATATCGACCATCGCTCGTATTGCATCCATCGTCGACATATACGATGCGTTAACTACCGACAGGCCTTACCGTAAGTCTTTGCCAAGAAACGAAGCGGTTCAAATCCTAATTCAAGAAAAAAACAATGGAAAACTCGATCCGTATCTGGTTCAAACGTTTGTACGATTGATAGAAAAAAACAGCCAGTAAAAATCTTTAGAGGAAAATATTGATGAAGACAGGTGCTAGTAACCAACGAGGGGCGCTAAGAATTTTCTTTTTTAGCCTAGTCTGTTTTTCTCTGTAGCACTACAAGTTAGCCCAAAACCCGACAGAGGGGGACAAACAAATATCTATAAATGAGTCTTCAAGAACTTATGGAGGTGAACATCACCACGGTACCCAAAAGGGATGAAAAACTCTCAGACTTTGCCGCCACGGCATACGTCACTACCAGCGAGGACGTAGAGCGATCCGGCTTCACAACCATAGAAGAAGCCTTCAGGATGCCACCAGGGGTTGAAATACCAAGAATCGACGCCAATAAATCGGCAATTAGTAAAAAGTTTCAACGGTCGTTTCACTAACAAGTTCCTGGTTTTAATAGGTGTAAGGAGTGTATACAGCCTAATCTTCTCAGGGATTTTTTGGGATGAACAAGACTTGCTCTTAGAAAACATTGACTACTTGAGAAGAAAATGAAATTTAGAACTCAAGCTTTAATTCAAGCAGTCGAAAGGGCTCACTTGCTTGCCCAGCAAGCAGAAGGAGCCAGTCGTGCAGGAGTGAATTTCTTGCAAGCATGAACCATGAATTGAGAATACCCTTAAACCATATAATCGGTTTCACCTAACTGCTAGTGGAAAACCATTTGGGAACCTGAATGAAACCCAGGAGGAATATTTGAGAGGCATATCGAACAATGGAAAATCTAAGGGGGAAGCTACAACTAAGAAATCCTTATGCATATCCGTTTGTGGTAATAGGATCGGAATAAATACCGAGAATTTAGAACGCATTTTCACCCCCTTGAACAGGTTAAAATAGCATTAAGTCAACATTACGAGGGGACTGGTTTGGGACTTTCGTTGACGAGACAACAGGTGCAACCCTACGGGGAAAGCATCTGGGCTGAGAGCGAAGGCAAGGAGAAAGGAAGTACTTTTGTTTTCTTAATGCCATATGTCGAACAAACTCAAAAGGAGAAATAGAGCGAAAGAAAATCCGGGAGAATATAAGTGAACCAAGGAAACAACATCTCACACCTCCACAAGAGTAAACAGGCATATATAGAACCGGAACAACTGAAGGTGCTTAATAAAAAGCATTTTCAGGGAGCTCTGGTTCGATCCGGAGCCAATCTTTTCATGCTCTTCCTCCTCTGGTTAAGTCTTTTCTTTCAGGCCATATCTCCTTACAAGGTTACCGGAATTTTTTATAGCGTGATGGTTGTTGTGGTAATTAATATACCCTTCCTGGCGATATTGAAACGAGTACGCAAACGCTGGATATACGAGTTAATATCTCTTCTCCTGAATTTCACAGAAGTGATCTGCTACACTGCCATCATCTACTTTCTGGGGGGAATAAGGGGGGCATTTTTTACCCCGTGTTATGCTGTTATTATTTCCTACACGGGAACGGTGGCTCCTCGGAGATTTCCGTTTATTGTCGCTACCATGTGTGTCCTTTGCTTTACCTTGATGATTGTTCTTCAATACACAGGCTACCTGCCCGATCCTACTAACCAACCTATGCCCGCATTATCATGGGCAAACTTGATTCTCATGCTGGTCCTCGTCAATGGACTTCTTTACATCATAGCCTTCACATCTGCTTATGCTTCCAATCTTCTCAGCAAAAACAGAAAAAAGTTAAGATTAAAAAATATTGAACTAGAGAAATCACGCAAAGAATTGTCCAGATTGGCGGAGGATCTGCAAATAAAGAACTTGGAACTGAAAGAAACAACATATCGGGCTCAACAAGCAGATCGTGCTAAAACAGAGTTTCTGGCCATTATGAGCCATGAACTGAGAACACCTCTTAATCATATCATTGGATTTACAGAATTACTTCTCGACAGAACTTTTGGTAAACTAAACGAAACTCAGGAAGAATATCTGGGAGATGTTTTAACAAGCAGTCAGCACCTTCTCTCGCTGATAAATGATATACTCGATTTATCGAAAGTTGAATCCGGAAAACTTACCCTAGAACTAACAGATGTTCCCATAACATCCCTCCTTCAAAATAGCGTAACTATGATTAGGGAGAAGAGTATTAAACATGGGATAAAGGTATCACTTGGTACTAACCGTTTGCCGGACACTATTAGAGCAGACGAGCGAAAACTGAAACAAGTCATGTATAATCTCCTCTCAAATGCGGTAAAGTTCACACCTGACGGCAAGGAAATTAGAATCGAAGCACAAATGGTTGACGGAAAAAATTTAGCGCAAGAAGGGTGCAAAGGGCAGCGCAATTTTAGCAGTGCAATTGGGGCTCGGAAGTTATTGAAAATCTCCATTATTGACAACGGCATTGGGATTGAAAAGGAGCACCTTGAAAAAATATTTTTACCTTTCGAACAGGTTGACAGTTCTTTAACAAGAAAATTCGATGGAACCGGATTGGGGCTTTCCCTTACAAAGCGCATCGTAGAACTTCACGGCGGAAAAATATGGGCATACAGTGAAGGAGAAGGAACGGGAAGCACCTTCACGTTTATCATCCCCGTCACTGAAAAGTAAAACCAGGAGCATAATAATGGATAAGAAGTGCATTCTAATAGTCGAAGACAATGAGCTGAACAGAAAACTTGTGCGTACTCTTTTGCATCTGGGTGATTATGACATTCTTGAAGCAGAAGATGCAGAAACAGCATTGCAATTAGCCCGACATGAAAAACCTGACCTCATCCTCATGGACATACAACTCCCAGGAATGGATGGCCTCACGGCTACTGCGCAAATAAAAGAGGATCCTGAACTCAGAAATATTCCCGTCGTCGCACTAACAGCTTGTGCCATGCCAGAGGACGAAAAAAAAGCTATTGATGCCGGATGTAATGGCTACATAAGCAAACCCATAGAAACTAGGACTTTCCTGGATAAAGTTTCCTCGTTCCTTGATTGCGACATAGTTAGTAACACCCTTGAACGGTGCAACTAATTACATTCAAACCCCGCGGGATCGCGTATTCTCAGATAGGGAGAAAAGCAAGGTGAGGTATCCTAAAAGAATTATCGCCGCAGTGTTGCTACTAGGTATATTACTGTTCCTTGTTACCTGCACACCAAAAAAGTCTACCAGGATATGTTTCCTTGTTACCTCCGATTTACAAAGCCAAGTGTTTCCTCACCAGGTTACCATGTCAGAAACTGGGAAGAAAAAAACGATTTTGGCCGGCGGTCTCGCAAAGATTTCCACACTTGCACGGAACATCAAGGAAGAGACAGACGGGGTGCTTCTTTTATCCACTGGAGATGACCTGATGGTCCCCTTTTACGAAATGTTCAAAGGGGTACCCGAAATCAAGGCCATGAACCTGGCAGGTTATAACGTGGTCACCCCTGGAAACCACGAGTTCGACCTCGGTGTAAAAACCTATGCCAGTACCTTAAAAAAAGCATCCTTCGACATCGTATCTTCAAACCTTTACATAAATGATACTCAACTTTCCTCGCTTATAAAACCCTTCGTAATAAAAACCGTCGAAGGTGTGAAGATTGGTGTTTTTGGCCTTATGACCCCGGAACTGCCGAGAGTCAGCAACGTAGGCAAAGTGATAAAGGTCGATGACGTAATCAAAACAGCCGTCTCCATGGTTAAAACCTTAAAGGGAAAAGATGTTGACTTAATTGTGGCTCTCACCCACATCGGAACCGCCCTTGATATCAAGTTGGCCAAAACTGTCTCGGGGATTGACTTTATCGTAGGCGGTCATACCCATGACTACCTTTATAAAAGGCTAAAAACCGGTGGCAGGGTAACGATAATAGTTCATGCGGGAGCAGGTGGCACAAAGGTGGGGACGCTATGTTTTACATACACCGGTAAAATAGAAAAGCTTAAGTGGCAAATCGTAATGCTCGACGATACTATTCCCAACGATCCGAAGATTGATCAATTCCTGGAACCTTTCAAAAAAGAATATGAAAAGAAATTGTCTGAACCTGTAGGCGTAAGCCTTGTCGACCTAGATGCAAAAAAGGAGATTATCCGAAAGCAAGAATCGAACCTTGGGAATCTTATCGCCGATTCATGGCTGGATTGGTTTAAAAACAAGGGCAACCGTGTCGATTGTGCCATGATGAACGCGGGAGGCATCCGCGGAGACCGCATATATCCTGCGGGAGCAATATCTTTAAAGACACTACTCGAAATTCACCCCTTTGGCAATACTGTTTACATGGTAACACTTACCGGCAAACAGTTGCTTCAGGCCTTAGAAATCTCCGCATCGACCATTAAAGTACCGGTCGATGGATGCTCTCCGAACAATCGTCCTCACGATGGAGCTTTCTTACAAGTAAGCGGACTCCGGATGCAGATAGATGTTTCAAAGAAACCCTTTTGTGCTGAATACAATGGGCGAGAGATAACAAAACTTCTCGCCAGGGGAAAACGGGTAATCCGTGCCGAGATCTTCAGAAACGGCACATGGAAACCGGTTCAAAAGGAAAAAGTTTACAGGGTTCTTGTTAATTCATGGCTCGCAAGCGGAGGTGATGGGTACTACGTGTTTAACAAAGCACAAAGTAAGAAAGACACAACCTTCAGAATTGTTGACCTACTGGCCTTTTACGTAAAAAAACATTCCCCTATAAAGCCGGTAACCGAGGGCAGGATAACGATATTTGATACCTACGGATTAAACCATAGGCGTATTAACTCCAACAAGGAAAATACATTAATTCTATCACGGTAACAATTTTAAAACATGGATCGTAGGTCAAGGTTCAAAAAAAAGACAAATGCCTTTTTAAGGAAGCTCTCATTAATTCCGATTTCTAGAACTACCAATCAATTGAAGAAGCAGGACGAGCACAAGACACAAACCGTCACTCTGGCTGGAGCAAAGCGTACAGCCGGAATCTAGGATTCTCTAACTGGATGCCGGATCGAGCCTCCCCCTGACCAGATCAGGGGGGCGGAATGACGGGCAAGAGGCCATTGACAAACTAAGTAATTAATCAGAGTTTCCTTAAGGTTGTGACCCACGATAACCAAGACATCTCTAAATTAAAAGACCCGTTCACCTGCAACATATGTTTCCAACACCTCAATGTCTTTTATTCGCTCAGGTTCAACTTCAAGGGGATTATCTGAAAGGATCACAAAGTCAGCAAATTTTCCTACCTCAATAGATCCTTTAATCTTTTCCTCGAAACTACACAGGGCAGCATAGGTCGTATAGGCTTTTAACGCTTCAAGGGGTGTTATCCGTTCGTTCTCCCCCAGCACATCTCCCTCCGAAGTCTTCCTGTTAACAGCACAATAGATTGAAAATAGGGGATTTACAGGAGTTATGGGCAAATCGGAGTGCAGGGTAAAAGGCAAGCCCATATTGACGGTAGTGGCCAGCGGGTCTATTCTGGACGCCCTATCTGGACCAAGAAAGATCTCCTTGTGCCGATCGCCCCAGAAATGCACGTGGTTTACAAAATAACTGGGAATGATTCCTAACCCCTTCATTTCCATAATCTGCTTCCGGGTTGCAAGCTGGCAATGAATAATCATGTGACGAGGATTTTCAACGGGATATTTTTTCATAGCCTCCCTAAACGCCTTTAAAACCGACTCGATAGCTCTATCCCCGTTTGCATGTACCGCCACCTGTATTTTCTCTTTATGATACAGTTCAATTTGCCTGTTTAAATCATCCTGATTGTAAATGAGCTCTCCCTTATGGCCGGGCTTACAGAAATAGGGTTTCTCCAGCGCCGCAGTAAGCGCCTGGATTGATCCGTCCTGGAAAAATTTTACGGCCCCGAGTTTTAGAAATTCGGAACCGAAGCCAGTTTTAAAACCAGCTTCCAATAGGGTTCGGTATACCCGTTCAATTAGAGTTAAATAGACACGTACGCTCAGTTCTCCTTCTCTTTCAAAATCGCAATATGCCTGGATTATTGGCTTTTCATTCCTGAAATATCCAATAGCTGCATCATGGGCGCTGGTAATCCCATGTCTGTGTAAATACTTAATGCCCTTTCTCATAGCGCCTTTCAACCTACTTACGGGATACGGGGGAATGTGTCGGAGTACGAGGTTTATTGCCGGATCTTCCTTTAAAAGCCCGGTGGGATCTCCCGTTTGATCTTTTTCAATATGCCCGCCAGAAGGCTGAGGTGTTTCCACCTTAATTCCTGCGATCTCCAGCGCTTTCGAGTTTACATACGCTAGGTGTCCGCTGGTGTGAGAAATAAAAACAGGGTTGTTGGGAGCCACTTCATCAAGGTCATGTTTTGTTAGGTGTCGTTTTTCTTCAATTAGTGTGTCATCGTATCCCCAGCCACGAATCCACTCCCCTTTCTCGCTCCTTTCAATCATTTTCCTCACTTGTCTTTTTACGTCCCCGATATTCCTGTTGGGAGGTGTCCTGCAATTAGCCTGGAGTAATGCCATGGCGTAAAGTGACAAGTGACTGTGGGTCTCTATGAAACCTGGCACCACCGTTTTTCCATTTAGGCTTACAATATCAACCTTGTTAGTATTTCCTATTGAATCTAACGCCCGCTCCTTATTTCCAACACATACAAATCTCCCCCCTGATACCGCAAATGCATTCGCTTCTCCGCATCCTGGGTCCATTGTCAAAACTTGAGCATTTATAAAAATTTTATCTCCCGTCATACGCTCCTCACGCTCTGTCTTGTTTTTCAAGTCCGTTCCATATTTCGAGAATACTCGGCAATCCTTCAAGCTCCTGGTGTTACCACGATTAAAAGAATTACACCTACTGCAATCAACAACGCACCCAGAAGGCGTAACCCTTTTACCTTTTCACCTAGAAAGAGCGCTCCAACCAGAGTGCTCAGGACAATTCCGATATTTCTCCCGGCAACTATATATGTAACATTACCCATGGTCAGAGCAAGGATAATCAGAAGGTACGCCACGGGTGTCACAATACCCACTATGAGAACTCCTTTCAGGTTTTCTTTGCATTCAATCCACACACTCCCCAAGGTTTTCCTTGCCAGGAATACTGCCCAGAGGCTCACAAAAACAGCCATGAAGAACTGGACAAAAAACAGGTATCCGATGGCAGACGGTCGAGGTGTCGTTAACATGGCTTTCCTATCCACCAGGTGATACCCCGCAATCATGCACCCTGTGCAAAAGGCCATCAAAATCCCCAACCGGTTAAGCTTATTGTACTTATTGCTGTTTAACGATGACAAGCTAACCGCGGTAACCCCGCTAAAAATCAATCCGACCACAAGCATACCTTTCATGCTAATGACGTCACCGACCATGCTACCGGCAAGAACCATGCTTACAATAGGTGCGATCCCTCGGCTCAGTGGATATACCACGGAAAGGTCTGAATACTCGTAAGCCTTGAATAAAAATATTATGTAGAGGGCTTCGAAAATGCCAGATATTACGGAGAAAAGAATAGCCTCTCCCGGCAATGGACTGGTTCCTAGGAGAAGATCCACAGTGAAAAAAGGCCCGAGCACCATTACACCAAGAACGGTAGTAACCCAGGCAAAGGCAACCTTGTCATGGCAAGTTTTTACCAGTGCATTCCACGTAACGTGGAGTGAAGCAGAAGTAAAAACTAAAATGAATACGAGTAGAGACATTTCCTTTCATTGGTTCAAAAAAATCGTTTCCAGGAAAATGGAAAGCTTTTTTCAGCCGGCCTTCCGACCCTGGTTTTTGACTATGCCTCAGCAACAGGGGACACCTGCCCCCTCCCCATTCCCCGCACCCATTTTAGAATACTTCCCTATAAACATGTAGCGTTTTATCGTGTCATAATTCTTATACTACCAGTGTCCGTCATAAATGAAACGCCCGCTTCGCTTAAGGCGCAAAGAATGCGAAGAAGGAAAATATTGCGGCCGGCGGGTTAACGCCGCCCACAATGCCTTGCACCCTTTCAGGGTAACAAGGGCAATGGACCACACGCATATCCTAG
>JALSTM010000105.1 GCA_026983715.1 Desulfobacterales bacterium
AGAGGCACAGAAAAATGGTCAAAGGCTTTACGCCTGTTGCAATGGATATGCTTCTAAAGCATGACTGGCCCGGCAATGTTAGGGAACTTGAAAATGCCATCGAAAGAGCAGTTATTCTGCTCCAGGGGGAATTTGTGACCGAACGGGAACTCCCCCTCAGCATACCACAATCGAACTATTACGCTGGCAGAGCACAGGTGTCAGAAGATGTAGCTGCAGATGACGATGAAGGACAATCACTGGAGGAAGCTGAAAAGAAAACGATAGTGCAGGCACTTAGGGCTTCCAATGGGAACAAGAGTGAAGCCGCTCGACGACTTGGAATTACCAGGAGGACCCTCTACAAGAAGCTGGCCAAGTATGAAATAACCGAATGGTAACCTTGCCTTCCGGGCAAGCTCATTATGAGTGTTACCGTTCCCACAGTTAAAACCGTGGGCTAGCTTGTTTATGGTCCGAGGTTACCTTTGCCTCCACGGTTTAAACTTTTTTGTCTCTCGAAATCTCCCCACAGGTAAGCTTACTACCCTGGGTCAGGCCCCATTTCTTTCCTTATAATAATCTATAAATAACTTGTCTTGGTAAATGATATGGTCAATTATCCAGCAATAAACAAACTTTTTAAACTCCTGAATGGACAAATTTCCGTTTGCGGCTTTTTCTCCAACCTTATTTAGTTCATCTATCAGGTCGTCGTGAGCTTCCTTGTGTTTCTCCCAGTCAGGGTAACCCGATTCTTTCATTAGCTCTTCTTCAAAACCGAAATGAGTTCTAGTATGTTGGTACAAGCTCATAATTGCCTTTTTGAGTTGCCTTTTTGAGTCGATATCAGAGATATTGTTCCCCAACTCGAAGATCTTCATGTGTTGGTTATCAAGTTCGGAAATACCGGTTGCATAATCATCGGTCCATACAAATTTTACAGACATAGACCTTCCTCCTTGTTAGCTTCTCATGGAACTGCACTACAAGGCTAAAACAGAAAAGACTTACAAACTTGATTTATCTCAGGAACCTCTGATTAATTCTTCAGATATTTAGGAGACTCTTGTACGTCAGCCGGCCTCCGATCTAGTCAGGGGCAGGCACGATCCGGAATCGAGCCAGAGGGTGGCAGATTCCTGCTCTACGCTTTGCTCCGGCCGGAACGGCGGATTTTCCATTGTGCTCGTCTTACTTCTTAAAATTGGTTAATAGTTCTAAAAATCCGAATTTATCAGAGTTCCTTTATTAACTTAACACTAGTCAGGATAATTGAAAGAATTTGATGATTGCAAATTAATTTTGATTTGTCCTGTCCCGTCGCAGGTGATCTGTGAGGAGCCATGGAAGTCAAGAGTGCGCGATAGCTATTGCGACCATTTTTTGCAGGCACTTCGCTATCAGCACTCCAATGGTAGCAAAACAATCTACTATTCACCAATCCTTACCGTCCTAAGCCTTAGGGCATTTGTGACCACGGACACCGAACTGAAGCTCATCGCGGCCGCTGCAATGACTGGGCTTAACAAGATGCCGAACCAGGGGTAGAGGACTCCCGCTGCTATAGGTACTCCCAGAGCGTTATACACGAAGGCAAAGAAAAGGTTCTGCTTTATGTTTCTCATCGTTGCCCTGCTTAACTCTCGTGCCTTAACAATGCCGTTGAGATCCCCTTTGATAAGCGTTACCCCGGCGCTTTCCATGGCAACGTCGGTTCCTGTGCCCATGGCAATGCCAACGTGAGCCTGTGCGAGGGCAGGAGCGTCGTTTATTCCGTCACCTGCCATTGCCACTATGTGTCCCTGTTCCTGTAATTGTTTCACCACGGACACTTTCTGGTCGGGTAGTACTTCCGCAACCACGTCATCAAGCCCAAGTTTCTTGGCTACCGATTCAGCCGTTGCCCTGTTGTCACCTGTGAGCATCACTATTTTAAGGCCATCGGTGTGCAGCTTTTCAATTGCCTTCGGTGTTGTTTCCTTAATGGGATCAGCCACTGCTATAATTCCTGCAAGCTTCCCGTCTATGCCGACAAACATCACCGTTTGAGCTTCCGCTCTCATTTTTTCTGCCTCATCCATCAATGGGTCCGGATCCACGCCGAAATCTTCCAAGAGTTTCTGGTTACCGAGTATTACCTGGCGACCGTCCACCATGGCCGATACGCCTTTGCCGGTGTGAGAGGAAAAATCCTCAGGTTTAACCAGTGGTATCCCCTTTTCTTTTGCATGTTCAACAATTGCTGCTGCAAGGGGATGTTCGCTTCCCTTTTCAAGACTTGCGGCAAGAGCAAGAAACTTCTCCTCATCAACAACTCCGCTTGTAACAACGTTGACCACTTTTGGTTTTCCTTCTGTAAGGGTCCCGGTTTTATCCACTACCAGGGTGTCCACCTTACGCATGGTTTCTATTGCTTCTGCGTTTTTAAACAAGACCCCAAGGGTAGCGCCTTTACCCGTTGCCACCATGATGGACATGGGGGTAGCAAGACCAAGGGCGCAGGGGCATGCGATGATAAGAACGGATACTGCGGCGATAAGCGCATGTGCAAGCCTCGGTTCTGGGCCAGCGAAATACCATGCAATAAAAGCAATGATTGAAATGGCTATAACCGCTGGAACAAAGTAGCCAGCAACGACGTCAGCCAATTTCTGGATGGGAGCCCTGCTTCTCTGGGCTTCTGCGACCATGGCAACTATCCTGGAAAGAAGGGTATCGGAACCAACCTTTTCAGCGCGCACAAGTAGTGTTCCTGTACCATTAACGGTGCCCCCGACCACTCGATCACCAGGTTGTTTTTGCACCGGAATCGGTTCACCGGTAATCATCGATTCGTCCACGCTGCTTGTCCCTTCCAGTACAACGCCGTCAACAGGGATCTTTTCACCGGGTCTCACCCGGAGTAAATCCCCTTTATGAACGTGTTCCAAGGGAATATCAACTTCAGTGCCGTCATCGTTGACCTTGCGAGCTGTCTTAGGGGCAAGACCAAGCAAAGCTTTTATTGCCGTACCCGTTTGGCTGCGCGCACGGAGTTCCATTACCTGCCCCAACAAAACGAGCACCACGATTACTGCCGCTGCTTCAAAATAGACGCCTACTGTACCAGATTCGCTTTTCATAACGTCGGGAAAAATGTCCGGAAAAAGGACTCCGACAACGCTGTAAATGTATGCCACGGAGACACCCAGTCCTATGAGGGTGAACATGTTGAGGCTCCTGTTGATAATCGATTGAACACCCCTTACGAAAAACGGCCATCCGGCCCAGATAACGACAGGAGTGGAAAGGATGAACTCAAGCCATTCCAGCATCTTGGGGCTCGCTATTTGATCCAGGATTTTCCCCCCA
>JALSTM010000106.1 GCA_026983715.1 Desulfobacterales bacterium
ACGTACAGGGGTGCCAGCATAAGGCTTGGCGTGACTACCCATTTTTAGGGATGAATCTGGAAGTAAATAAGTCGTTATATAAAGTGTGGGGATTCGTAAAACCCCACTGGGCAAAACTGGTTACCGCAGCCATATGTACTGCCGGGGTTGCCGCGTGTACCTCGGCGGTGGCTTACCTGATAAAGCCGGCAATGGACCGGGTTTTCCTGGCAAAAGACGTCACCATGCTCAAGCTGCTGGCTGTGGGGGTTTTGTTCCTGTACTTGGCCAAGGGATTATTCACGTGGGCAAATGTTTATTTAATGTCCCTGGTCAATCAAAGTATTATTTTGCAACTCCGGAGAGACCTCTTCAAGCGCTTCTTATTCCTTCCCATCAGGTTTTACGACAAGGCAAAAACTGGTAACCTGATCAGCTGCATTACAAGTGACGTAAATCAGGTGGGTGGTTCGATTTCCAGTGCCGTTGTTTCTCTTTTCAGGGATACTTTTACTATTATAGGGCTCACCTGGGTAATCTTCCAGAGAGAATGGCGCCTTGCCACGGTATCCGTTATAATTTTACCTTTTGCCTTTTTACCGATGATCAAGTTTGGGAAAAAGCTTCGGCGAATTAGTTTTAAGCGCCAGGAAAGTCTTGGTGATTTGAGTTCTATAATCCAGGAGGGATTAGCCGGTGCGCGCGTAATTAGGGCTTTTGGCACGGAGGAATACGAAAAAAAAAGATTTGCCGAGGAGAATCAAAGGTTCTTTAGGTACCAGATAAAGGGAGTGAAGATTGACACGATGATGGCGCCGCTTATGGAATTTTTTGCCGGTATAGGCATCGTGCTGATAATGTGGTACGGTGGATACAAGGTTATAAGGGGTACTTCTACTCCCGGTACGTTTTTCTCCTTTATCACCGCCCTTATCATGCTTTATGAGCCGGTAAAGAGGCTTTCCAAGGTAAATAATGTTATTCAAAAGGGTCTTGCTTCGCTTGAACGGTTAGAGAGTATAGAAAAAGTGAAAGAGGAACCTGAGTTCAAAGGGGTAAGGGTTCGAATTGGCGATCTTTCTGACGGAATAGAATTCAAAAATGTTACTTTTGCTTACAACGAAACCCCGGCTTTGAAAAACGTAAATCTGACCATAAAAAAAGGACAGGTAGTCGGGATAGTTGGCAAGAGTGGAAGCGGGAAAACGACAATTGTCAATTTGCTCCTTAAGTTTTATCCCGTTACCCGAGGTGTCATACTTGTTGACGGAACCGATATCAGGGACATTGATACGTTTTCCATGAGAGGAATAATTTCTCTCGTGTCCCAGGATCCTTTTCTGTTTGATGACACTATCAAGAATAACATTGCTTACGGAAATCCCGGTGCGCCTGAGGAGAGAATCATCGCTGCAGCCAGGGCTGCTTATGCCTATGACTTCATAATGGATTTACCAAATGGCTTTGATACGAGGGTAGGAGAAGGCGGTGTTCTCTTATCTGGTGGCCAGAGACAGAGAATTTGCATTGCTCGTGCTTTTCTGAAAGATGCTCCCATTTTGATTCTCGATGAAGCAACCTCTTCTCTCGACAGCGCTTCTGAAGCCCAAGTTAAAAGAGCAATCGAAAACCTGATGGCAGGGCGAACCACGGTTATTATCGCTCACAGGTTTTCATCTCTAGAGCATGCTGAGAAAATATTCGTTCTTTCCTGCGGAGAAGTAGTAGAAGAAGGGACGTTGGAAGAATTACTGGCAAGAGAAGGAGAATTCAAGTACCTTCACGATTTGCAGGTGTGCCCATTGCATTCATAACTGAGCAAAGTACGGAATGGCAAATAGTCTAACTCGAATGGATTCATACGTATACAACGCTCTGATTGGGGGGGCTTTCCCCCTTTTTTTAATTTATTATGGAGCCAACAGGTTGCTGAAGGGAAAGTACCGCGAGAGTGCACCTTACCGTCTGGGCCTTAGGTTTGCTGAGTTTGGCAAGCCGTCTAAGGGCTCCATATGGATTCATGCGCTGTCTGTGGGCGAAACCATGGCAGCAATACCCCTTGTAAAGGCCATAAAAGAAACAAGGCCCGTCGATACCATTGTTTTTTCAACGTCAACTGAGACTGGCCAGAAAACAGCGCAAAAAAATCTACGTGATTATGTTTCTCGTTTTTTTTACATGCCCCATGACTTCTCCTGGGCGATAAGGAAAGTAGTCTCTACTCTTTCACCTCGCATATTTTTGACAATTGAAACGGATGCGTGGCCAAATCTTCTTACCTTCCTAAGACTTAATGGCATTCCGGCTTTCCTGGTAAATGGTAGAATTTCGCCGAAATCACTTAAAAGGTTTCTGATGGTGCAAAATTTCAGTAAGAGACTTTTTCAATCTTTTGAAATGTGCATGGTGCAATCTTCAAACGATGCGGGTAAGCTAGTGAAACTTGGGTTGGATGCAGGTAAGGTTCGGAATACCGGGAACTTGAAGTTTGATATGCTCCCGTCTGTCTCTGCAGAAGAAAAAGAGTCCCTGGCCAGGGAACTTGGCTTAAAAAGGGATGACAAAGTCTGGGTTGCAGGAAGTACTCATGGAGGTGAAGAAGAAATAATCATAGATGTGTTTAGGTTCATGGAAACCAGGATTCCTGGTCTTAAGCTGGTGCTGGTTCCGAGACATCCTGATAGGGCTGCCAGAGTGAAAGACATGGTTGTAAAGAAAGGCCTTAATTGTTCTTTGCGATCAACGAACAAGGGATTTGGAACTACCGCAAAAGTCCTGGTCGTGGATACTCTCGGGGAGCTTGCAAGACTGTATTCACTTGCTATCGTGGCTTTCATAGGTGGAAGCCTTGTTCCGGTGGGAGGCCACAATCCCTTGGAAGCTCTTGCTTTCGGTGTTCCCGTGGTTTTTGGAAAGTATATGTTTAATTTTAAAGAAATAGAAGAACTTCTGCTCGATGCAAACTGCGCGCTCAAAGTAACGGATAAAAAAAACATGGCAGCGGCAATGATAGACTTATTCGAAGAACCAGATAGGCTTAAACAAATGGGTAGTAATGCTCAACGAGTAATCCTACAGAATCGTGGGGCGACGAAAAGAGTAATTGAAACTATCACTCCGTACTTGCGGTGAAACGTGGTTGATTGGTCAGCTTTGCAAAGAAAACTTGTCAGGAAAAATAGGGCATTAAACGTGTGCCTCCGGGCAATTTCCCGGGTTTACGGTAATGCTACCCGCTACAGGCTCCTGAAATATTATAGAAATGAAAAGCTGAGAAAAAGAGTACCGGCAAAGGTAATAAGTGTCGGCAATATTGTTGCCGGGGGTACGGGGAAAACTCCGGTGGTGATGTGGTTGTGTAAGTATCTGGAAAATAAGGGTTTTAGCGTCGCGGTTGTGAGCAGGGGCTATGGCAGAAAGAAGGGCTCCAAGAAGGTTATAGTACTGCAAGATAAAGTGAGTGGTATGTCGTGGGAAGAAGTAGGTGACGAACCGTACATGCTTTTTCGACGATTAAAAAGTGTGCCAGTGGTTGTAGGTACTGATAGGTATGCTTGTGCCGCGGAAGCAATCAAGAACTTCAATCCAGATGTGATTGTCATGGATGATGGCTTTCAACATTTGAGGCTCGAAAGGGACGTGGATCTCGTGTTACTCGATTGTGAAGCCCCCTTCGACAATGGCCACTTGTTACCTCTCGGAAAGCTCAGGGAACCGGTGAGTCATCTCGTAAGGGCAGATGCCTTTATTTTAACTAGGGTAGGCGAGACGGAAAAAGAAGCGGCATCATTTTTCACCTATGTTTTTCCCGGTAAGCCTATATTTGGTTGTTATCACAGGCCTGTCTCAATCAAGGAAGTTAAGACAGGCACTCTGCGTGAAACTGGTTTTCTGGAAGGTAAAAACATAGTCGGCCTTGGAGGAATCGGGGCACCTGAAACATTCAAAAAATCACTAGAACGACTCGGAGCGAATATCAAGTGTTTTCTGGCCTTTCCCGATCATTATGCTTACAGCGCTAAGGACGTGGAGAAGATCGTG
Source organism: Desulfobacterales bacterium (assembly GCA_026983715.1). Taxonomy (GTDB): domain Bacteria; phylum Desulfobacterota; class Syntrophobacteria; order B119-G9; family B119-G9; genus B119-G9. The sequence goes on from JALSTM010000106.1 coordinate 4,021, forward strand.
GCAATTGGAGAAAAATACAAAGTTGATGCGATAGTTACGACGGAAAAAGATGAGGTGAGGTTATTACCGTTTATAGTAAAATTCGATAACTTTTTTTCTCTCGTAATTGATGTGGAATTTGCGGATGAGGCGGCATTTCGTGGATGGTTGGAAAGAAGAATTTGTTTATAAGGTTCTGGTCAAAATTTTGACCCGCTTGTCTTCCATTTCCGATGAAGGATTGACCCGGTGGTCTTTAATTCTAGGTAATTTATGGTTTACCCTTGATTCCAAGCATCGCCGGGTTTCTTTATCGAATCTGCAGCTCACGAGAAGTACACTTGAGAAATATCGTGGTAGGAGCTTGAGTTACGCTGAAATTTACGAGATTTCAAGGCGTAACTTTATTCACCTGGCAAGGGTGTTTTTGGAGGTAGCCCGTTTTCAAAGAATTAACAGCAATAACGTCGACCAGTTTGTTACTTGTAGCGGTGACGAAGAGGTAAGGAAGGCGTTAGACGATGGAAAGGGAGTAATCTTGCTTACGGGACATTTCGGAAACTGGGAGATAACCGCGTACGTAGCTCCTTTCTTACTGGGAACCCCCATAAATATATTGGCACGCCCGCTAGATTTCGCTCCTCTCGAAAAGCTTATTACGGAAACCAGGTGTAGAACGGGAAATCGGGTGTTCGCCCGGAAATCTGCAGGGAAGAAAGTTCTACGCAGCCTGAAAGATAACGAGATTATCGGGATCTTGCAGGATCAAAGATCATCCCGGCATGATGGGGTGATTGTTCCTCTGCTCGGACGGCCTGCCATCACTCACAAGGGGATGGCTATACTAGCAGCAAGAACCGGGGCATCAGTCATACCTGTTTTTTCTCATCGAAAACCTGACGGCAGGTATCATATCGAGATTCATCCCAGGGTGTACTTAATTAATACAGGCGATGTCAAAAAAGATATTGTTTTGAACACGAGCCTTTTTAACAAGGTTATCGAAAGGCAGATTGTAAAATATCCGGATCAATGGTTCTGGGTTCACCGGCGATGGCGCATCGTAAGAAAGAGGAGAAGGCGCCTGTTTCGCTTCAAGAAAATGAAAAAATAGCTATTTTCTTAAACCGGCCCAAATATTGCTTCAATGCATGTTGATATGATCTCTAAATAAAAAGCTTGGAGTGATATCTCATGCAAAGACCTCAATCGATACATGAAAATACCGCAACTCAATCCTTCCTGAGTATAATGAAGAAGAAAATAATAGTGGTAGATGATGATCCCCAGATCCTTGAAAGCGTGGTAGATGCGCTTCGGGAGAGTGGGTTTTTGGTAAAGGGGGCGTCAGGTGCAGGTGAAGCTCAGGCGTATTTCGAAAAGGAACACTTTGACCTGCTCATTGTCGACCTTGAAATGGAAGAGATGAACGGGCTTGAACTTTTTAAGCTTCTTCACTCGAAGTTCCCGGATCTTCAGGGAATAATGATTACGGGATGTGCTACCATAGATGCGTCCATTAAGGCCCTTGAGGAAGGTTTCAGCAATTTTCTACTGAAACCTTTTAAGGTGAATGATCTCCTGCGGGCTGTGGAAAAAAGCCTGAGTAAAAAACAGATAGATGATGAAAATGCTCGCTTGAAGACTCTCATTCCTCTCTACAAGCTAGGAAAGAAGTTTCTAAGGGCACAATCGGTAGACGAACTACTAAGTGAACTGATCAAAACCGTAAGGGAAGAAACAAGGAGCGACAGGGTATCTGTAATGCTTTTAAACGAGGAAACCGGAGAGCTTAGCATAAGGGCAGCGATTGGTTTAAGGCCAGAAATTGTGGAGAAAGTGCGCATAAAACCCGGGCAGAATATTGCCGGGTGGGTCTTACAGCATGGCAAACCGCTGATTTTAAATGGTGGACCCGAGGATCATCCTCAGTTTTCAAAGCTAATGAAGCTGGCTGAGATAAAGGCAGCAATATCCTACCCCCTGGTGAAGGAAGACCAGGTGTTTGGGGTTCTTAACGTGAGCAAACTCTATAGCGGTGAACCCTTTAGTCCTGCAGACGTTGAACTCCTTTCGGTAATATGTGATCAAGCGGTAATGGCCTTTGACAACCTAAGGCTCATTAAGGAAATTTCTGAAAAGGTTAAGGCTCAAACTCTTCTGCAGCAGTTTGTTGCTCCACACGTAGCTCAAGCCTTGATATCACAAGGGGAAAACGTCTATCAGTTTGGAGAAATAAAGGAACTTGTAATTCTTTTCGCCGATATAAGAAACTTCACTCCCATGGTCCAGGAGATGGTTTTAGACGACGTGCGGGTGTTTTTGAACGAATTTTTCGATGCCCTGTGTAATGTGGTTTTCAGGTATGAAGGTACGATTATCAAGTTTATGGGAGATGCATTGATTGCGGTATTTGGTGCGCCAATCCAAGTGAATCAGGCGGAATATCAGGCAATAAAGGCGGCGAAGGAGATGTTGAGAACTTTCAAGGATATCCAGGAACGATGGGTAAAAAATAGCAGGTTTTTTGAAAGGGTAGGACTGGGAATAGGTTTAACAAAGGGAGAGGTTTTCATAGGAAACATAGGAAGTTCCCACCGGATTGATTATACTGTCGTGGGGACAGCTGTGAACATGGCCCAGAGATTAGCCAGCGAGGCTACTCCGGGACAGATCCTGATAACTCCTGAAGTAAAGGAAGAGTTGGGAAATCAAGATGAATTTAGAGCATCCGTATACACGAAGTTAAAAGGGTTCAAGAATTGCCTGAGAATGTATGCGTTAACAACAAGTGATTAGGGGGGATTGGTAGCAAAAAATAATCCACCACCATTATAAAAAATGGCGGTGGACTTAATTGTTACAAACGTACAAATCAGGAATTAGGTCAATATCGTTCCCCTCGTACTTATACAAATTTCCTTTACCGGGATATCCTTTTGTGCCTTTTCCAGAGCCTTTTCAATAATCTTGACCAATCCTGAGCAACACGGAACTTCCATGTTAACTATTGTTATCGAGTTGATATTGTGCCTTTCAAAGATTTCGGAAAATTTATCGACGTATTCCGCTGCATTGTCAAACTTTGGGCAGCCCATCATCACCACCTTGCCTGGTAGAAAGTCTCCGTGAATATTGGGGTAAACCACTGCGCAACAGTCCGCCATAACCAGGAGGTCAGCATTTTGTAGAAATGGAGCTCTGGGAGGGACAAGCTTAATCTGTACTGGCCAGTTGGATAGAGCGGATGAGATATCCGTTCCCCCAATTTTTTTAGCCTCGCCTGCTTGGCTATCGTTGAAAACCTGTACGTTAGTTGAAGGGCAGCCACAAGCAAAGGACGGCTCCGTGGAATCTTTTTTCTCTTCGAGCTTCGACAAGTATTCTTCGACAGCTTCTTCGTCAAACTCTTCTGCCTCGCGTTCTATCAACTTCAAGGCTCCAGTGGGGCAATCCCCGAGGCACGCACCGAGCCCATCACAATATTTTTCTGCTACCAGTTTGGCTTTTCCGTTTATAATCTGAATCGCTCCTTCTTCGCATGCCGGCACACATTGCCCGCAGCCGTCACATAGTTCTTCGTCAATTTCAATTATCTTTCTTAAAACCTTCATCTTCTACTCCTTAAAGGTTAAAGATTATAGTCACTACTCGCTTAGAAACTTTTTCCTGGCAAGCTCCTTGCCGGTTTTTGTTAGAAAAGAACCATTTACCAGTTCTTCAATTTCTTGTCTGTCAATTTTAGAGTCCTTTAATTTCTCTTCAATGGTTACTATTAGGTCCGCATCATGAAGAATCTGGGAATTTAGATCATCCTTTTCTCTGCCTTTATCCATTTTAGAGATGGTATTGCATACTTCCTCGATGAGCTCTTCCTTGGCATCGAGGTTCTTGAGTATCTTAGTTGCGATCGGAAGCCCTTCTTTCACCTGGTACCTCTCCGGATCATCCGGATGCTTCTCTTCTGCTTCTTTAATTCCGATTTCTCTAAGGTACGCAGCTGACAACACAATCGCCGGCATACCTCCTTCTTCTTTTACAATCTGCTCCGCATACCTGGCGGTTTTGGTTGCATGAGCAATCCTCTTGAAGTCTCTGCCGAAGTATCGCTTCATCTGTATAGCGACACGATCTTTTAAGAGATCTTCTCTTTTCGCCAGCAGTTCCTGGGGGAGTTCCCCGAGGCACTGTTCCGCATATTTACAGTACGACGCACATCCAAAGTCCATTTTGGGATTAATGAAACGATACCCGCAATTTCGGCATTTTCTTGCCGGTTCGTCTTTAAAAAATTCGACTTCATGCCCGCATTTCGGGCATTTTGCCTCGTAGATTGCTCCTGGCTTCCAGTATCTGCTGTCCTGTCCCGGGCATTTCATTTTTGTCTCCCATAAATTTCAGTTTCTCATTTAATTTTATTTTATTATAGCAAAATGCTTAACTGAATCATTGATTTAAGTCAAAAAATAGTGTGTCGGGTATGTAATTTGTCTGGGCATACAAATGAACTGGAAATTTTCGCGAATTTAGTACTTGACTTATCAGGTTTTTTTGAACCTAATATGAAATCGAAGAAGTAAGAAGAATAATTTTGTCAGATTTCATCTCGTTCCCGGCGTGCCCATGAACATAGTTGATTACCTGTCCACAATACCCCTTTTTGAAGGGCTCCCGCGTGAGCAACTCGAAGCTCTTTCTCGCATCACCGTTACGGTAGCTTTGAACAAAGGGCAGATAATATTTTCAGAGGGAGATGAGGGAAAGGGATTTTACGTTGTACTCAAAGGAAGAATCAAGATATACAAGCTTTCTCCTGATGGTAAAGAACAGACGCTCCATATCTTCGGGAAAGGTGAACCCTTTGGGGAGGTTCCGGTTTTCGCCGGGAAGCATTTCCCGGCTAATGCCGAAGCACTCGAAAAATCAAAGGTATTGTTTTTTCCCCGAGACGCATTGATAAAGCTCATTGAAAAGAATCCGTCCCTTGCGCTTAATATGCTTGCGATACTTGCCAGGCGCCTTCGAGAATTCACAGTTAAGATAGAACATCTTTCCTTGAAGGAAGTGCCCAGTAGACTTGCTGCTTACATCTTGTATCTCAGCGACAGGGAAGATGGTTCGTCGCAGGTAAAACTCGATATAACCAAGGGACAGCTTGCAAGCCTGTTGGGAACTATACCGGAGACGCTTTCGAGGATTTTTGCAAAGATGAGCAAGCAAGGGTTAATAGAGGTTTTGGGGCCCAATATAAAGATTCTCTCTCGTTCAGCCCTGGAGGAACTGGTAGAATACGGTGGCTGGTTATAAAGAGAAAATTACTTTTGACCGTCTTATCCTGGAAGACCTTTACGAAAATCTAAACAGGAGAAAATTTGTCCATCCGGATCCGCTGGAATTTCTCTACGATTATCCCGATGTGAGGGATAGAGAAATTGTTGCCCTCGTCGCCTCTACGCTTGCATATGGTAGGGTTAATCAAATACTGAGAAGCGTAGGAAAAATTTTGGCCTTGCTGGGTTCACCAACAAGATTTGTGCAAACAGAATCCGTTGAAAGCATGACGGAAACTTTCGCTAGTTTCAAACACAGGTTTACCACCGGACGAGATATGGCGCTCCTTTTGTACAGTTTGAAAGGAATTTTGAAAGAGTATGGATCTCTTGAGAATTGTTTTGTTTCCGGGTTTAAAGAGGATGATGAGACGATCATTCCCGCCTTAGAAAAGTTTGTAAATAAGATGGTTGCTCTTGGCTGTGGGAACGGATCAGGTGTTATTGCTGACCCGGGAAAGGGGAGTGCGTGCAAGCGCTTGAACCTTTTCCTTCGGTGGATGGTAAGAAACGATGATGTAGACCCGGGAGGATGGACAAGTATCCCGCCTTCGAAGCTTATAATTCCTCTCGATACTCACATGCACAATATATCCAGGATGTTGGGTATAACAACAAGGAAACAGGCGAACATGCAAACAGCCCTGGAAATAACGGAAGCATTTAAAAGCATCTGCCCCGATGATCCAGTAAAGTATGACTTTTGCCTAACCCGATACGGGATCCGCGATGATCTCAGCACGGATATTTTCAAGAATGATTCGTCACGATAACGTATGGCTTTCCAGTGCTTTAACTTTCTCTTCCACAAGTACCTTGAAGATTCCGAACCTATTGTTTTCCAGGTACTTTTTGTATTCTTCGAGTGCCTTTGATTTTTGGCCGGATATTTCGTAAATTCTACCGAGATTGTAATGTACCAGGGCCATCATTGTTGTGTGGGGATTTGCTTTTACCTTTTCAAGGATCGTTATGGCCTTTGAATAATCTTTTTTCCCTTCGTAGCAATAAACAAGACCGAATTGTACTAGTTGCCAGTACGGATGCTCTGAGTCAAGATCATCCAGGAGCCTCTCATACACCTCGATGGCCTTATCGTAGGAACCAGTGTGGTAGTAGGCATTTGCCAAATCTAGCCTGGCAGAATATGATGTTTTCGTGCCATCAAACTCTTCCAAGAGTTTCTCAAGTTGCTTGATGACGTTTTTCCATTTCCCCACGTCTTTCGGATTGTACGTAGGGTAGCTAGAAACTATAAGAGAATATTGCTTTTGTGCTCTCCACTCTTTGTGAATTTTGTAGTTTTTGTACCACCAGCCGCTACCGATCAAAAGAACCAGTACTATTGCAGCGATGTAGAGTTGTTTTTCATGAAGTTTAGCCCAATCAAGGAGCTTAGTGGAAAATGATACCTTCTCTTCCAGTAATTTCTTCGTTCTTGGTTTGCCCTTTCGTTTTTTCATCCTGATTCAAACTCCTTGATTAAAATAAATTCAAACTGTCGGGGATTTTTAACAGACTACTACGGGTGGTGTCAACAGGTCATTTTTCTATTCTGGAAGTGCCACTATCATCAATTTTTCGTTATCCAGGAAGGGGTTCATAAAAACTGGGTTCAATTTCCGCCATCTTCATTGGAGAACGGAATCATAATGATGGTATTTTTTATTCCTTTATTGTTTTGCCAGGCTTTCTCTGACCTTATGGTAAGGTATAGTTCTTCGGAGAAAATTAATTTTCCGTCTACAAATCCTGCTTGGCCATTTTGGACTCCCAGGTCCTTGAGTAGACCTCTCGTATATGGAGGGCTGCTGTTAAGCACGAGTTCAAGTTTTATATCGTTTAGGTGAAGGTGCTTTTTCGATTCCCTGTAGGTAATCTTGGGGGCAAGAAAGTCCATCAATAAGTTTAGGGTTTGCTTTAACAGTTCTTTTCTATCGAATAGAGAGAGGCTAAAAAAGTTTTCTTCGTCAAATATGAAGCCGATTACATCAATCTTGTCTAATTTTTTATCGTAATAGCAATGGATGAATACTCTCGTTTTTGAGACAAGAGGAGCAACCGCCTTGAAATAGTCACTGTTTTGTAAGATGGAATATTTCCATTCTTGCTCTACTCTAAAAAGTAAAAGATCAAGCTGTGAAGCAGGCTCTCCTGCCTGAGAAAACCTTGACGTGGGATTGATGATAGACCGTGATAACTGTGGGAAGACAAGCAGGAAGAGAAGAGGGAAAATAAATATACTTATTCGAGTCTTTTTATCCATACCTGGTCTCTCAAGTTAGATGCAGTAAGAGGTGCAAAAACCGAGTATTTTGATCTCTTGAGTCAGCAGTAACGCTCTTTTATGGTCCTGATAATGTTGCTCGTAGAAACTCCCGGACTAAGATCTATTCTCACTATCTTGCCACCGTAGCCCCGGACGAAATCAGCACCGACGATTTTTTCTTCAGCCCAGTCGCTCCCCTTGACAAGCACATTGGGGCGAACTGCCTTTATCAGGTTCAGCGGGTCAGGTTCAGAGAAAAGAGAGACATAGTCTACGAAGTAGAGACAAGCAATAATTTCCGCCCTGTGGTTCTCGGCTAAAATGGGACGTCTGGGACCTTTGATGATTTTTACAGAAGAATCGGTGTTTACGCCGACCACAAGAATATCGCCCAAGGATTTAGCTTCCTTTAAATATCTCACATGGCCCACGTGGAGTAGGTCAAAACAGCCATTTGTAAACACTATTTTTTGATTATTTGTTCGAGCCTTCTCGCAAATGAGTTCCAGGGTCTTTCTTGATACGATTTTTTCCTGATGCATGAGATGGACCGCCACAAATGTAAAGACCCCACCCCGAGGGGTAGGGTCTTCGGTTTAAACGAAAGTATTCTACAAGCTATAGTTCAAGCCAGGAATCGGAATAAAGAGTCTTTCCGAGCAGAACTCTGGCTGTCTTGTAATACTTTAATTCTTCCTCGTTAAGAGATGAAGGATCAATGTCTTCGTCGTTACACACTTTCATAACAAGTTCTTCAATATCCGGTCTTTCACCCCAGGCGATTTTCTTTAGGTCTTCGTCAAAGCAGTCGACGATGGCAGACATCATACCGTTATTTTTCAACATGATGAGATAAGTTTGATTCAGGATCGGACGAAGGTGCTCCGGGGCCCCATTGGATACATTGGAAAGTCCGCAAGTGGATTTGCAACCAGGGGCTATATCCTGAAACATTTTCATGAATTCGTAACAGGCAATTACCTGGTTTTGCTGAACGTTAACCGGCGTTACAATCGGATCTATCCACATTCTCTCATTTGGTATACCGAGTTCACTGGCACGGAACATCAGTTCTGCCGCCAAGGCGCCTCTTTCGTTTTCATCCCTGGGCATTCCCTCAGGTCCCCAGAGAAGACCTACGAAATCCGCGTCATATTTCTTGGCTATTGGCAGAAGTGCTTCCATTCTGTCTGGACGGGCGGATATTGAGTTTATCAATGCACGTCCCTTGTGAACTTTAAGGCCGGCTTCGATGGCAGCAATGTTTGAAGTATCAAGGGCGCATGGGAGATCGACCACTTCCTGGACCGTTTTGACGATCCATTCCATTAATTCTTCACCAATCCTACCCGCGGGCCCAATATTGAGATCGATGTAATCCATACCCAGTTCTTTTTCTTTAATGGCCAGTTCCTGGATAGTCTTGGCGTCTCTCTCACGCATGGCCTTGCCATACTTCTTCGTCATTATGTTCATATTTTCGCCAATTAGTATCATTTTTCCCATGTTGTCCTCCTCTGTCTCCACAATGCCCTGGGAAAATGCAGCATAATTTGTGTTATCCCTAGCCCCTCCTATTGTGCTGGATAAGATTTGGAATATGTTACTCAGGTTTCCAGTTCTTGAGGTAGCTTGTGATCTGCGATGCCTCTCTTGGTCCGATCAGTATTTTCCAATCGGGCAATTCCTCTTCTAGTTCACCACTTATTGCCGCTGCATAACCAGGTATAATCAGGTTTTTATGCTTAACCTTGTCGGCAATACCGCACTTGTTAATGAACGTTCCGACGCTTTCACCTGTGAATTTACCGGCAGCCCATGCGGTGAGAACGGACAATCCTTCTGTATCGGTCACGCACAACCAGCTTGGCACCCTACTACCTTCGATTTCACCAGAGACTATAAAGTACGTTAGCGAGAAGTTACAGGTAACAAGAACCGGCGAGTTTTCATCCGGATTTCCGATGGGGTATATTCCTTCTTCGGCGGTCATTGGGCGTTGTGGATCAGTGTAAATGTTAAGTCTTTCAAGTAACAGTGGAAAGATGCTCTCAGCCTTAAAATCGTTCATGACAATGAGTGCCCCGTACTTGGCTATAAACATGGCAGACAGGAGCGTCTCGTACATGGGGTCATCAGTCATTTCGGCAGGGAAGGTAATTGTTGGGAATCCAAGGGGTCGAAACCTGTCCTGAAGCGCTGCTTTCCTTATTATGACTTGATCCTCGAATGCCTTGTACGGAGTACGGGACCCGGTATCAATAACTATATCTTTCAACCCCATCTCGGTTAGTTTCTCGGTCAGGGGTATTACACTTTCGTACCCACCGGTCCCCTTTACAGCTATTGGGCATCCACATTCTTTGGCAAGATTGCCCATGTCTTCAACGTTTTCTTCCGTTGCTGCGTATATCAAAGGTTTTCTATCTTTGACTACTTCAAGGGCTGCTTTCATCACGTCAGGTTTTTCTGACATGAGTATCAGGGACGCTTCACAGGCATCTTTAACCTTGTTGACAAGAGCCGTAAATTTTCCGGCATCACCGCTCGTGTCTTTCAAGGCAAATAATTCTGGTCTGAGTATTAACCCGACACGTTCAAATTGAAGATCCTTGAATCTAGCGATCTTTCCGTCTATTGATGCGTCGTCTTCGTCTGTAGAGATAATAGCAGCAAGACCCGGAGGATTTATAAAGGTCTTTTCGTGCCTGAACATTACTGTTTCGCCGCCTATTTTAACCTCGTACTCACCCACTCCAATTGAAAGTGGCCTGATTGGGGGAGCAGATTCTGCTGCTAATACCTCTTTTGCCTCCTCAGAAACGTAAGGGCAAGCATCTAGCTCCGCCTTGCCAGCGGCAAGATTCATCGCAAATGCGAGACATGTTGGAACACCGCATTCACCGCAGTTGGTTTTTGGAAGTAGTTTAAAAATTTGAATTCCTGTCATTCCCATGGGTATCTCTCCTCATCTTCTTTCAATTCACCGTTTTAGGAAAACAGGGGCTGCATCTCCCGAAAGAGATACAGGTCCCCGTTCACTTTTTCACTACCCGAGTATAGGTTCCATCTCTAGCGCTGGATGCTTCTTTTCCTGGAGGAATGGCAGGATCTCGTCCTCGGTTACGCCAACATCTTCGTCGGCGATTCGATCGAGTAGATCAGGAATACCTTCCTCTTCTGCCCTCTTGTTGAATCGTTCCCTGATTTCCTCCTTCAGGCTCTTCGGCATCCAGACCAATCTCTTGATACCACCGTCACCCTTTATGAACTTTCTCTGGCAGATATTGTACTTGCTATGACCAACGAACCCTGGGGTGACGTTTCCACCACCAATGGTTCCTGCCAGAGTTGTGAACTTCATTCCGCATGGTGTCATGCCTTGGTACTCACGGTTAACCGTCATAACGCCGTTGCACATAGGCAGAACCGCCGCAACGCATTCACAACAACCGCAGGTGGTCATTGGGTCATAGACGACGCTGTAGAAGTTATAGCTCGTCACTGCACCCCTAGAGGCCTTCTGTACGAATTCATTTACACCCTTCCAGCAACCGTACCTCTCA
>JALSTM010000107.1 GCA_026983715.1 Desulfobacterales bacterium
TACATGGTGGAGAAGGTAGCACATTGAGGAAGGTGTGTCAAGAGAAAAAGTAATATTCTACCACTACATCGCTATTTCCAAACACCACCTCCATATATTTCAATAGGTTACACCTAATAAATAAACCAAAATATAAATAAACCAAAATACCTTGGTTATGTTAATATTAAGGGATTTTTTGACAAACTTGGGCAAATTAATAACTCAGAGTTATTACTAACGAGCAAAACTGCCTAACAACAGCTCAACGATAACGAACGACGAAAGCGGCTCCGAAGGCCTATTTAAGGCCAAAGGCTCCCTTCTATGTATTTCAATATAAAGCACCCACAAACCTGTCTGTAAAAGACTTTCGCATGATACTCCAGAATTACCCGAATGGCCGGAAGCGGAAACGAGTCCGCTCGAGTTCCATTTCCACAGCTCAAAACTTTTGCAACGTTGCAGTAATTGTCTCAAGGTGTTTCATCGGTCTAAGATTCAACATGAACGCAGAATCATAAACGGGCAGCAATGGAGTAACAAAACGATGAAACTACTTGACCATCACGTAAGGCTTGCAAGGCACTACCTGGACATCGGTAACGAGGATGAAGCGAGGAAGACTGTGCTTTACTGGCGCCTCAAGGCTCCCATGGTAGACGATATCCACTTCCGCTGGGGTGAAATATGCGAAGAACTGGGGATGATTAGACCAGCCATGGACAGCTATTCTAGGGCTCTCAAAATTAACCCATGTCACGAAGCATCGTTCTTTCGCCTCGCGATTCTTTACAGTGATACAGGAAACTTTAAAAGGTCGATACATTTCTTAAAAAAACTCCTAAAACGCAATCCCAATAACCGGGAAGCAAGGGAACTGCTGGCTGAAAACTACGAAAAACTGGGGCTTGTCGGAAAGGCGAAGGCTATCTCGAAAATGCTGGAAATATCCGATACGCATCCCCATGAAAGGTATTTCCCCCAGTCCCTCGGGAAAGAACAGGTCGGAAAATTCAAGGACCTTTTTTCTGGGCGCGAAGTTGGTTTTGCAATTGTATCCCCGGACCAGGACACGGGAGACATAACCTACCAGTACGTTCCTACACCCATTGCCCCAGAACACGTGGAAAAGCATCTTTCGGGTGAGATCACCCTTGCAATATATCCTCTTCGATCGGATAACACGGTTCGGTTTGCCGGGATCTCATTTCGCATTCCTTCGAGGGTAAGAGAAGCATACGCAGGGCAAGAGAGCTTCTTTACACTTCTCGGTGAAAAAATGAGATCGGGGGTAATTGGTTTGGCAAAGCTTGCAAAATCCGTTGGAATCCCTGCATTTCCGGAAGAATACGATTATCACGTGTACCGGTTGTGGTTCTTTTTCGATCAATTTGAACACTTCATCCGGGCAAAGAACTTCTTGAAGGAGTTTCTATCCCTTGCCACATCAGCGGGTAATGACCTGGCTAAGGCAGGGCAAAGTCACTACGCTACGGAATTGATCCTTCCCACGAGGTCTCTCGGAATCGGCTGGAAGGAACATCCGGTGGTTCTACCTCTGGGTTTAAACCGTGCTACCATGAAGCGCTCGCTTTTCCTGGATGTTGACGGAAAACCCTTCGAAAACCAGCTAAAAGTAATTCTGAGATGCCGACCCTTTCCATTGAGGGGAGCACTAAAACGCCTGCGTCATCAGGACACAACCAGGTTTCACCCCACTGATAAGATATCCTTTCCTCACCTGGTAGAACAACTGATGGCAAAGTGCCCCGTAATAAAGCATATCATTTCCAAGGCCTTTTCCGGTCACATCTTACGATCGGAGGAAAAGGTAGCACTTTTCTATACCGTTGGGCTTCTCGATGAAAACGGAGAAACAATTCACCGTATCCTTGAGCTAACCCCCGATTACAACTACAGGAAGGTAAAAAACCAGTGGGAAAGACTCAAAAAAAACCCCGTGAGCTGCGTCAGGATCCGGAGTCTCCTCCCAGAAGTTACCGCATCGATTAACTGTAGCTGCGTATTTGACCTCACTGGAAACAAATACCCTTCTCCCCTTCTGCATGTTGTACCTCAGCTCGTTCCCGCATCTTCCGAGGGAGCCGTTCCCCGGGGGCTTCGCTTGCGCGAAGCGGCTCTCCGCTATATCAGGCTTCGAAGACACATCGAAGAAGAAATGCGCACGCTTCGTCGGCTGGAAGAAGAGCTTGATAGGCACTTTACCGGGAAAAATATAAACGAGTATGCAATCAAAGGCGTACGGATCACAAGGGAATCCGAAGATAACGAAACTCGATGGCAACTGGAGGCAACGTGATGGCAGTGGCTTATGTCCTTGAACAGAACACGACGGTGAGGCTCGAAGGCGAACGCTTAATAGTTGAGCGCAAAAAACAGGTGTTGCATGCCCTACACATCTTCAAACTCAGCCAGATTATCGTCGTCGGAAACGTGTCTCTTACTCCTCCGGTGGTATTTCGTCTTTTGAGGGACGGCATAGACACCGTTTTTATGAGCCGAAACGGTAAATACCTTGGGCGGCTACAGCCGCTTATGAGCAAAAATATAACACTTCGATGCGAACAGTTCGACAGGCTAAGAGATGAAGAGTTCTCCTTGAAAATGGCACGATCCTTTGTTGAAGGGAAGCTAGCAAACATGCGTGCTACGCTCATGAGAATTAACAGGAACCGCGAAAACGCTCGCCTGGGAAAGGAAATAGGGAAGATAAAGAAAATCTCAAACAGGGTATCTAAGGCCGACAACCTGAATAGCCTCAGGGGATTTGAAGGCCAAGGATCAGCAGTTTACTTCGAGGGTTTTTCAAGGGGTTTCATCACTGAAGAGATAACGTTTAAAAAAAGGGTAAGAAGGCCGCCAACAGATCCGGTAAATGCCCTTCTCAGCCTTGGTTATACTTTTCTCCTGAACAACGTGATGAGTGCCGTATGCCTAGTAGGTTTCGATCCTTACCTTGGTTCACTACATGCCGTGGAATATGGTCGTCCGTCCCTCGTGCTCGACCTCATGGAAGAATGGCGACCCATCGTGGTGGACTCCCTTGTGTTGAGTGCAATAAACCTCAAGGCAATCACCCTGGAAGATTTTAAAATACGTCCATGCGATGAAGAGGAGATTAACTGTTACCGCCAAAACAACGACCAACCCGATGAGCCTGCTGATACTTCATCTACCTTGCCCGTCAGGCTGACCGACGACGGGTTTAGGAAATTTGTCGTGCAGTTCGAGAGAAAGATGAACCAGAAAATCAAGCACGAGGCCACGGGGCAGCAATTGAGCTACAGGGATTGCATAAGGGAGCAGGTTAGGCACTTTGCCAGGGTGATTCGAGGTGAAGAAAAGGATTACAAACCAATGGTGTTGAGGTAGCTACATGTACGTGCTTGTGAGCTATGACATAGTAAAAGACAAAACCCGAAACAGGGTTTTTAAATTTTTGAAAGATTACGGGACGCCAGTGCAAAAAAGCGTTTTTGAATGTGACCTTTCCCGAGACCACCTGGAGAAAATGATCCAGGGGCTTGAGAAGCTAATTGACAGAAAAACCGACAAGGTTCGTTACTATCCCCTTTGCAGGCAATGCACCGGTCGCGTGGTTATATCTGGCTGGGGAGAAATAAGAGAAGACGAAGGATTCGAGGTGGTGTAAGATGTCCAGAACGTGGAATAACGTAATCGTGAGCTACGACATACATGACTCGAAAAGATTGCAGCGAGTGGGAAAACTGATGAAAGACTACGGGGAAAGGGTTCTTTACAGCGTATTCGAATGCCGCCTCACCCACGGGCAGTTTACTAAGATGAAAACACTAATCGATGAAACCATTGACCACGTGGAAGACAGTGTGCGTTTTTACTTTGTATGCGAAAAATGCCTTAAGAACGTGCGCGTATCAGGCCTCGGGACCCTCTTTCTAGAAGATCCCGAAACAATAATTACCTGATTTGCGAGAACCCCCGGCTCTAAGGCAGGGGTTCTCTAAGCCATTGATTTAAAAGGCTATTTTAAAATCGCCATTTTAGGGTTCTCGCAAACTGAAATAGTCAATAAAATCAATACGATATCGGCACCAATGAGGGCAATGAGAGAGATACCGACAGGGATTCTATAAGGTTCTTCTACTTTGCAAAGGGTTCGGTTGCTGAGCTAAGAACACAACTTGAAATAGCTTTCGAGGTCGGATATGTGGACAAAAGCACTTTTGAAAAGCTTGATGATGAGTGTTGCCAGATTGGCCGAATGATAGGAGCCCTAATAAACGCAAGGAAAAAAGCCTCTCGCCTCTCGCCTGCGCTTGCGCTGACCCGGTTACGAAGGGATTGCGTGCCTTCGCCCCGGGAAACGGGGAAAGGGAGACAAGGGGAAAGGGGGAAAATCTGATAAATGGCTACTCTGATAAGAAGAAAATTCCCCCATTCCCCCTCTCTCCCACTCCCCCTCTCCCAAACCGGGGATTGTGTGCCTTCGGCACGGGAAACGAGGGAAGAGGGAAAATCAGAGGAGTAGCTACTAAAAAAAGGAAACCGTGATAAATTCAGGTTACTAGAACTAGCAACCAATTAAACAAGTAGGTCAAGAACAATCCAAAATCAGTCATTCCGGCCGAAGCGAAGCGGAGAGCCCGAATCTATCACAGTTTATCTGGATGGCGGATCGAGCATGCCCCTGACTAGATGAGGGAAAGATCATGACGTGGAAGAGACCCTTGGGGTCTTTGAGTAGTTAGTCAGAAGTTGCTTATCAAAGCAGGTAGGGCGAAATGAAACAGAGCGGGCCACTTAGACTTCTTGTTACTTGCCCTGAACCTGTGACGAAACCCTATGTTTGATTTGTATAGGATGTCTAAAATGCTTATTATTGGCCACATAGCCAGGGTGGATTATTCTTCACCCTTGCAGCCGAGATGAGCGATCACGGATATAGGTTTCCCCCTAAATTCATCCTTGTATAAAAAACAGTTTGACATAACTTGTTGCAATAATGTAGTTTATCCTAAGATCTTTCTGGGTAAACATAATTAGAGGATAACAATGGGGGGTATCCTGGCTTTTAAAGACTAGCCCGTATCTTTCAGAGGAAAGGTACGGGCTTTTTTTATTGTTTGCAACGTTGCAGTTGTTGAGATCAGACTAATTCTTGCTACAATCCCACTTAAAAAATGGCGTTTCGTTATCGATATTCTAGGAGGAACGATGAAAAACACCCTTATATGCACTGTGGGAACAAGCTTAATCAATAATATTCTAAGAAGTGAGGATTTAGAGCTAAAAGAAGCATGGAATGCAAAAAACTACACCCAAGCAGTACTGTCCCTTTTAAAGTATGATCCCAACCATCGACTTTGCGGAGCAGAAATAAATTCTAACACCAGCATTTTCGAAAAAAAGCTATTAAGGGAACGACAAAGACTCTACCTGATGTTATCTGATACAGAAGACGGCGAAAGAATTGGACATCTCCTTAAAAAATATTACGACCACAACCGCAATCCCTTGAAGTTTGAAAGAGTTGAATGTGTCAGGATTATGGGACTTACTGACTCTGTACCACACAAGTTTAGAACCGCGGGGCTAAAAAACCTTGTGAAGGAGATTGCGAAGATAGTTCAAAAACACAGCGCCAGGTACGTACTCATCAATGCCACTGGCGGTTATAAAGCCCAGATATCCTTTGCTGGAATGATCGGACAGGCGCTTCAAATTCCAGTATGCTACCTTTTTGAAAAATTCTCTGAAATTATAGAAATGCCTCCTCAACCAATATCTTTCGATTTAAGCTTCTGGCTGAAAAATGTCTGGCTATTTTTTCTCCTGGATGAAGGCATAGAAAACCTGGATGAAGTTGACCTTGATCCTAGGTTCGACACGTTAATCGATAGAATTGTAGATAAGGCAGAAACTTTAACAGCACTCTCTGCTACTGGGCAGTTGTTTCATGAAGCGTTCAAACAGCATTTTGTCAGCCGCAAAGAGCAATTTCTACCTCCTGACACAAATATTGCTCCTCAAGACAAGCCCATAAAATACGAAGATTCAAATGAAGGCAAACATCCTGGGCTCAAAAATTACCTTGAAAAACTTCGTGAGTTTCCTTACGTGAAAAGGATTTATACCCATTACTACAATCCGGACTTGCCTAAGAAAAACTCCTTTCGCCCGTCCTCTAGGGGAGATGTCTCCCATATCGAGGGAATTTATAGCGACGGGAAGGCAACAACTAAATTCGATTTGATTACAACTGCCAGAACTGAGCTAGAACGGGATGCCGCACTGGCAGACCTTTTGACTTATGTAAAGAAATAGGACCGCAAGGGGGTCAAAATGGCTTTTTACATATCTAGATATAAGAAGAGAAAAGAGATTACTTTCGATGTCGAAGTTATTACACCTATGTTTCTAGGAAGCGCTGACCAAAATAAGGCCGAACTGAGAGCCCCCTCAATAAAGGGGATGATGAGATTTTGGTGGAGGGCAGTTCGAGCTGACGCTGATCTTAAGAAAATGATAAATGAGGAATCATCTATATTTGGAGGAGCTGGAGACAACTATGGCAAATCATCTTTCTCTGTTCGACTGCATAGTGTCAGAAATAAACGAATAGGAAAAGACTTCCTGGAGGAGATTGGGAAAGAACATAATGGGAAACGAATAACATACGCCCAGAACTTCGGTCTTGGTTACCTCTTCTACTCCACATACACGCTAAAGAATCGAGGAGTCACTATAAAAAGACCTTATATTCGACCAGGAACGAAGTTCATGCTTACCTTTAGTACAGGTAAAGAAAATGTTTTAGACCACGTTATCGGATCATTTTGGCTACTCGTCAATTTTGGAGGTCTGGGAACAAGAGCAAGAAGGGGGGGCGGCTGCTTGAGCATTACTGGTATAAATTGTGATGAGTCACAAAAAGATGAATTAGAAAGATATTTTATGGGTAAGGACAATATCGCTGACTTCTTAGTTAACGGGTATAAAGAGGCAAAGGCGAAAATCTGCCCGCAAAGCAAAAACAATAATACTAGCGCATACTCGACTCTTTCTGGTTCTAGATTTGTAGTTAATCCTACTTCCCAGCATTCTGACTGGAAAAGTGCACTTAACGAAATAGGTCTGCAATACAGAGAATATCGGCTCTCCGTGAAAAATAAACTCTTCATAGGACCAAATTTCGGTTTTCCCGTGATGCACCACCGGTTTAGGACTAGAATGATTGGAAGGACCAGTAAGGAGACTCTTGAAAGGAGATCATCTCCTTTAATTATAAAAACTATTAGGGTCAACGGGGTCTATTACCCTTTGGTCATTGTACTTGGTGGGCGTTTACTCCCTACCGACGGGAAAATTGTGAAAGATATTAAACAAAACAACCGATGGGTATACTCAGGCCAATCTTCTAACGAAAATCTTAACCATATAACAGCGTTTTTAAAAACTTTAGGTCAAAAAGGTTATACCACGATATCTCTGTAAAACGGAAATAACTATATGAGGGGAGACATGGAATTCTACAAGCCTAACACAACTTACTGGGACGACAAATTGGCTGCTTATCTGCACGACCCCATAGATAAAGTATTTGACATCAGGGGGCACGAAGAAAGAGCCGCAAAGTTACTTGAAGCTCTTGGCCTGAGTAAACCTAACGAAAAGTTTTGGGTCTTGGCAGATTGTATTGCTGCTGGTTTTGAGCGAGGCCAAGTACCTTCGCATAGTCATGATAAGTATAAAGACGGCTCTATAGAGTTTTGGTCGAGACCAATATTAACCCACCCAACCTCCCAGCGAGGCCAAGTTCAGCTAGACATGGGCTTTCTACCAGTCTCAAATCCCCGAGAGGTTCACGAAGAACTCTTGGCGTACCTGAACAGGGAAATATCAAGCTATTCGGATAGCTTCTCACAAAGCCTGGAACAATTTGCTTCAGCTCGCTTTTTTTTCACTCATCTGGTGCTCCGGTTTAAACTTGCACATGACAACGTTGCAGGATTGGGATGCTTGTGGCACCGGCTCCCGGCAGATTCAAGGTTTCCCGATCACTCTATATGGCAGCACAATGCCCTTACATCAGCCTTATATTCATGTATGGATCTCGAAGGAAATCCTTCTAATATTGGTATGATGGTCTTTAGCATCACACCTGTTCAAACTTTCATCGCCACAGCCAGAAAACTACGCGATTACTGGACCGGATCAGTACTTCTGTCTTGGTTGGCTTTTGAGGGGATTAAATGGGTAATGGAAAATCTCGGCCCAGATCATATCCTCTATCCTTCTTTGGTTGATCAGCCACTGGTGAACAGATATCTTGAAAAGCACTGGAAAACAGGCAGATTTTCCTTTTACAACAAGGCCACAAACATAGCCTCTTTCCCCAATAAATTCCTATTTCTCATTCCAATGAAGTATGCCCATTCAATCGGAGAAGCAATAATTGAAACTATCAAAGGGAAGTGGAAGGAGCTGTGCGATGGTGTGATAAACTGTGTCTTTGACACTATTGGAAAAACAGAAGATCACATAAGAGATCTATTCAATCGGCAAAATTCCTCTTTCTGGAATTTTGATTGGTGTGCCTCGAAACTGATAGACAAAAGTGACCGTAACGAACTACTGAAACTTTTCGAGGAGAAGAGATTCGAACCCCAGTGGAGAGTCTTAGAAATATTTGACCAGTTAGTAAAAGAAACCACGGGTTATGAAAACGATGGACGGGGTATCCTCTATTCAGCGAGTCACAGTTTAGCGCAGTCGGCACTGGCGGCTCAGAAAGTCCGGAAAAAGATTGGTAGGCAGCCTGAACCCGGCGAAAAATGCCATCTTTGCGGAGAATTTGAAGTATTGCACCATAGGAAACATGAAGAAGGAGATTCTGCACGAAAATACAAGAAAAACATCACCGAATTCTGGACAAACCTTAATAATAAATGGAAGGCCAAATTCGACTTTGAAGATAACGAAAGACTCTGTTCTATATGCCTGACAAAGAGGATCGCATACAGGGTATTGGCTGCAGATGACAAGCACATTCTCCATGAAACGTTTAAAGGCATGGAATTTTATCCTTCTACCACAGAACTTGCCCTCTATAACTACTTTCTTAGGGAAAATATTCAGGATCCCCAGCGAAGACATGAAATTGCCAAAAGTTATCACGATGAGCCTGATGATATGACTGACAATAGGGACAACTATTACGCGATATTGCTCATGGATGGCGATAAGATGGGCGATCTGGTTTGTGGCAAGAATCTTGCCTCAACGTGGAAATCGGTAATGCACCCCGATCTTGTGAAAAGGATCGAAGAACCCCAATTTGACAAACGATTTAAAGATGCATGGGCTAACATATTCTCCCACCATGGCAAGCGATTACTAACTCCTGCCATCCATGCGGCAATTTCAGAGGCCTTGACAGATTTTTCAATATACGGCGTTGCTCCCATTGTTTCTCGTCACGGGGGAAAACTCATATACGCTGGAGGAGATGATGTATGTGCTGTTCTCCCGGTTGACACCGTAATTGACGCAGCGATGGAAATTAAAAACTACTACAATTCTAGCTTCAAAATCTTAAGCGAAGCAGGTTCTGAAGACATTAACAACTCCGTCCTTATCCCCCGTCCGGGGAAATTATCAGTTCTGCTTGGCCCTGAAGAACAAAAGGGGATTTCCATATCTGCTGCCATCCTAATCTGTCATCACAAGGATAGCCTCTCGCTAATGCTTGGAAGAGCACACCAATTGCTAGAGAAAAAAGCTAAAGAGGACTACGGAAGAAACAGTTGTGCCATAGAGCTTAGAAAGAGAGGAGGAGGATCGAGATTTTTTATAAATAAATGGGATAAAAGCCTGTGGGATTCTTTCAATAAAGTAGGCGAACTCATCACCGACAAGAATAAACAAAAGGTTTCCATGTCCCTCGTTTATCGGCTTGAGTCATTCAGACATGGAATAGAAGCAATGCTCGAACAGGAGAAATGCAGAGATCTAATAACTAAATTTATCGCCAAACAGATAACGCGCTCAATGGTTTCAGAAAAAGATGGAAATGAAAACAGCGATAGTAAGATAGAAGAACTGGCAAGGAGGATAACAGAACTTGTTATCACTGAACCAGAAAAACATAAACCGACTTATCTACCTGAAAGGCTAATTGTTGCAGCATTTATCGCTGATAAAGGGGAGATAACCAATGAAGTGGTATAGCTTTGAGCCTGCAGATACACTTTTTTTTAGAGGTGCCCAGCCTATGAGTATGGGAATAGACCATACGGCAAGTGGGAATTTTCCTCCGCCTCCTCAAACCATCACTGGTGCACTAAGAACGGCAGTTCTGAAACAGAACGACATCTCAATCGATGATTACTATTCGAGCACCGGAATACAAGAAGATATACTCGATGTAGTTGGAAAGGCCGGAGAGGAGGCAAATTTCTGCTTATTAGGTCCCCTTTTTCAAATCGGAAAAACTGTTTATATGCCAGCACCGTATTCATGGTTCATCGAAAAACCTCAAAATGGCAGAGGAAAGGCAAAGGTTTATAAATTTGAACGCGTGAACACTTATCTTCTTACTGCATCTGCTGGAGAACTATATTGGGTAAGAGGGACTGAGAGTGACCTTGAAAGCATGGGAGGAAAATGGATTCCGATCGATGAGTTACAAGCCGATAAAGTATCTTGGAAAGAATCTTCAGAATTCTTCGTTGAAGAACCAAGGACAGGAATTGCCCTTGAAAGGAACAGAAAAGTAAGAAAACATCACATTTATTCATTTATTCACGGAAGGCTTAAAAAGTGTGTGAGAATTTTATTTGGAGTGACTAGGGATTTACCACTTGAAAATCAGGGGATTTTAAAACTAGGGGCTGAGCAAAGATTCGGTGTTTATCGTGAGATAGAACCATTAGAGTTTGACTCGGGAACTTCTGGATATTACGTGTCATTATCAGTAGTGGAAGGAAACCCAAGCGCAACCAGATCTCTCATTGCTACCGGGAAACCAAAGTATATCGGGGGTTGGGATTTGAAGAAAGGTTTTCACAAGCCCATGAAAGGTTATTATCCCGCGGGTAGTGTGTTTAAACAAAAGTTGAACGAAAACTTCATTGAATTATAGGGGGAAGCCATGCTTAAAAGAGAAATTTGTGCGATATGTAAATTCTACGCAGTTTCACCCATCCATGCAGGAAGTGGCACATCCACGAGCGCAGTCGATTTGCCAATCCAGAGAGAACGTCATACGAACTGGCCCATGATCCAGGCATCTGCTGTGAAAGGGGCTTTTAGAGCACATTTCAGAAATTTTTATAACGGACAAGAAGGCAACTTAGAAGACATTATAAATCTCATTTTCGGTTCTGATACTCAAGACAATTGGGATAGGAACAAGGAGAATTTACCAGGAGCAGTATCAATCTCTGACGCAAGATTAATTGCTTTTCCTGTTCGTTCTAATGTTGCGCCATTTCTGTGGATAACTTGTCCGGCGGTATTAAAGAGGCTCAAAACAGACCTGGAATACCTGGGAATGGAAAACTCGATCAGTATGGACAGTGAACAAGTCAAAAACAACAAAGCAGTATGGGTGGGAGAAAATTCACTCAAAGATAAAGTAGTCCTTGAAGATGCAGTTGTTGTAGCTGGAAAAACGGCACATGACAATTTTTTTACATCACTGTTTCCAGAACTAACCCGTCTTCTAATTGTTTCAGACGAAATGTTTGACTATGCCGTTTCCTGCTGGACTGAAATTCAAACCCAGATAAAAATTGATTCCCAAAAAGGCACTGCCGAAGAGGGAGCCTTGAGGTACCAGGAATATCTGCCCGCCGACTCGGTTCTTTACTCGATTTTTTATTACAGCGGCAGAAATTTAACCGAGCTACCCGAAGAAGATCAAAACAGCAATCTGGGAAAGATTGTTGAAAAAATGCATGCAGAAAACATAAAAGCCACGCTGGAAGGCACAATAAACGGATTTATCCAGATAGGTGGCGATGAAACCCTCGGTAAGGGTATATGCAGGATTAGCTGGATTAATGGAGGTGCAAAATGAAAATGAGAACGCTTGGACAAAAAAGAGCGAGATATGCCTTGGAAGAGGTACTACGGTTGCCAGAGGAGGTCACAAAAGACTTTAAATCCTTTTCTGCTAGTGCACCGTCCATGATTTTGCAAAACGGCTTTGGCCAATCCATGGCATTTTGGCTTGCAAAGGGTACTGATAAGGACCTAAAACCAAAGGAAAACGATAAACATATTTTACTCTTCGACATCATAAAGAAGTGGCTTTCGCTAAACGAGGGTGATGTTCAGAATGATTTCATGAAACCTACGGAAACCCGATCCGAATTTATTAAACAGCTTTCTGATCTCGATCAGGGGGCCTATTTAGATGCTCAAAGAGAAACCCTAGCGCTTCTAGAATGGGTCAAGCGTTTTGCCAGTGCTGAAATAAAACAGGGAGGATAAAGATGTTTCATCCCTTCAGTAGAGAGCTACAAGAGGCAGCAAGATCTTTTAATCATGGGAATTTTGGACTCTTTTTTAATAAGCTGATACCCCTTACAGACTCGAAAGCGTGTAAACCGTGCGATCTGAGGAATAATTCAAACAACACGGCTGAGTACTATTTGACAACATATAAAAAGCTAAAAGAAGGGAAAGCACTGAAATCCCTTCTGGAAGAAAAGCATGAGGCTCAATCCACTTTTATAAAAAGCATGGAAAAGTCAGGGGCACTAGCACTAACAATGATAGCGGAACTGAAATCTCCATTAATTGTAGGTATGGGGCTGTCTCATCCAACGGAGATCGGAATGGTTCTGGATCATACCCTTGGAATACCATACATACCAGCTTCAAGCATAAAAGGTATTGTCCGATTCGCTCATCTATTAGGACTTCTTGATAACGACTATAGCAACTTTGTCCAAAAAGATTATAAAGGGGAGTACATCGATGAAACAATCGGTGGCACACTGGTTCCAGCCATTTTTGGTGGTGACAAAAAAAACCTCGATGACAAAATCGACAAGTTGAGAGGGCAAGTGATATTCCTTGATGCATATCCTGAGAAGGTACCCGAAATGCATTTGGACATAATGAATCCACATTATGGGGATTATTACATGGACGATACCGGGAAGAAGCCACCAGCGGACTATCTAGCCCCCAAGCCAATAA
Source organism: Desulfobacterales bacterium (assembly GCA_026983715.1). Taxonomy (GTDB): domain Bacteria; phylum Desulfobacterota; class Syntrophobacteria; order B119-G9; family B119-G9; genus B119-G9. Next base: position 13,198 of record JALSTM010000107.1, read on the forward strand.
AGTTTTTGACCGTGAAACCAGGCACTCGTTTTATATTCAGGGCCGTGATAAGAGAAGAAAAGGATGTCCAATCTTTCAAAGAACACGTTCAAAAAGCATATGAAAGAGCACTCGAGGTAGAAGGAACAGGGGCAAAGACTGCCTTAGGCTACGGTCTTTTTAAGATAAGTGAGACCGAAGGAGTTACAAAAAGCGACAGAGCAACAAGGGGGTCGGAAAATTCTGTGTCACGTGCTCGGGAAGTCATATGGGATCAGGCATATCTTTCTTGGATTCCCCAGGATCAAACACTGACTGCAAGACCCAAGGATGAAGGAGCCAGGGCTGTCCTCACAGGCAAAGAAAAGGTAATGGAAATTGTCCCTGAAAGTTACCATAAGAAACTGTTTAAGAAGAAAAAATCGGTTACGGCAAGAGTTACAGTAGAGCAGTTGGGTAGATTCTGCAAAATTTTGAAAGTAGAAAAACCGATGTGATATAGTTCTAAAAAGTAAAATTTGCGGGGAAGGTATTCAATTTTGCGCGAACCTCTCGCTGAAAAGCATCTTTTTGTAACATGTTGATATAATTAGTATTATTTGATCTTTGAAAAATAGGTTCTCGCAAATCGGGTTTGGTAGAAAAATCAGCAACTTAGTATTGAGAAAGATGTTTGAATATGCTAGTAGTAGAAAGAAATTTGGGGCTTTCAAGGGAGCTTCTCGCAAACGGCATGCTAACTTTGCGAGATTTCATCCAAATTTTAGCCCACTGTTGGAATGAGTGACCCGATTACGAGGGGATTGCGACCCTTCATCCTAAGGTATGCCTTATCGGCTTTTTTAGGATAGGGTTGGAATGAGTGACCCGATTACGAGGGGATTGCGACATAGTGGGCTTTTTTATTGCCTATTTTCCGTTAGGATTGCGTTGGAATGAGTGACCCGATTACGAGGGGATTGCGACCCCCATCCCATTTCTCCTATAACGACGGCCTCGATAGGGTTGGAATGAGTGACCCGATTACGAGGGGATTGCGACGTCAAATGCTGGTAAACTAGGAAAACTTTTACCCATTTTAGTTGGAATGAGTGACCCGATTACGAGGGGATTGCGACGAGATCATAATTGTTTTCAACCCAACTTCGACGTCGCGTTGGAATGAGTGACCCGATTACGAGGGGATTGCGACCTAAAACACAACTACTCGGAATTTTTGGGAAATTTCGTTAGTTGGAATGAGTGACCCGATTACGAGGGGATTGCGACGCAGTTTCATTTTTCCTCTCCTTTCTTCGCCTTTTCCCATGTTGGAATGAGTGACCCGATTACGAGGGGATTGCGACGGGCAAAAGATTTCTCACAAATTTTTCTGAAAAATCTGGGTTGGAATGAGTGACCCGATTACGAGGGGATTGCGACTCTCATGCTGTCTCATTGTTTCGCTTCTAAAGTTTTTCAGTTGGAATGAGTGACCCGATTACGAGGGGATTGCGACTTATTTTTTGTTTTTTCCATGTCATTTACCTTTATTTTTGTTGGAATGAGTGACCCGATTACGAGGGGATTGCGACGAATTTCCAAATGTTTCCTGCTCTCCTTGGTGAAAAAAGCGTTGGAATGAGTGACCCGATTACGAGGGGATTGCGACCCACATGTACCCCAACCATCGGTTAAATGTGGGGAGCACAAAGTTGGAATGAGTGACCCGATTACGAGGGGATTGCGACACAAAAACACCGGTTCATGTTCTCTGAATATATGCTGCAAGGTTGGAATGAGTGACCCGATTACGAGGGGATTGCGACCAATTGGGACATTGCCCTTCCAACCTTGCCTCGCAGAGTTGGAATGAGTGACCCGATTACGAGGGGATTGCGACCCATTCTCTTTTATATCTCTCAAAACTCACGATTCTCCGTTGGAATGAGTGACCCGATTACGAGGGGATTGCGACAGAAGGAAGGACTCACCGATGGTT
>JALSTM010000108.1 GCA_026983715.1 Desulfobacterales bacterium
GACATTGATATAGTTGTTGAAGGCGACGGAATCAAGTTTGCCAAGGCTTACTCAAAAAAACACCTTGAAACTAAGATACGGTGTCACCAGAAATTTAACACCGCCGTGATAGTTTTTCCCGATGGTTTCAAGATAGATGTCGCAACAGCCAGGCTTGAATACTACGAGTACCCAGCAGCGCTGCCAACGGTAAAGGTAAGTTCCCTGAAGCTCGATTTGTACAGAAGAGACTTCACCATAAATACCCTCGCCATATCGATAAATCCAGGTAATTTCGGCCAGTTAATCGATTTCTTTGGCGGCCAGAAAGATCTCAAGGAAAAAGTGATTAGGGTGTTGCACAATCTAAGTTTCGTGGAGGATCCCACGAGAATCCTTAGAGCCATAAGGTTTGAACAGCGTTTTGGTTTCAAGATCGGGAAACAAACGGAGAGTCTCATACGTGGTGCAGTAAAAAGCCATTTTATGGAAAAGGTTGAAGGGCGCAGGTTATTCCTTGAGCTTAAAAACATTCTGGAAGAAGAAAATTCTCTATCCGCTTTAAAAAGAATGAACGAATTTAACCTTTTCCCCGAAATCTTCCCCGCACTCAAATATTACAAATCCAAGGAGACTTTGCTGGAAAGGATAGAAGAAGTCCTCAACTGGTACCGGTTAAGTTATTTTGAAGATAAAGTCGAACAATGGTTAGTTTATTTCATGGGACTAGCATTTGATATGACGGAAGATGAGCTTTCCGATTTTACAAAGCGACTTGAGCTACCTGAAAAAAGGATTGACTTTATGCTCCGTGCTCGCTCGAGAACTCACCACGTTCTAGTTCGTTTCGCAAGGTCTAAAAAAATGCTTCCAAGCGAAATCTATCACACCCTGGAAGAGTGTACCACTGAAGAGCTACTCTACATGATGGCCAAAACTGACAGGGAAGAATCTAAGAAGGCGATAAGCTTGTACCTTTTAAAGCTAAGAAATGTTAAACCTATTCTAACTGGACATGATCTTAAGGCACTGAACATTGAACCAGGTCCGATATATAAGGAAATATTCAAAAACCTGCTTGACGCAAAGTTAAATGGGGAAGTCCAAACAAAAGAAGACGAAATAGCTTTCGTTCAAAACTACTTTATTGCCAAGCGAAATAGAATTTAAATCGGGAGAGAAACAGATAATGCAAGGAATAATCAGGAATTTTAGCATCTATTTTATACCAATTATGCTAGGAGTAATCATACACGAAGTCGCCCACGGCTGGACAGCGGAAAAACTCGGTGATCCCACAGCAAGGTTAATGGGGAGAATCTCCTTAAACCCTATCGTCCATATAAGCCTCTTTGGAACTATTCTACTACCGGCTTTTCTTTTGCTGATGAAATCACCTATTCTTTTTGGCTGGGCAAAACCGGTTCCCGTGGATTTCGGTCGCCTCCGTCATGGCCGTAAAGGTATGGCGATGGTAGCAGTAGCGGGTCCATTGTCCAATTTCATTATCGCAAGCTTCAGCGCTTTGCTCTACCACCTGCTTCTTTTCGCAGGTAAAAGCGGGCTTCTCCAGGCCGTACCTTTTGCCAGCAAGCTCCTAGTGCCTCTCATACTGATGAGCGCAGCCTCAGTAAACATAAACATCATCCTGATGGTATTAAACTTAATCCCGATTCCACCCCTAGATGGTGGTAGAATTGTGGTAGGTATCCTCCCAGAAGAACAGGCAAAGCTATTTGCTGGGATCGAACGTTACGGAATGTTGATACTGGTACTTCTGCTTTTTTCTAACCTACTGGGAAAGATAATTTCCCCGGTGCTAACGTTCTTTATAAACTTGTTTATTGGGTGATAATATCCCCCTGTCAAAATCGTCTCTCTGGCCTATCTCATATTTCTTCAGTGGACTGTCGAATGCAATGGATCACCTTGACTACTCGAGGATTGGCAATCGAATAGTACACAAGATTACCTTCCCGACGAGAGTTTAAAACCCCCTTATCCTTCATCCTGTTGAGCTGTTGAGAGGTCAACGATTGCTTGGTACCAAGCTTGGCACAAATCTGCGTTACGCTCTTTTCACCCTTCTCAAGTATTTCGATAATTCTCAAACGAACAGGATGTGCTACTGCTTTCAGGGTTTCTGCGGCCATTCTCAGCTTCTCGTCGTCGATCGGTTTTACATCGTTGCTTGAACTTGTACTACATCTCATATCTTCAACCTCCTGTTGGCAAATTAAGATATATAAATATTATAAACCTGTCAAGGGATACAAGAAAGTGAAAAATGGGCAATTCTTATTAAACAGTATTATTCCTTTAGCAATTGTAATGAATTGTAGCGTAGAGATTCAAAAAAGATTTTCCCGGGAATAAGGAAGAGGTCACTTTTCCAGTCTGGAAAAGATTCGTTCAAAGTCCCAGTTAACCATGAGTTTCTGGACTATTTCGCTGTTTTTTCTTTTCACGACAAGGTAACCGTTTTCCTGACCGAATTCGAAGATCTTCTTGGTTATTTCAACATCTTTTTTGCAATATTCAATTACCTTGCCCATTTCACCTTTTCTGAACCACTCGACTGCCATTATGCCGTCAGCAATCTTCGAATCTTCTAGGGTGTACTTTGCAAGGGTATCCAAGCTCACTCTAAAACCAAACTTCTTGTATATGTATTCAAGAATATCAAACGTGGGGATTTTCTGTAGAGAAGAAACGCTATAGGGTTGCAAAACGGCATAGTCAAAATTCTTGATATTAAACCCAACCACAAGATCGTATTCTTCTAGCTTTTCGACAAGATCTGATACCTGGTCTTCCGTGAAGACAAGGTAATCCATTTCGTCTGCGTCGTACACAACCCCCACAGAAAGTCGCATTAAATGCTTATTGTCCCAGCCTCCTACCTCCTGTGCAAGCCTCTGTGTTTCAAGGTCAAAAAATGCAATCCTGGGCGTCTTTCTAATCACTTTTTCCCCTTTCGCTCCTTTCTGTATCGGTTCCTTTGTTTCGTTACCATTAATTTTAGAAAGCTCCTTCTCTCCGAGGAGCATTTCGAGACATAGAATTGCAGCTTTCTTATCCAAAGGCTTATTACCCGCCCCACATTTGGGCGAATGAATGCACGACGGACAACCTATTTCACATGAACACCGGCTGATCAAATTCAGGGTTCTCTCCAGCAATTCTTCAATAACCTCATAGCCTCTAGCCGCAAGACCAACTCCCCCATCATACCCGTCGTAAATGAACACGGCACTTTTCTCAACCTGTGGATGGAAGGGGT
>JALSTM010000109.1 GCA_026983715.1 Desulfobacterales bacterium
CCCTGGAGCAGAATAACTGCTCTTTCGATGGCATTTTCAAGTTCCCTAACATTGCCGGGCCAGTCATGCTTTAGAAGCATATCCATTGCAACAGGCGTAAAGCCTTTGACCATTTTTCTGTGCCTCTCGGCGTATTTTTCCAAGAAGTACTGCGCAAGCAAGGGGATATCTTCCAGTCGTTCCCTGAGAGGAGGAATGTTCAGAACAACAACCGACAGCCTGTAGTAAAGGTCCTGCCTGAATTTACCCGAATGCACGTCCTGGTTTAAATCCCTGTTAGTTGCGGCCAGGATTCTGACATCTACTTTGAGAGTGCTGTCACTGCCAACTCGTTGTACTTCCTTTTCCTGTATTACACGGAGCAGCTTCGCTTGCATGGCGAGAGACATTTCTCCTATCTCGTCGAGGAAAATAGTTCCAGTGTTAGCCCTCATAAATTTTCCTTCTCGTCTTCTATCAGCCCCCGTAAAGGCACCTTTTTCATGCCCGAACAACTCTGATTCAAGCAAAGTCTCACTTAACGCTGCACAGTTTACTGTTACCAGCGGTCTGTCTTTGCGATCACTATTGTAGTGTATTGCCCTGGCTATTAATTCCTTTCCCGTTCCGCTTTCACCGGTAATAAGAACCGTTGCATCTGAGGGGGCAACCATGGTTACCATTTCCATTAATTCTTTCATGGGCTTACTTTTGCCAATGATTTCCATGGAAACCCGGGAACGAAGTTGTTCCTTGAGCGCCAGGTTTTCTTCCTTTAGCCTTGTGTGCTCAAGTGCCCTCTCAACAGAAAGCTTTAGGGCATCAAAGTCGAGGGGCTTGGTTAGGTAGTCATAAGCGCCTGCCTTCAAAGCCCGTACAGCCGATTCTATGGATGAATAGGCAGTCATAATGAGCACAGGTATCGCCGGATTGTAATCCTTTATTTTGCCAAGGGCCTCGATCCCATCCATGGTAGCCATCCTAACATCCATCAGGACAAGATCAAAAGGCTTGCGAGTTATGATTTCAACTGCCTTAGATCCATCGTCCGTTGATTCAACCTCGTATCCCCATCCTTTGATAATGGTCTCAAGCATGTTCCTGTGACCAAAGTCGTCGTCCACAACTAGGATTGTAGGCTTTTCTCCCGAAATCATATCTTACCTCGTTAAGAAGAAGGAATTGTTATATAAAAAGTTGTTCCAGACCCAGGTTTGCTACTTACCCGTATATCACCACCGTGAGCTTCAACTATCTTGTGCACTATAGCAAGGCCAAGTCCCGTTCCCTTAGACTTCGTAGTAAAATAGGGATCAAAAATCTTATGAATAGCACCCGGTTCAATTCCTTTTCCCGTATCACTTATTTCCACTCTAACCCCCATTCCATCCACAGCCATTGCCCTCACTTCGAGTGCACCTCCTTTATCCATTGCTTCGATTGCGTTCAAGTAGAGATTCAGTAACACCTGGAAAAATCTGTCGGGATCTACTAGGACCGGCAGTGTTTCGGAATTCTTTTCATACCTCAACTTGATGCCCTTGGATTTAACATCTTCCTTTATCAGGCGAAGAGAATGCTCAAGCACCTCGTTTATGTCCACCTGCCTTTTCTTTAATTCAGATGGTCTGGCAAATTCCAGCAACTCCCCTATCACCCGGTTGAGTCTTTCCACCTCATTTATCATAACTTCCGCCGCTTTTTTTTCGTCCGTGCCATCCTCGAATCTCCCCTTGAAAAACGTTGCAAATCCTTTAATGGAACTCAAGGGGTTTCTTATTTCGTGCGCCACCCCGGCAGCAAGTCTACCAAGGGCTGCAAGCTTTTCACTTCTTCGAATTTCTTCCTGGAGTTTCCGCACCTCCCCAAGATCCCTGAAGAGCACCACATGCCCCACAAGTTCTCCCTGTTCGTTTACAATCCTCGTTCCGCTGACAGATAGCGGGACATTTTGCCTGCCACGAAATTCACACTCAATCTCCCTTTCAACCACCGTCTTGCCTTCCTCTAAATCATCCTTTACCGGATTCCACAATGACGGAAAAACTACCTCGGGGGATTTTCCCTTCGCCTCCGAAAGCGATACCTCGGTTATTTTTTCAGCAGCCCCGTTAAGAAATTCAACATTTCCGTCTCGATCAGTTGCAATGAGACCAATGGGAAGGTGAGTTACAACTTCGTTCGCAAAAGCGCTAGTATCTTGCAACATGCGGCTGGCTATCTTGTAGTTCTGGGCCCAAAAAAGGGAGAGGAAACCGGCAAATCCTAATAAAAGCATTGCTGAAGAAATCAGAATTGTATTCCTTATGTCCTCCCTTCTACCCGCTTCGAAAGGAGATGGATCGAGCCCCACAAAAACGATCCGTTCCTGATTTAACTGCTTGTTCATCCAAAAACCTCTTCGGACTGATTTTCCCCTCCCCTGCCATGGCATACAGCTATTTCTGGAACCCACATCACACCAGTTATGATGCCACCTTTGAAAGGGCCTATAGTACCTGTAAACTTCGAAAACTCTCCTGCCAGAAGCTGTTTTTGTTAAGCGCCATTTCTCATCCGTAGTGGGGTCAAGAATATTGATTTCTGATTCATCAATAAACCTTGACCCTATCTTGTCTTTATTATTTCCAGCCAGTATATGACCGTCTTTATCAACTACTACCATATAAATTATTCCCGGCTGTTGAGCTATCTCCTCAATGAGAGACTGTGTATGATCCCGCCCCAACATCATTCGCATCATTCCGGTCCTCGCCCCGGATTCAAAGGACCGTATAATGGTGGCACCTTTTTCCAAAAGTATCTCCGACATGTACTCCTTTTCCCGGTTGATATTCCTTATGGAAAGAATCACAAGGGTGGAAAGGAGTATGCCAAGAGCCCCAAGCAAAATCATGGGCGAAGTATAAAATTTGATGTTTCTTCTTGAAGACTTAAATATCATGTTGATCCTCTCTGATTGCAAACGCTCCCTTCGTCATAATTTGTCCGTTGAGGTATTAGATTTCCTCAAACAAACTGGATACATTGTATACAATTGTATACCTTCAAAGGGAAAGATCTGTATACATTGTATACACCAATTGTAATTGATTAATGTCCCACAGAAAACCCCAGTTGTGCCTCACTTGAATATCATAAGTTATTCCCATAAGTTATATTACTTGCTGCACAATGGCACGTTAGTTGCTCCATAGAAGGGTAACTTGCAAGAAAGATGCAACGAATAAAACAAAAGAACTAAAAACCTTAAAAAGGAGGGAGCAAAATGAAGAAAATACT
>JALSTM010000110.1 GCA_026983715.1 Desulfobacterales bacterium
GACCAGGCGAAGGCCATGAGAGAATTCGGTTTGGTGGAACTTGCGAAGGAAAACAATTTGCTAGGAAAGATCACGCTTTCCTAGCCACTGGCAGGACCGGATGGAAATAAGTAGTTTCCCTGAAGATATAAAAAAACTAGTCATCCCGGAGCCTTCTGGTAGGTTCGTCTATCATTGCCTTGGGTGTGGTACTGACTGGGGCATTGACGAACTGTTGTACACCTGTCCCGGGTGCAACAGTGTACTCTTGATAGAGGACCGGGACTGGGACCGATTGAAAAAAATTCCCGGAGAGATGTGGCGGCGGATATTTGATTACAGAAAGATGATAGATGTGCCGTCCATGAAGGGAATATTTCTTTTTTATGAACTCATTGCACCGGTGATACCTCTTGAAGATGTAATATGCCTGGGTGAAGGACACACGCCGGTGGTGGAAGCGAATGGGTCTCTCCAGGAATGGGTGGGGCTAAGATTTTTCGTTAAGAACGACGGACAGAACCCCAGTGCCTCCTTCAAAGACCGGGGAATGGCCAGTGCTTTTAGTTTTATAAATTATGCCATGAAAAAGAAGGGCATGGAAAGAGTGCTGGCTGTTTGTGCATCCACCGGCGACACCTCTGCATCCGCAGCTCTCTATGCTGCTTATCTTGGTGATCGAGTTAAATCCGTAGTACTTTTACCCCACGGGAAAGTCACGCCACAGCAACTTGCACAGCCGCTAGGCAACGGGGCAACGGTGCTTGAAATCCCCGGGGTGTTTGACGACTGCATGAAGGTGGTGGAGTTCCTTGCTGATAACTATCCCGTGGCTTTGCTCAATTCAAAGAACGCCTGGCGTATCAAGGGACAGGAGTCGTATTCATACGAGATAGCCCAGGCCTTCAACTATGATCTTGAAAACTATGTTATCGTTGCTCCCATAGGCAATGCCGGGAATATTACGGCCATATTGAGCGGTTTTCTGAACCTCTACGATCTGGGGATTATAACAGCATTGCCCCAGGTTGTCGGAGTTCAATCGGAGCATGCTAATCCTGTGTACCTCTACTACCTGGAACCGGATAGTAAGAAGAGAAGATTTTCCCCGGTAAAGGTCAAACCCAGCGTGGCCCAGGCCGCCATGATAGGGAATCCTGTTTCAATGCCGAGGGTGATATACCTAGTGGACAAGTACAGGAAAATTGCAGGCGATGAGAGCTTCATCGTGGAGGAAGTAAAGGAACAGGAAATCATGGAAGCTATGTTAATAGCTAATCGTAACGGCCACATAGTTTGCACCCAGGGAGGAGAAGGTATTGCGGGTTTAAGAAAGGCTTTGCGCAGGGGTGCTGTCGAAAAATCGAAAACGGCCATAGTTGATTCCACTGCTCATATTTTAAAATTCCTCGTTTTTCAGGAAAAGTATTTTGCCAATAACTTTGAGCCTGAATTTGAGATCGAAGTAAATGATGCCCTTCGGAACTTTCCTAAACTTGTTTCCCCATCCGGATTGGAAAAAACACCGGCGAGCGGTGTTAGTCTCACGAAGGCCGAATTTGACCTCTTCGTACGTCGCACCGCTGAAGAAATAGCAGATCTTCTGGGGATTGAGAGGAAGAAAAAGGATTGATGTCATCATGAACCTTTACGGATACCAAGGTAAGTTTCCCAGAATTGATCCTTCCGTATTTGTGGCTCCCCTGACCGTTATAGTGGGAGATGTGGTTATCGGGGCAGACAGCAGTATCTGGTATCAGACGGTCGTAAGGGGTGATGTTCACTACATTCGTATTGGAGAAGGAACAAACGTTCAGGATGCTTGCGTACTTCACGTGACCCGGCGGGATTTCCCACTTGAAATTGGAAACCTAGTAACCATTGGTCATCATGCTACAGTGCATGGCTGCACGGTGGGTGACAGGTGTCTTATTGGGATCGGTGCAACTATTTTGGATGGTGTGACAATAGGGGAGGGGAGCCTCATTGCGGCTGGGTCTCTGGTTACACCGCGTACAGAGATTCCTCCTGGTTCCCTCGTTATGGGGGCTCCTGCCAAGGTTAAAAGACAATTAACCTCGGAGGAACAGGAAAGAATTCTGAATACTTCCAAGCACTACATAAATATGGCACGGGAATACAGGGAATCTCTTGAAGGGCCGAGCCGGTGCTATTCAGGATGACGGTTACCTTTTCCAGTCACAACGTTTTTTTACAACGTATCGGATTTTGTCTAAATGGGATTCCTCCTCGATTACTCCGTGCTTTTTTAGTTCTTTCAATGCAGAGTCGAACTGTTCAGTGGTGCCCTGCCAGTAAGGTTCTATCGTATCATCGGTTAAGATCTTTCCCTTTTCCTGTAATGAACACATGAGTATATAAGCAGAAGTTGCTTCAACAGAAAGTTGAAGATTGAATATTTCTCGTTCCATCATGGTAATCTCCCGGTTATTAAATCATTCCCATACCGAGGAATACGGAATCAAATAGATTCAACGAATTCTCTCGTTCACCTATCATTGGCTTAGAACTTTTACGGTGCTTTTGTCATCAAGTCAAGCTTTCTCCAAGAACAAAACTCCCCATGGTTTGCTATGAAATTTCTTTATGAACTTCGTTGGTAGGCCGAAAATGTCTCTTAGACCCAAAAGGCCACCCCTCGTGCAAAAGTCCATGAAATTTCTGAAATGCTCCGATCCTGCCATTCTTTCAACCATGTTAACCTTCCAGTTAATCTTTTTCTCTCCGTCAGTAACCATGTAATCCGCTATGACTATCGAACCACCTTTTTTCACCACCCTTATCATTTCCCGCGCAATAGATTTGCGTATTTGGTAACTTTTTTCATGGAGAGCAAAAGAAATAATGGCCAACTCAAATGAGCCATCGCGGAAAGCCAAGTTTCTTGCATCCATACTGATGAAATGTGCATTCTCAGGCTTTTCCCTAGTGGCAACTTTAAGCATGCCCGGGGAGAGATCAATACCGTAGCAACTAATGTTTTCGCATGCAAGTTTATGGCACTGAGTTCCAGTACCACAACAGATATCTACCACCTTGTGAACTTCCTTCTCTCTGCAAATTTCAACTATGTATTCCTTGATCTCCCTGAGGAAGGGTTCTACAAGCCAGTTGTAAAAGATTGATGTAACAAGATATTCATCGCCAAGCATGGATGGAATATATGCAATTAGTAGAATGAATTCAAGAGGTGATAGCAAAGCCGCAACGCGGATTTGAATTCTGATTCCAGAACCATAAACCAGCTAAAACAGAGATCTGAGATCGGAAATCAGAAGTCGGAAAGGTGATATTTGTTTTAGTTAGCCTCCTTAGGAGAACCAAATTTCACTGTTATCCGATGTCCGACCTCTGATACCTGACCTCTGTCTCCAAAACTTTGATATTACAAGTACGTTGCTTCGTCGTCTGCCATTTTCAGACTCTTCGCAATGAAAGAATGTTGCAAATGTTTTTTGGGAATCGTTCCACTAGTTATGTGTGCTATCTATCAGAGTTTCGAAAAGATCAACATATGCTCAAGCTACACAATTTGGAGGGGAGTATTCTTATCTATTTCGGAGGTTGATACTGAATTTTACGCTTTTTAAGCTTTTCAATCAGGGTAGTACGGTTCAGTTTTAATAATTCTGCGGCCTTGTTCTTTTTTCCGTTACAGCGGTGCAATGCCTGCAGTATGAGCCGGTTTTCAAATTCTTCCACGACTTTTTTCAAGTAGAGGCCATCTTCCGGAATCTCCGGGACAGATATGGTACTGTCTCCTCGCGGTCTCAGTATGTGCTCCGGAAGGTGTTCGGGCCTTATTTCTTCGCTGTCCGTCAGTATCAGGAGCCTTTCTATCACGTTTTCCAATTCACGGACGTTGCCAGGCCAATGAAATCTTCTAAGGCATTCCATTGTCTCAGGGGCTATCTTCTTGGGCTGCATTCCCTTGCGTTTGGAATAGGTCTTCATGAAGTACGTTACGAGAAGGTCTATATCGGTTCCTCGCTCCCGCAGGGGAGGAATCTTAATTGGAATTACGTTCAACCTGTAAAAAAGATCCTCGCGAAACTTACCTTCCTCCACCGCCTTTTCTAGATCCTGGTGGGTTGCTGCAATGACCCGTATGTCCACTTTTATCGTTTTTGTCCCGCCTATTCTTTCAAATCGGTGCTCCTGCAACACTCTAAGGAGTTTCACCTGCAGTTTAGGGCTCATGTCCCCAATTTCATCCAGGAATATTGTGCCACCGTTGGCCAGTTCGAAGCGCCCGGCACGCTCCTTGATAGCACTGGTAAATGCGCCCTTTTCATGGCCGAAAAGTTCACTTTCGAGTAATTCTTCGGGAATGGCTCCGCAATTAATCGGAACAAAGGGTCGGTTTCTCCTTGGGCTGTTATAATGAATGGCCTTTGCGATGAGTTCTTTCCCGGTACCACTTTCCCCCAGGATTAGCACGGTACTGTCAGTGTCAGCGACCTTTTCAACAATGCGGTAAATTTTCTGCATCTGGGGGCTATCGCCAATTATGTTTTCAAACTTGTATTTTTTCTTTAGCTGGTCTTTTAGATAAAGGTTTTCTATCTTTAGTTTCTGAAATTCCAGAGCCTTCTCCACCACGACCAGTATTTCGTCAAGCTTTACTGGTTTTGTGAGATAATCGAAGGCTCCGGCCTTCATCGCTTCCACTGCATTTTCTATGGTTGCATAACCGGTAAGAACGATCACAGGTACTTCAGGAAAATGTTCCTGCATGTGTTTCAGCAAGCTGAGCCCGTCAACTTCAGGCATCATTAGGTCGGTAACAACCACGGAAAAGTTGTGATCATCCGTGTATCCAATTGCTTCTTCTCCATTGGTTGCTTTTATTACTTCGTAACCTTTCTCAGTGAGCTTTGAAGCAACAGCGTCAAGAGTGGAAGTTGAGTCATCGACAACCAGGATTTTTTCGGCCATTCTAATCCTACCTTAGAAAGAGCTTTTGTGGTTTCGCGTTCTGCTGTTTTCTACTTTACTATACCCGGATTGAAAAATGCAATTAAACCTGAAGCCTCCTGGTTGTACTGGATTTATTACAATTACGTTTACTTACGTTTTAAAAGCGAATTAGTAATATTTTCCGATAATTATTTACCGTAAAAATTGAGGATTTTAAGTGCGTTTAACCTGAAAGGAAGGCTTGAATACTTAATCCACATTAGTTACAATCTAGCCATGAAAACCGTTGAAATAGAAAATGTAACAATTCATCTGAGTCATCCCGATGAACTGCCACTTCAGTGGGTGGGACAGCAAGAATTGCTGGACCAGGTGCTGGCGGCCTGGCTTGTGCTTGACGATGACGATCTGCCACTTAACCCGAGGTTGATAGGGAAACCGGGAGTTGGAAAGACAACCCTTGCGTATGCTGCGGGCAGGCGCCTTGGGCGTCAAGTTTACCTGTTCCAGGCTACCATGGACACCAGGCCCGAAGATTTGCTTATTACTCCTGTTCTTGCCGGTGATGGCAAAATCCAGTACATGGCAAGCGGCATAGTAACCGCCATGATAACAGGAGGGGTAGCTGTCTTAGACGAAGGGAACAGGATGAGCGAAAAAAGTTGGGCTTCTTTGGCTCCGTTGCTTGACAATCGCCGCTACGTGGAATCCATTGTTGCCGGGGTAAAGATTAAGGCTCACCCGGATTTTCGTATCTGTGTTACCATGAATGATGATGCTTCTACCTTTGAAATCCCCGAGTACATTCATTCGCGGTTACAACCTCAAATCTTCATTGACTTTCCGGAAGCCGAGGAAGAACGTCAGATCCTCATGCAAAATCTGCCCTTTGCCCCGGAAAAAATCGTTGATTACGTAGTCAATTTCTTGCAACTTGCCCACGTGAATAATCAGCCTTATACGGTACGAGACGGCATAAATATTGCCAGATACGCTATTAAGTTACTTTCAAGCACTTCTAAAACAAGATGGCCACGGAATAAAATACCTCCGGGACCTAAACGAACCAGAAGGGCACTGGCCCAAGCCATCAGCATGATTCTAGACGAAAGTGCCCTGGAATTCTTGCCGGATAACAAAAGGGAGTGAATCTGGCTGATCGTCCTTTTATTTATCTTCTATTGTGCGAATTTGCTCCGATTTGACCGCGACCCGGTTGGCAAGGACTTTTTGCAATCTCCTGTCATAGAGAGAAGTCTGCCGGAATGACGGTTTGGCGAGGGTTGTTTAGCCGATTTTTGATAAAGTTTTTTTGGAATCAATTATTCGCTGGACTTTTTCTTAAAAACTCCGCATGGATGAAATGAGACTGCATCTCATAGATTATATAGTTAGGAGTTAGATTATCCTTGAGCCATTTCATGATTCTTTGGTGTAGCCTTCTGTCCTCTATCCTGCTAAGAATAACGAATTCAATTTTGCCTCTTTCGCCTCTCAACATGAAGAGAATCCTGATTACCACTTCTTCAGGGAGACCTACAGGGTCTCCGACTTTAAAGTCAAAAACCGAATGACAACTTACAACATTTCTTTGATGGTTCATTATGATCCTCCTTAAATTCTATTAAACTTTTGTGAGCTTCATAAACGGTTTTCGACCGTTTGGATCCATAATATCTTCCGTGAAAAGATCCACCTTCTGAACCCTGCAGTCGAAGGCAACAGAGTCGATATCTATACAGAAAAAAGATGGCTGAGTCTTACTTTTTACCCTGGTTGTGGTAGCAGTTCCTGCCACCAGGAACACCGTGGATTCCAGTTTCCATGACCAGCCCACATGCTTGTGACCTGAAAGCACGAGATTCGTGCGAGTTGAAGTTATAATCTTTAGTACATCGCCGGCATCTACGGGTATGTTTCGCTCTCTTCCAGTTCCCGGAATGGGTATTAGATGATGGTGAATTGCAAACATTGTGAAATCAGAACAGTCCAGGGTCTTTTCCATGAGCGCGTAATTTTCCCTACCTATGTGACCATCATCTATATCTGGCTCACTCGAATCACCACAAAGAATACAGATTCCATCGCTTTTCCATATGTTCCATCTAGGACCAAAGATCTCTTCGAACACTTCGTAGCCTACATTTCTTGCATCATGGTTTCCAGGAAGAACTAGCTTTTCACCTTCCAAGGAATCCAGGTATTGCTTGGCTAGGGCATACTCATGGGGATAACCTTCGTCGGTTATATCTCCTGTTATCAGGAAGATGTCCGGGTTCAAGTGTCTTACGTGTGCACAGAACTCCTTCCAGAGATTTTCACTGAAATATGGTCCCGAAAAATGGAAGTCTGACGCGTGTACTATTCTTTTCATTAATATTACCTCCTATAAGTAGTTTTAGTTATTTATACACATGAATTGTTACAATTATGTGTAATCACTGTTAGTTTTTTATTATAGTTCTCGTAAGGGTTGATTAATCGCTCTAATTTAGCTATAAAAGCATGTGTTGATAGAATAAACTTCAGTGGTTGAGTGAATTTTTGACGTGGAACAGGTACTACTTTTAAACGCAACGTATGAGCCTCTCAGGATAATCTCCTGGAAGAGAGCCATGATATTAATGGTTCTCGATAAGGTTGAAGTTCTCGAAACCTACGATCGTGAAATTCATACCGCCACTGTTTCTTTTAAATTGCCTGCGGTGGTGAGGCTTTTTAAGTTTATTCGTTTTAACCAGAATACCGTGAGGTTTTCGAGGCAAAATATCTACTTGCGGGATCGATACCGCTGCCAGTACTGCGGTAAACGTTTCACCCCCGAGCATCTTACCTACGATCATGTGGTCCCAAGATCCATGGGGGGGAGAACCAGTTGGGAAAATATTGTTACGTGCTGCCTTGAATGTAACAAGAAAAAGGGAGGAAGAACCCCTGAACAGGCGAGAATGAAGTTGCTGAGGAAACCTCGAAAACCGAGCTGGCACCCGGTGGTGATGGTTTCTATTTCCAAGAAAAATCCGCCGCAGCCGTGGCAGAATTACTTGATTTATTGATATGATAATAGACTTCCACACTCACATATTTCCCCCTGAGATAAGGAAAAATCGAGAAAAATTTTTCAAGGGGGAACCTGCTTTCGAGCTCCTCTACGGTAATCCAAGGTCAAGGATGGTTGGTGCTGCAGAGCTAGTGGATCACATGAAAAAGTGTGGCGTAAATAAGGCAGTTGTTTTCGGGTTTCCTTGGGAATCGGTTGAGATTGCAAGAATGCATAACGATTATGTTTTGAGGGCAACTGAAAGGTTTCCCGATAGTTTGATTCCTTTTGCTTGCTCGGGAATTGCTACTAAGAACGGCGTAAATGAACTGGAAAGATGTTCTGCGCTTGGTTTCCGCGGGATCGGTGAGCTTGCTTTTTATACCGGTAAAAGTACCGATGAACAGTTGCGTGCGATTGCTCCGGTGATTGAAATGTGCAGAGAGAAGAATCTTGTTTTGCTGGTTCATTCCAATGAACCGGTAGGGCATGAATATCCCGGGAAGGCTAGGGCTGGCTTGAGGTTCTACTATGAACTTGCCAAGATGTGTAAGGATATGCCTCTTGTTCTGGCGCACTGGGGTGGTGGCCTTTTCTTTTACGCAACTCTTAAAAAGGAAGCCACGGAAGTTTTGAGAAACGTTTACTATGATACCGCGGCTTCACCTTATCTTTACCATAACACCATATACAAGTTGGCCGTAGAGATAGTAGGCTCGGATAAAATCCTTTTCGGCAGTGACTTTCCGCTGTTATCCCCCTCCCGATATTTCGATGAAATGTCGGATGCAGGGCTACCAAATGACGACATATCAAAGATAACAGGAGCAAATGCCAAGAAGCTCCTCGGCATCTAAGTAACGTGCGAGAACCTATTTTTTACAGTCTCCCACCCATTTCCCCGAAATTTCTTGCCACATGAGCATATCATTCTGGGTGATTTTTACCTTCCCATTGAGGGAATCCCCGAAGTAGGTTATCTTGCCTTCGGCTCTCACCGTTCCGTCAGGGGAGGCACATTCTTCTATCCATAAAACCGTGTCTCCCTTGGTTTTTGTCTCTATGATCTTGCATCCATTGCATCTTTCGACGGGCCCTTTTTGTGGAATCAGGTCATCTTTAGTCATGCACTGGGTTTTTACCTGTGGCGGCATCTGCATGGGCACCCCTGGCATGTTCATGGTAACGGTAATTTCCCATAGCCCTTCTTTCATGTTAGGGCTACCGGCAAAGGCAATCCCTGATAGAACGAGTGCAAACGCCAGGCAAAGCGATAGCATAATTTTCTTCTGCATTGTTTCCTCCATGTTAGGGTTTACGGCGGGTTTTTCTTGTACATAGTACACGATGATAACCTAAACATCAAACTAAACGACTCTCGCTCACGAAATCATTCGATATCCTGGATTTCCGAGCGCGACAATCACTGCATACCCGCTTCCCTGGGAATAACAAGTAGCTTCCCGCCAATTCAAAACTTCCCCTTGCCCAAACGCCAGGGGTTCCACTATCCCCGAAAAGGAAATTAAGCAACCATCGTCTCATAGACAGGCACTGTTAGTTCTCTTATCACCTTCTATCCCTTCAGTTTTCGAATTCTACAAGAATTTATGGATTTTCTTCAATTTCCAATCCTTCGTACATTTTCCTGATTTCTTCCTTCGTCATTTCTACCAGTTCGGGCGGTTCCAGCACCCTTGCCCTGGATCCGAACTGGAGCACCTTCATCATGATCTCAGGAAGGTCAGCAACGGGCAAGCTGAGAATAATACCGTCTGCGGTTTCCTCGAGTTGTTGGTTTTTGTGCCACTTTTGATTCCTTACTATCTCGGCCGCAATACCGGAAAACAGGATTCGGGCTATTTTGATATTGTCTCCCTTAAATATTCCAAAGGCTTTTTCCAGAAACTCGTCGGTATTTATGTTTGAACAGAATCTGGGCTCTATTTTCTTTCTACATACTTCAATTTCAATAATTCGTGATGCGTGAAAAACCCTTACATCTTCTCTGAGTTCGCAGTAAGCCAGAACATACCACCTTCCCTGGTAGTTTATGAGCCGAAGCGGGTGAATGACCCTTTTGACGGGGCTTCCCCCGACTTTCCTGTAAATAATCTTGAGCGCAAGACCATTCTGAAATGCACTTATGATTGTTTCGAGAACTTCCGTGTTAAAGTATTCCACCTCTATTCTTTCGCAGTAAATCGAATCAATTAGTTTCTTGGAATCTGCAGATAAAAGCTGTCCAAGGCGCTTTTTTAAATCCTGGACTTCTTTGAGACTTGATAGCCCGGACTCTTCCGCTAGCTTGTGGAGTATGCCGAGGAAGAATAGCAACCTTGGACTTTCTTCGAAGGGAAGCCTAAAATCCTTGTCGTCGTAATAGTAGCCCTTCCTGTAGTTGTCGTAAGCAAGGGGAGCGAGCAGCCTATCTTTCAGGTACGAAATATCTCGGTGAGCGGTGGCTCTCGAGACCTCAAATTCGTTCATTATTGTGGTTGCGTTGGGAAAGCGGTTTTCTGCTACTTCTCTGTGGAAAAAATATATTCTTTCAAGAACCCCCATAAAAAATTTCCCCCCGTATCACTATATGAGAAATGCACCATGTTATTTTAAAAGCTAAAGGCATCGGAAGCTTCTTTCATTTAGACAAGCTAACAGGTATTTGTCAAATATTTTGATCGTATGGAAGGAAATCGCATGGATTTTTGGCTCAAGGTTTCAGATAGGTTGTATCGTTTTGTTGAAACGAGAAGCGGGCTTCTTGATATTGATTCGGTTGAAGACGGTAGAGATATTCCTGAAAAACTCGCATTGCGTGTGGAAGACTTCGATTTTGACGAAATCGGGATGAGGGCAAAACTCGCGCTGAGTCAGTTAGATAATAGTTGTGCAATGAGGTCTCTGCACTACCGGTTTCTCGTTAAGTGTGCAAAGGTGCTCAGCTACTTCCAGGTTGGGGCTGTTTACAAGGTTGGAGTTTGGATTAATTTTGATTTTGTGTCTGATAGCAGTTACTTGTCTTTGTTGAGGAACATTCTTGGCGAAGGTGGCTGCAAGGAGATATTCTTCGAGTATTCGCTAGGCACCTTTGAAGACGTAGACCTTTCAAAGTTAAATACCACGTATCTTGCCGGTGGGCTCCCGCGAGACCTCGATGAAGCCGCCTATGAGTGGTACCGGGGTGCATCTGAATTTAGAACCAGGGTAATTGGATTTGGTTACAGGAAGGACAGGTTCGTGGAATTGGCAGATTGTGGCGTAAAATCAGAAAGGTTAAGAATAAAACCTGGTGATAGGGTGAGCGTTATTCGCGAGCACGAAAACAGCCACGACGCAAATGCGGTAGCGTTTCTCTGGAAAAACGGAGAAAAGCTCGGATACTTGAGGAGAGATATAGCCAGGTTTGTGGCTCCACTGATGGATCGTGGAAGGCTTTACTTTGGAGAAATAGTTGCCGTGCTTGATCGTTACCGAAATGACGATGACCGTCTTCACGTGAAATTAGTAAGCCAAGCTAAGGAGGGGGAATAGGAGTTTTGAGGGGAAATACCTATGCAACTCTTTGTAAATACGCCAGGAACGTATATTACGCAAAAAGACGAATGCTTCAGGTTCAAGCAGGTTGATGCGATGATTGATATTTCTCCTTTGAAGCTGGAGAGTATTGTCGTCTCTAACAAGGTTCTGATATCGAGCCAGGCCATATCACTTGCCCTTGAACATAACATTGACATCGTTTTCCTGGACAAATACGGAGATCCGCAGGGGAGGGTATGGTTTTCCAAGATGGGAAGCACGGCGCTTATAAGAAGGAAACAACTCGGACTTTCGGAAAATACGCTTGGCATGCGGGTAGTGAAAGAGATGATTGGGCAAAAGATGAAAAACCAGCTTACGTTTTTAAAAAAACTTATGCATGCTCGTCCCGGAAAAGAAGATCTTTTTGAAGAAGCCCTTGAAACAATCGGAGAATCTCTCTCGTATCTCCTGGTGTTGGATGGAACAGTCAGTGATAACCGGGATTTTATACTTGGCCTCGAAGGTACGGCCGGAAGAAGTTACTTCAGGTGTATCTCTGGGTTACTTCCCCGAAAGTACAGATTCAGTGAGCGTTCGAGAAGACCTGCGAGGGATCCTTTCAATGCAGCGCTCAATTACTGTTACGGTATCATGTACTCGCAGGTTGAAAAGGCATGCATATTGGCTGGTCTCGATCCTTTTGTAGGAATTCTTCATACAGATAACTACAACAAGAAGTCCCTTGTTTTTGATTTGATCGAGCCCTTCAGAATATTTGCGGAACAGACCGTTGTTTACCTCTTTACCGGCAGGAAAATGAAGGAGTCATATTTTGATTTTGTGGAAGGCGCCGTTTCGTTGAATTCGGATGGCAAGCCTGTAGTGGTTGAAGCACTGAACAATCACCTCGATACAAAGATAAGGTACAAGCGAAGAAACGTAAAACGCAGGCATGTGCTCCAGCATGAGGCTCATTGCCTTGCAAACATGCTTCTTTCTGGTACTGGAAAGTCTAAGTCAAAGTGGCTCGAGATAAAGGAGATCTAAATGTCGGTTCTCATCTGGGTAATTTATGACATCAGCGATGATAAGATTCGAAACAGGGTTGCCAAGGAATGTAAAAAATATGGTTTAGAAAGAGTTCAAAAAAGTGTATTCTTAGGGAGACTGCAGGCTAACCGATTTGATGAACTCGCTGAAATGTGTCTCGACTTAATTAACGAAGATGAAGACAGTGTATACCTCTTTCCCTTCTGCCAGGAAGATTTCAGGAGAATCAAGGTCCTGGGCCAAGGTTTTGATAGGGAGCTTGTGAATGACGAGCTCCTGGCTAGGTTTTTCTAGGGTAGCACTACAAAAGTTGAAAGAAAAATATAGGAAGAGAATATGGTGACCGAGCAAGAGGTATTTAGTACATACCAGAGATTATTTGGGATTGATAGTCCTTACGAATATCAAGTAGAGATGTTTGAAAGCCTATTTAAATATACTCATCCTATTATACTAAAAGCTTCAACAGGCTCAGGAAAAACAGAAGCAGTGGTAGCGCCCTTTTTATACCAATTTTTAACGAATAAGTTTTTTCTGGCTCCAAGATTGATTTACGTACTTCCAATGAGGGTGATGATCGATAATCTTTCGGGGAGAATTGCAAAATACGCAGCTGGCATTTCTAAACATATCTCCGTAGAAGTTCAACATGGTAGAAGACCAGAAGCACCATTTTATGTGGCAGACATCATTGTAACTACATTGGACCAGTTTGTTTATGCATTTGCCAGATCGAGTCGCCATGTACAGAAACATATTGATATGCCTTCGGGGGCGATAGCTTCCTCATTTATTGTTTTTGATGAAGCTCACATGTACAGGGATGAGATGACTTTTTCAATAATGCGTGCATTGTTGGAGATTCTCCAGATTTCGCGTGTCCCTTTTGTTGTTATGACAGCAACCATGCCCCGCCGTCTGCAAGAAAGTTTGTTTGAAAATCGTTCTGTATTCGAAAAGGTGGAAACTATCACAGGAAAAATAGATCTCAAAAACGAGCTGGAGGTCAGTATTGAAACCAACCCCATTTTTGAAAATGAGCAAGCTAATTTGTCCGAGGATGTTTTAGAAATAATCAAGAATAAAAACACTTTAGTTGTTCTGAATCAGGTTAAGAGGGCACAGGAAGTTTATAAGGAAATAAAAGAAAGACTTCATTTGGATAGTGAAAGAATCGTGCTTCTCCATTCCCGTTTTACCAACAGTGATCGGAGTGAACACGAATATCGTGCACTTTCTTTTTTAACTAGAGGTAATGCAAAAAGTAATGCTTCAAAGAATGGTAAAAAGATTATTGTTTCCACACAAGTATTAGAAGCTGGCATAGATTTTTCTGCTGAAATACTCTTAACGGAACTAGCTCCCGCTGACGCACTAATACAGCGTGCGGGAAGGTGTGCCAGATACCGCGGAGAAAAAGGTAAGATCATCGTTTTCCCTGTTGAACATGAAAAAGGGCATCTGCCATATAAGGAAATTCATCTCGACGTGACTAGGGATTGGCTTGTCCGAAACCAGAACATGAACATGAAGGACTTTGACAAAATGTGTGAATTTGCTGATATACTAGACTACAAGGCAAATGATTTTGAAGCCAGTTCCAGTCTTATTGACCTTTATGAATGTACTCTCTATGCAGATACTCGCCCTGAAAACATACAGCTCAGAAAAGGGAAACCAGTGACGGTTGCTGTAATTGATTGGTCGAAAGGAAAGGGGAGAAAGGTTGAAGATAAAATCAAAGGCACCGTTAAAGAAATTGATATTTCTAAGCATTTTATACAACTCGACTACGGTGTTGCATGGGGTCTACTCAAAAAGAAACTTCTTAGCTATGAGATTTATTTCAACTGGGAACAGGGTGAATGGGAAGCCAGAAAAGCCAGAGAAATTTTACCTTTTAAACATTATGTCCTGAGTATCGAAAATTACAATCCCGAGTATGGAGTAATAGCTGATGTCGGAACATTCGTTATATAGTGCTCCTCAAGAGCCTTATCACCTTCATATTTTACGTTGTGTCGAAAGTTTTGAGGTCGTTTTCCCTCAATTTTGTACACCACTTATGAAAGTTCTTGGGCTGGATCAGAAAGGTTGGAAACTCGACGAGTTGCGAGATGTATTTCGCATCGTAGTTGAATACCACGATTTGGGAAAACTGACCAAAAAATGGCAAGAAAATTTAGGTACAGGGAAAAAGCTCCCAGCACATGCTCCAATTGGCGCTGCTTATCTGTGGCATAT
>JALSTM010000111.1 GCA_026983715.1 Desulfobacterales bacterium
CACTGAATGCCGGATGAAGCCTGCCCCTGAGCAGATCTGGGGGGCATGACGTGCAGGAGCCCATTGGCAAGCAAAGTCCTGAATCCGTGATCGTTCCCTGGGCCGCAGATGCAAGGAAGAGCCCGACGGACTATAGTACGCTATATCCGGCGGGCGATGCCGCCGAAGATGCGGTCCAAGTGAACGACCCGCAGGGCGTAAAAAGATTACTTGACAAGGTGGAGAATAATCTATCCTGGCTATGTAGTCAATAGTGAGCGATTTAGACAAGCTATACAAATTAGCCATAAAGTCTCGTGACGGATTCAGGTAAGTAATTAAGGCAGCGAAGCTGCAATCAAAAGTCAGGATAAAGATTGATGGTTTCGTAAAAAGTCTTAAAACCCGGTCATTGCGATCCCACACCTACTTCAAATACGACTATTTGCCATTGCTCCTACAGTTCGCAGGAAGTGGGTGCGGGATCGCAATGGCAGAACAGGTGATTTTTAGCTAATTTGTCAGCAGTTACCGGTTCAGACTTGGATAACCTCGCGAGGCTTAGCTCCCGGTGTCTCCGATCTGTTCTGGCTTTAAAATAAGCCCAGCCAGGGGAGGCAGGGTGAGTTCCAGGTAACAGGGCCAGAGGCCATATTTCTTGGGTACGCTCATGATTCCTCCACCGTTTCCGACATTGCTCCCCCCGTAGTACTCCGAGTCACTGTTTAGAATTTCTCGATAAAAGGCATGGCGAGGAGCTCCAATTTTGTATTTTTCACGAACCACCGGTGTGAAATTGTATACGAATAGTAAGAAATCCTTCGGATCTTTCGATTTCCTCATGAAAGAAATGATGCTGTTGTCTGCATCGTGAAAGTCTATCCACTCGAATCCGGTGTAATCGAAATCGATTTGCCACATTGATTTTTCTTGCCTGTACAGCTTGTTCAGGTCTCTTATGAATCTTTGAAGCCCCCTGTGGTACGGGTAATTGAGTATATCCCAGTGGAGTTCTTCTGCATGGTTCCATTCTTCTCGCTGCCCTATTTCATTGCCCATAAAGGAGAGCTTCTTGCCTGGATGTCCGTACATATATGTGAATAGCAACCTGACGTTGGCAAATTGCTGCCATTCATCTCCTGGCATTTTACTGAGCAAGGATTTTTTCCCGTGTACGACTTCGTCGTGGGATAGGGGTAGAATGAAGTTTTCATAAAATGCGTACATGATAGCAAAAGTCAGGTTATTGTGATGGTACTTCCGGTAGATGGGATCCGTGGAAAAGTAGGAAAGAGTGTCATTCATCCAGCCCATGTTCCACTTGAAGCTGAATCCGAGCCCTCCGAGGTAGGTTGGCTTTGTAACTGCCGGCCAAGCCGTTGATTCTTCGGCAACCATCAGGGCTTTCGGGAAATACGAATAGACCACCTCGTTGAGTTCTTTTAAAAAAGCAATGGCTTCCAGATTTTCTCTTCCGCCGTATTCATTGGGTATCCATTCTCCGTCAGCCCTGGAGTAGTCCAGATACAGCATTGAAGCTACCGCATCCACTCTAAGGCCGTCGAAGTGGTATTCTTTGAGCCAGAAAAGAGCATTACTTATAAGGAAATTCTTGACCTCGTTTCTTCCGTAGTTGAAAACGAGAGTGCCCCAGTCCTTGTGTTCACCCTTCCTGGGGTCTGCATGCTCATAAAGATGGGTACCGTCAAAGCCTCCAAGGGCATGAGCGTCTTTGGGAAAATGTGCCGGAACCCAATCCAGAATTACTCCGATGCTGTTTTGATGGCAATAATCAACGAAAAACATCAGATCTTCCGGTTTTCCGTACCTTGCAGTCGGTTCGTAGTAACCCGATACCTGGTACCCCCAAGAGGAATCCAGTGGATGTGCCATGATAGGGAGAAGTTCGATATGCGTGTAACCCAATTCCTTGACATAGTCCACTAACTTAACAGCAATTTCCCTGTAATTGAAAAAAGAATTGGGGTCATTTTGAGGTTTTTTCCAGGATCCCAGGTGCACTTCATAAATGGTCATTGGCAAATCAAATGGGTTTGTCCTTTCTTTTTCTTTTTGCCACTTTTCATCCATCCACTTGTGCTTGCCGAGTTTATACACAATGGAGGCTGTTTTGGGACGTCGTTCAGAATAAAAAGCGTAAGGGTCAGATTTTACAAAGGGAGCGCCGTTTTGAGGTTTTATTTCAAACTTGTATAAAGCCCCTTCGCCTATGCCAGGTATAAAGAGTTCCCATATTCCGGATGAACCGAGAACCCGCATCATGTGTACCCGACCATCCCAGTTGTTGAATTCCCCCACAACGCTCATTCGTAAGGCATTGGGGGCCCATACCCGGAATACAGTTCCTTCAATTCCATCCACGGTTTCAACGTGTGATCCCAGTTTTTCGTAAATGAAGTGATGTTTACCCTGGTTAAAAAGATACCGGTCGTAGTCGCTCAGCAACGGTAGAAAAGTGTATGGGTCGACAAAGGTTTTTTCGAAGCCCGACTCGTTTACGGCTCTCAATTTATAGTGCGTTTCTATGTCACGCCTGTTGATTACCGTTTCAAAAAGTCCCGGTTTTTTGACTCGATCAAGTTTCTTTTCCTTGCCATCTCTTAGAATAACGAAAACTGCCCGTGCATCGGGCAAAAAAGCGCGTACAATACACCTTTCCTCCCCCTCTGGAGAAGCCGGCAGCGGATGAGCCCCCAGAACCTGGAACGGGTCATAGTGTTCCGCTCTTAGAATTTTTTCTATGTCTTGCTCCAAGGAAATCATTCAACGTTAAGCCTTTGCTGGAACCGCTTTAGCTTGTACTTTCTTTTTTCTCGATCGTTTAGTTTTCTTTCTTGGGTTGTTTAAGCCAAGGCACAGCTCTCTAAAACAACAATCAAACTGGTCGCAATAGTCTGTAGCCGTACCAAAACAGTCAAAGTTTCCTTCCGCCTTCTGAATCTCTTTAATCAGTTGAACCTTTGTTTTTCCGAAGCTGTTTATACCCAATGCCTTTGCCTTTTTCCTGATTTCCTGCATTTTCATTTTGTTCACTCCTTAGTAATTTCCTGCCTAGTATTCTGGAGCAGATCTTTTCTCCTGTCAAAAATAACTGTGACCTCCAAAAAAGAATTAGTGGTCACCTGGGGTTTTTAATCCCCGAAATCATACCGCCAGAAAATATCTACCCCGCTGTTTGCCTCG
>JALSTM010000112.1 GCA_026983715.1 Desulfobacterales bacterium
CTGTACCAACAGCATGCCTGAAGGGCAGGCTTCTTTCCTTGAGCAGTTACACACTGCTCAAGGAAAAAAGAATATCCCTTTGCGCTCTTAGCGTCTTAGCGGTTCAAACTTGGTTGCGGCTTCGCTGGTTTAGTTTTTGACTAACCAGCATTGCTGGACAGTTAATGTCTTTTCGTCAGGAGACCAAGTATCGTTTTAAATTCCTCCGGCAAAGGCAGCGTGTATGAAACTCGCTCGCCAGTTTCCGGGTGGTTGAAACTCAAGAAATAGGCGTGTAAAAGGTGCCTTTTGAGACCAGAAATTGTCGAGCGAATTTCAGTATTTCGAATCGTATTTATTCTCCTATGTCCCCCATACGTTGAATCACCTACCACCGGATGTCCGAGGTAACTGAAGTGAGCACGGATCTGGTGTGTTCTTCCGGTCTTGATTGATACTTCGAGAAGGCAAAACTGATCGAAGCGACTCTTTACCTTCCAGCGTGTTATAGCTTTCCTCCCTCCTTCCAGGGTAACGGCCATCTTCTTCCTGTCTTTCGGGTGTCTTTGTATACCCGTTTCGAGCATTCCGACATCGTCTTTTACATTACCATAGACAAGGGCATAATACTTTTTTTGAACACTTCCCTCTTTAAACTGCATTACCAGCGACTTGTAAGCAGTAGCAGTTTTGGCAACCACAAGTACCCCCGAGGTTCCCTTGTCCAGCCTGTGGACAATGCCGGGTCTAAGGGGTGCCCCCTGGGGAGCAAGATTACGACAGTGGAAGAGAAGCGCGTGCACAAGAGTACCGGTATAGTTTCCTGCGCCAGGATGGACAACCAAGCCGGCAGGTTTATTAATCACAACAATACTATTGTCCTCGTAAAGAACTTCGAGTGGAATTGGCTCAGGCTTCAAGACCTTAGCAGGGGTGATTCTCGCCGGGATCTTTCCCGTTATCACGTCTCCGCTTCTGACCACGTAACTCGGCTTCGCCACATGTTCATTTACGAAAACCCAGCCTTCTTTAATAGCTTTTTTTGCTTCTTCCCTGGAAACAAATCCGGCCTCCCTGGCCAGGAAAACATCGAGTCTAACATCCGATTCGTTCTCATCAATAACCAGGTTAATTAACGAATCTGCCCCCTTCAAAAACATCCCCTTCTTAGCTGGTAGGCATCTGGGTTAAATATCTCTGCGACATCAAACGGAATTGCGGTTCCTAGTGACTTTTTCTGTGACCTTCCTCTTTCAAGGTGGTAAAAATCATTCGCCCTGCCGTTGTCTGCAAAACGGACGTAACAGAAACATCAACCTCTTTTCCCAGGTACTTCCTTGCATTTTCAACCACAACCATAGTTCCGTCTTCCAGGTAAGCCACTCCTTGTCCCTCTTCCTTACCCTCTTTCATAATCTGCAGATGAAGTACCTCGCCGGGTAAAACTACAGGCTTCAATGCACTCGCCAGCTTGTTTATGTTCAAAACCTGGATACCTTGTACTTCTGCCACTTTTGCTAGATTATAGTCGTTGGTTAAGATCTTTGCTTGCATATCCAGGGCAAGGGCTATCAATTTCGAGTCAACGCCATGAAGATTAGGAAAATCCTGGTCAACAATCTTTATTTCAACGTCTCCACTTCTTTGCATCTTTCGCAGTATCTCGAGTCCGCGTCGCCCTCTTGCCCGCTTCACCGGGTCATTGGAATCCGCTATGAGTTGGAGTTCCTGGAGCACAAACTGAGGAATTATCAATACTCCCTCGATGAATCCTGACTCACAAATATCTAATATTCTGCCGTCAATTATAACGCTGGTATCTACAACCTTAAAAGGCGTACCTCGTTTGGCGCCCCTCGGCAATAAACCAAAGGTTGGCATGTTAAATTCTTCAACTTTAATACTGCCAAGTACCATTCCTATGTAGCCGAACATTACTGACAGAATCACGAAAATGGGAATCCGCACGGCGTTATTTTCCATTCCGCTAAGGGTATAGCCAAGGAGCTTAGCAATAGAAAGACCCAGAAGAAGACCCAGGGTGCCACCGAGGATTACTTTAAGGGGGACTTTCCTTATTATTTTTTCTATTAATAAAGTTAGTATTGCAAATCCTAATCCTACAGCCGCCCCAATCCAGTTACACCACGGGCAATTCTTCCAAATTTCAAGCTGGTTTGCCAAAAAATAACCGCTTACGGAAAACACCAGCAAAATGAGAAAATACAAGACATATCGAATCAATCTCATCTATTCACCCCCTTTCCTACGAAATTCTATACTTCCCTTGGTGATAATTCAATAGATTACAAAAACTCACATCGACGTTCCAGATTTCAACCCTGCATTAAGCGGGAACTCCATGGTCCGTTGTGAAAAGGAATATTCATTACAAGCACTTAGGAAAAGCACATCGAGTACTTATTCCTGGTTCTTCGGAACATTGTGTATGTCGAAACCGAAGGTATTTTTCGGTTGGATACCGTTGGTGGGCACCAGCAAGAATAGTTTTTTGACAATGAGATTTGAACACAAAAACTCAATTGATTGACCCAAAACCCCTGATTTAGTAATAAAACTAAGAAAATACAGAAGTTCTTTTCTCTATCTCCTTAACCCCCTAAGCCTTCTGTACCTTTCAACATTCAAGTTCATCCCAGTGAAAAATACCATTTATATCTTTTTCTATTTTGGATTCGTCCACATTTTGAGCAATCGAAAGTTCCTTTACGAGCAAACTACGAGCGGTGTCCAGCATTTTTCTCTCGCCAAAGGAAAGATCCTTATCTTCACGCAACACCGAAAGATCCCTTAGGACTCTGGCTAGCTCGAAAACGGACCCGGTCTTTATCTTCTCCATGTACTCCCGGTACCTTCTGTTCCATGTTTGGCCATCCACGGATACTTCCCGGGTTTTCAAAATCTTAAATATTTTCGGCACATCCTCAGGTGAGATTAGCTGACGAAGTCCCACCGATTCAGCATTAGACGTCGGAATCATGATAATCATGTCATTTTCGAGTATCCGCATGATATAGAAATCCTGTTGACAACCCCCTATTTCTTTGCTTTCTATTGATTCTATAATACCCACGCCATGTGCGGGGTAAACAGCCAGATCCCCAACTTTAAACATTTTTCCCTCCCATTCGTTTAAATAAGACGCAAAAGTTGGGATTTTTGCGTAATATTTATGATAGCATAAATTTGCCCCAATGAAAAGGGAGTACTACCACGTCGTACTACCTCTAGAAACAGATTGTGTGAATTGTAGTACAAATCTAATGAAGAACTTGTGAGATGTGGCTTCCCTGGGAATCCGTAATTAATTGCCAAGAGGTAAGATTTTACGCTTGACTCACCTTAAATATTCTTCTAAACTTGCTACCGGTGAAATAATCTCTTAGCGGCATTTATCACCCTTAGAAAGATAAAATAGTTACAAAGTCTTTCGTTTTCTACTCATTTATCTTATAGAGCACTACATAAGAAGAGTTTAATTTCTTCACAGGAGAGGGGGTGAGAAGTTAGTCATAGATTAGGTGGGGAGGTACTTTGGTTGAATTGAACAACATATAGTACCCCGTGCTCTCCTTGAAAGGGAGTTTTTTTTACAACTGCTTCGTTAAAAAAAGCACAAAGTCTAGGAGGTGAAGGACAATGATTTCATGGGTTGATTGGGCACCGTATTTTGGTCTAGGAAGTATAATTCTGGCCTTCTTGGTGTATTTGTACGTGAAGGCCCATCCGCGCGGCAATGAATGCATGATGGAACTGGAGGATATGATTCACAGTGGAGCAATGACTTTCCTTAAGAAGGAATACTCAGCATTACTTGTATTCATTGTCATCGTTTTTGCTTTTCTATTTTATATGATCAACCTGCCAACCGCTGTGGCATTCCTTACGGGTGCTCTTTGCTCGATGTTTGCCGGTTTTTTCGGCATGACTGCGGCAACGAGGGGGAACTCACGAACTGCCGAGGCTGCTTGGAAGAAAGGAATGGCAGAAGCACTGGATGTTTCCTATTATTCCGGAGCTGTTATGGGTCTTTCGGTGGCAGGACTCGGAATTTTAGGAATCGGTATCTGGTTTCGGATCTACGGTCATGATGCCAGCACGGCATATATCATTAATGGTTTTGCCATGGGAGCAAGTTCCATTGCTGTTTTTGCTCGTATGGGTGGTGGTGTGTACACGAAAGCTGCCGACGTTGGCGCGGATCTTGTTGGGAAAATGGAAGCTGGAATTCCCGAGGATGATCCGAGAAATCCGGGTGTTATTGCTGACAATGTAGGGGACAACGTTGGGGATATCGCCGGAATGGGTGCTGACATCTTCGAGTCCTATTGCGGCGCTATCATTGCTACGATTGCTATTGGAGCCACCATGCCATTGAGCAAGGAAACGGGGGATATGCGACTTGCCTACATGGCTTTCCCGTTGCTTGTTGCCATGGGAGGATTTCTTGCTGCCCTTCCTGGTGTTGCATCCATTAAAATACTCAAGGGAATGTCTCCTCAAGCCGCTTTACGCTATTCTACCTTCGTGGCGGCAGGTGCTTTGGTAGCCGTTCTTTATTACCTGAACCGCAAGATCGGATTACCCATGGGAGTTTTCTGGGCCGTTGTTTGGGGCCTTCTCTGCGGTATTGTAGTCGGGCTTCTTGCTGAATATTACACCAGTGGACCTCCTATTAGGAGAATCGCCCAGTCTTCTACCGCCGGTCCCGGACCCAATGTCATCACCGGGTTATCTGTAGGTATGGAAAGTGCCGCACTTCCACTTCTCGGCATCTGTGTTGCCACTTACCTGGCTTACAGGGCATCAGGTATTTACGGAATTGGTATTTCGGCAGTCGGAATGCTTTCCACCGTGGGCGCAACCATGACTATTGACTCCTATGGACCTATTGCAGACAATGCTGGTGGAATCACAGAAATGTGTCACCTTGGTGAAGAGGTAAGAAAAATTACTGATACCCTTGATGCTTTAGGTAATACAACCGCAGCGATTGGAAAGGGATTTGCCGTCGGATCGGCCGCTCTCACAGCCCTGGCTCTCTTTGTTGCATACAGCCAGGCGGTGGGTCTCAAGACCGTGAGTCTCACTGATCCCCACGTAGTCATCGGGGTATTCATCGGCGGTATACTTCCATTTATCGTAGCTGCTCTGACCATGCGTGCTGTTGGTAAGGGCGCCTTCGACATGGTGGAAGAAATAAGACGACAGTTCAGGGAAATCGACGGCCTTCTGGAAGGGAAGGCCAAGTGCCATCCTGAAAAATGTGTCGCCATAGCAACAGTATCAGCTATCAAAAGCATGATTTTGCCAGGATGTATCGTTGTTTTAACGCCGGTTGCCGTTGGTTTTATCCTTGGTACAAGTGCCCTTGCAGGCACACTGTGCGGGACCACCACCGTAGGCGTTCTCATGGGACTTTTCATGTCAAACGGTGGAGGAGCATGGGATAACGGGAAGAAATACATCGAGGCCGGTCATTTTGGAGGAAAAGGTTCCGATGCTCATAAGGCTGCTGTGGTTGGAGATACGGTTGGTGACCCGTTTAAAGATACTTCCGGGCCAACGATGAATATCGTTATGAAGCTCGTTTCCGTTGTATCTTTGGTTATTGCTCCCATTCTTGTGAGATTCTTCGGATAATTCTGAGAAGCGTATATGGCTTACCGAGGAGCGGAGTAACTGTAAGCGGTTACTCCGCTCTTTTTTTTTCATCCTCCAACTTAAAGGCATTAACCACATTCATTGCGCGCTCCAAACCTTCTCGAACTACAAGAACTATACCTTCAACAGCAGTATCAAGAACCTTACTCAGGGTTTTTCTTTCATCGGCATAAAAAGGACTTAACACGTAGCCTTCAATGTCCTCGTTGTATCTGGGCCTACCTATCCCAATCTTCATACGATTGAATTCGTTAGTCCCCAAAACTTCCATAATCGATTTTACCCCCCGGTGACCACCGGCGCCACCTCTCCTAACCAGCTTAATCCTGCCTAAAGGAAGATCGAGATCGTCGTGAATAACAAGCATACTGGTAGTTGGAATTTTAAAGTATTTTATAAACCCTCCAACGCTTTGACCACTTCTGTTCATGTAGGTTTGAGGCTTTAAAAGGTATACTCTGTCATCCCCTATGTTCACATCTCCCCACAAGCCGGAAAAGCGAGATCTGGTGATGCCAATTCTGAACCGTTCGGCAAGTTTGTCCACAACCATGAAACCAACGTTGTGACGGGTGTTCGCATACCTTGGTCCGGGGTTTCCTAATCCAACTATAACTTTAATAGACTTCTTCGGTGGCATATAGAATACCTCGAGTGCTTTTACTTAGGGACCCACTTTCTAAATATAGCATCGAACAAAAGCTAGAGCATAGTTATTACCAGCGCAGCGAAATAATAAAAAAGCGGCTTCGTAAAGCCGCTCAAAACTCATAATAAACATTTTGGGATGTGAGGTATCTTTTTACCGTGATCAAATTCCGTAACTTTTATCTACTATCTTTTTACCAGGTTGCGCAACTTCATTATGTCCTCAAGGTCCTTGTCTTCTAGCACAACATCAATCCCTATTCTTTCTCGCTTTCTTCTACCTTTTCGGCCGTCTCCGCAGCAGCTTCTTCTTCCTCCATACCTTCCTCTTCGACTTCAGCCACTTCGACCTCAGCAGCAGGATGCTCGACTGAAACTATAATCTGATTCGGATCTTCCACGAATTCGTACTTTACCTGCGCCTCGAGGTCTTTCACGAATATGGCATCTCCTACATCGAGCTGACTAACATCCACGGTAACCTCTTCGGGGATATCATGGGGCAGGCACTTGATCTCTATTTCATCAATGTGGAGATGTAGTATACCCCCGTTTTTTACACCGATAGATTCTCCAACCAGCGTCACGGGAACTTCAACTCTCATCTTCCTCGTTTCGTCGAGTGCATAAAAGTCCACATGGATTGGAAGATGCCTAATTATATCATTCTGTATTTCTTTTATTATCACCTTTTTGCTAGTGCCGCCGTTATCTTTTATAACAAGTTCAAGCACCATTCTTCGTTTCTTGGGATCGTGCAAAATCTTTATAAGATCACTTTGTTTAACAGCGAGGGAAAGGTTATCTGTTTTATAGCCATACAATACCCCCGGGACATATCCTTCTCTTCGCAAACTTCTCGCTCCACCCTTACCACGTGTTTCTCTGACAATCGCTTCAAGTTTAATCTCACTCATTACACCTTCTCCATTTCTATTTTATACAAAAAGTGAACTCACCGAATCATGATGATATACTCGTTTAATTGTTTCCCCAAGGAGGGGAGCAACCGATAATACTTCAATTTTTGTTGTCCGCTCTTTTTTCTCCCTCAACGGAACACTGTCGGTGATGATCAGGGATTCCAGATACGAGTTTTCTATTTGTTCAACGGAGTTTCCAGATAACACTCCGTGGGTACAACACGCATTGATTCTAGCGGCACCGGCCTCATGGAGAGCGTTAACTGCCCTGAGCAAGGTCTTTCCCGTGTCGACCATGTCATCGAGGATCATGCAACTCATATCTTTTACATGCCCGATAAGTTCCCACGCATTTTTGTCAGAATCTTCAGTACCACGTTTGACGACAATGGCAAGTCCACAGGCTAGCCTCTTGGCAAAAGCTCTTGCCCTTTCAACCCCGCCGGCATCAGGAGAAACAATCACAAACCGCCCTTTATCAAGATCACTTTTAAAGCGATCTTTCATATGTTCCAACATCACGGGTGCTGCAAAGATATTATCAACCGGTATATCAAAAAAACCCTGAATCTGATTGGCATGAAGATCCAAGGAAATTAACCGGTGGGCTCCCGCAACAGATATCAGGTCAGCCACCATTTTCGCACTTATCGGAACCCGGGGTGCTACTTTCCTGTCCTGCCTGGAATAACAGTAATAGGGGAAAACCACGTTTATTCTGGCGGCTGAGGCACGCTTTAAGGCATCGATCATGATGAGTAGTTCCATGAGGTGATCGTTAACGGGGTGACACGCAGATTGAAGTACGTAGATATCTTTGCCCCGGACATTCTCACCTATTTCGACCATTATCTCGCCGTCGCTAAAAGTTTTGACGGTTGCCTTGCCCAAGTGTATGTCAAGATATCGGCAAATAGCCTGCGCGAGTTCAGGATTCGCATTACCGGTAAACAACTTGATCCCGTCTAACACTTAGCACCTCTATCAATCTACTAAACAACTTGGCTGGGGTGGGAGGATTCGAACCTCCGAATGCGGGTTCCAAAGACCCGTGTCTTACCGCTTGACGACACCCCAGCATCATTTTCTCGTCTCATTTTTCCAGGCAAATTATTTTATCATAATTTTATATCAAAGCAAAGAAATATGAAACAACGCTAGTACGCACCCCTGGTGGCAAGAACAAAATAGCTGGGCCACCGCCGGGCAAGCTTTTTACTTACCTCCACAGCCTCAGATTCCTTCGAAAAAACACCAAAAACAGCTGACCCGCTCCCCGTCATTGAAGCAGCTATCGCTCCCTGTTCTCCCAGAACCTTCTTGATGTTACCAACCTCAGGGAAAAGCCCAATCACAACCTCTTCAAGATCATTACGAATTATTTCGTGGAGATTGCTTCGAAAATTACGCAAGCATGTGATATTAATTCTATCCTTCGTTGTTGTCAACCTAATTCTACCATAGGCCTCCCGTGTGGAGACCTCAAAATCTGGCTTAACTATAACAAACCACATTGGTAATATTTCGGCATTTTTTCCTTTCGTTTCAAGGAACTTTAACCTCTCGCCAACACCAGTTGCCAGCGCCGGTCGAGCTTCAATAAAAAAGGGAACGTCAGCACCAAGGGAGAGGGCAAGATCGATAAGCTCAACCGCTTCAAAGGGGCTTCCATACAGCTCGTTTAATCCTTTTAACACGGCTGCCGCATCACTACTTCCCCCACCTAAACCCGCTCCGACAGGGATTCTCTTGATAAGCTTAATCCTGGTTCCCCCAATCGCACCTGAAAAATGCTTATCACCTAAAGCAGCAAAAAATACTTCCGCAGCCCTATAGGCAAGATTCGTTCTCCCCTCCCCTAGTTTTTTATCAGAACATTCTAAATGGATACCCTCTTTTGTTTTTTCTAGAACAAGATCATCACCCCACTCAAGGGGTATCATTAACGTAGAAAGATCATGATATCCATCGGGCCTCTTGCTTAGAACCTCTAACCAGAGATTTATTTTCGCAGGCGCCCTTAACTTTAGAATTTTCCGCATTTTTTTGAAATTACTGCCTGGATTCCGAAGCTTCTTTTTTCTTTACAAATTTAAGCCGCAGATCGTAGAGAACTGACTTCAATAAAGATTCTTCCTCAGAGGTGAGATTGCCCTTGGTTTTTTCTTCCAGCATACCCAAAATGTCTATCGTTTGCCTAGCCAGTGCTAGGTCTACTTTTCTTTGACCGGTCATGGGGTCAGGGATTTCCCCTAAATGGGCAAGCGCCGAGGAACTTAAAGAAAATATAAAAGTGGAAAAGTTAACCTCCGGTAAAGGTATTTGACCTTTTCTGCCAGTTTCTTCACTTTCTTTCTGTTGCTCCTTGTCTACCCTCCTTTTACTCTCCTCCTTTTTTTCAAAATCTACCCTTTTTCCCCCATCCTGGCTGAAAATTCTGCGATCCTTAACTTTAAAACCTTTTTCACTTCTTTCTTCTTCCATAGGCTCTTCCTCCCACTTCTTGTGGTTGCACGGGTACCCTTTCAAAATCTAATCATCAGCCCCAAGAAGTGCAACCCCGAATCACAAAAAACAAAAGCTCATCCTAACCAGAGATGGGTACTAGAGTTCTAGCTTCAGAACCACGTTTACATTTTCCAAAGACAGTAACTCGTCTCTAACTTCATCCGGAACAGGAGTATCAGTGCGCAAGAGTATTATGTTTTGGCCTTTTTCGATGACCTGTCCCACATCCATCATTGATATATTAATTCTGTGTTTACCCAGGCACGTTCCGATACTCCCTATGGTACCCGGTGTATCAATATTGAAAATAAGGAGCAGATGCCCCTCAAGCGCCGCTTCCATTCGGAAATCATTGATCCTGACCAGCCTAGGATCCTTCTTTCCAAAGATCGTTCCCGCTACAAGGTTTTCACTTTCCGATGTCTTCATGTATACACTGATGAGATTGGTAAAATCTTCTGCCTCCATCCGCTTGGATTCAGTGATCTTGATTTGCC
The DNA here is from genome assembly GCA_026983715.1 of Desulfobacterales bacterium. Lineage (GTDB taxonomy): Bacteria > Desulfobacterota > Syntrophobacteria > B119-G9 > B119-G9 > B119-G9. The sequence continues at coordinate 10,241 of JALSTM010000112.1, forward strand.
TCTCCTTTGCTAAAATAGGTGCATTCACAAAGTTAACTTGATGTCCCATAAAAGGAGTCAGTACCCCCTTGATTAACGATACGGTAATTGGGTCGGTATCGTATGTTGCAGTTTCCCCGATGTATTCTACCGATATCTCCTTTACCGCCCCGCGAGTAATCTGGGTAAGAAGAGATCCGAGCTTTTCAGCAAGTATAAGATTAGGCTTTAGTGTAGCAAGGGTTTCTGCATCAACTGCAGGAACATTTACAGCGTTTCTGATGGTACCCTTGACAAGGTAATCAACTATCTGTTCTGCAACAGCCACGGCTACATTTTCCTGGGCCTCCTCCGTGGATGCACCAAGATGGGGCGTTGCAATCACTTCTTCTAGTTCCAGGAGAGGATTATCCTTTGGTGGTTCGACAACGAATACATCCAGGGCAGCCCGCGCAACAATACCTTCCTTTATTGCATTGTAGAGATCCTCCTCGTTAATGATCCCTCCGCGGGCACAATTTAGAACCATGACCCCCCTTTTCATTTTCTTGAAAGCTTCGGCGTTGATAAGGTCTCTTGTTTCGTTGGTAAGAGGGGTATGCACGCTGATGTAATCAGATTTTTCCAGCAACTCATCAAACGTTACTGGCTCTACCCCGAGTTTTTCGATAAGGTCTGCAGAAATATACGGGTCATACGCAATCACCTGCATCTTCAGGCCCTTTGCACGCTCGGCTACTATTCTCCCTATCCGTCCGATCCCGATTATTCCTAGAGTTTTGTTAAAGACTTCCTTGCCCCGAAATTTCTTTTTCTCCCATTTTCCTGCCTTCATGGAAGCAACAGCCTGAGGTATGTTTCGGCTCATGGCCATTAGGAGCGCTATCGTATGTTCCGCCGTGGTAATTACGTTACCTTCCGGTGTATTCATAACAACAATTCCACGTTTACTGGCGGCCACGATATCCACGTTGTCAAGGCCAATTCCTGCCCTACCTATAACCTTTAATCTGTCCGCAGCTTCTATTATCTCCCTGGTAACTTTTGTTGCACTCCTGATCACCAGGGCATCGTAGTCTTTAATAACGTGACGCAATTCCTCAGGAGTCAGGGATGTTTCGATATCCACTTCGAAGCCAGGGGTATTTTTGAGAATATCAATACCTTTTTCTGATAAATGATCGCTGATTAAAATCTTCATTACCTACTCCTTCCTCAAGTTTGGAAAATATATTGTCCCCCCGTTCGACAAATGAAAGAGGAGCTTATCCTTTTAGCCACCCGTGTTAAGCAGGTTAATTTGTTATTGAAAGAACTATCACCATTAGTCTTTTTTGTCAATTTCTAACCCAAAATGCATGAAATGCATAAATTGATGAACCATAAACAAAAATCTACGCACATAGGAAGAAAGCGAAACGTTTTTAGTGGGAACGATTAAAGTTGACAAATCTACTGAGTCATTTAGAATTGGAATAAAGTACCTTGTGCAAAAAAGAGGTTATGGTGTTTGCTACACCCCTAGCGTTGACCCATGAAGCCAGATTGCACAGGGTACAATTTTTCACTGTTTTATCAAAAGGAGGTAAAATATGAGGAAATTGATTGTGTTTCTCGCTATTGTTGCACTGCTTGCCGTGGGATGTGCTGGTCCTCAGACGAAGACTCAGAAAGGTGCCCTAATAGGTACAGGTGTTGGTGCAGCAGTTGGTGCTGGACTTGGACAGGCAATCGGAGGAAACACTGAGTCTACATTAATTGGCATGGCCGCAGGTGCCTTGGCAGGAGGACTGGCAGGAAGTGCCATCGGGAACTACATGGACCGCCAGGAACAGGCCATGAGAAATGCACTGGCGGACATGGACAACGTGATGGTCCAGCGAGACCAAAATGTGCTTGCCGTTACGTTCCGATCTGACGTTCTTTTTGATGTTAATTCCGCAACCCTGAAACCCGGTGCTTATGATGAAATACAGCGAGTGGCAAATGTTTTGAGACAATACCCGCAAACAATGATAAGGGTCGAAGGACATACAGATAGCACCGGTTCCGAAGAGTATAACCAGAGACTCTCGGAAAGAAGAGCCGAAGCGGTTAAGAATGCCCTGGTAAAATACGGTGTAAATCCAAACAGAATTACAACCATAGGTTTCGGCGAGACCAAACCCATCGCCACAAATAGCACTCAAGCCGGAAGACAGCTTAACAGGCGGGTCCAGATAGTTATTGTCCCGATGCAGCAAAGAGGTTAATATCAAGAGGTAAAAAAAGGCTGGTTCGTTTATTTAGAACTTTACGGAACCAGCCTTTCTACTGTTTTCAAATCATTCCGCTTCTACGCGCCAGCGGGTTCCGGAAGGTGTGTCTTCAAGTATAACATGTAGCACTCTTAAGCGGTCCCGGATTCCATCTGCCCTGGCGAAGTCCCTCTCTTTTCTAGCCTTGTCCCTTTCTTTGATAAGCTTTTCAACCAATGCCACATCAATCCCAAGCGAACTCGCCTTTTTATCCCTTAGATTATCCAGAAACTCCCTGGGATTTTCACCAAAAAGGCCAAGAACGCTGCCGTTATCAAGAAAGACCTTTTCAGTCAATTTTAGAAGCTCCCTTTTTGGCCCCTTCGCCTTTTTTCCGCCGAGTTTTTCTAAGTACCTGTTGCTAATCCTTGTTAATTCAAAAAAAGATCCTATTACAGCCGCAGTGTTGAAGTCATTATCCATGTCTTCTTTCAACTTCTGTGGAAATTCCTTGGCTTTATCGTAGAGCTCCGGGTACTCGTCCCTGACCTGGGATTCACTACTATTTGTCTCCTTTGTATTCCTGGTTTTTTCACTTATCGAGTCAAGCAAACTGTAAATCCTTTCCAGACCTTTTTCAGCTTCGAGCATAGTGGCATCGGAAAAATCCACCGGGGATTTGTAGTGCTTCGATAGAAGGAAAAGTCGTAACACTTCCGGATGATACCTTTCCAGCACTTCACGTATCGTAAAAAAGTTTCCTAGGGACTTCGACATTTTTTCCCTGTTAACTTTCACAAAACCATGATGAATCCAGTATCTGACAAACGGAACGCCGTACGCGGCTTCAGACTGAGCTATTTCGTTTTCGTGGTGTGGGAAGATCAGGTCTTCGCCTCCCCCGTGGATATCAAAAGTTTCTCCCAGGTAATGGCGGCTCATAACTGAACATTCAAGGTGCCAGCCGGGCCTTCCTGGTCCCCAGGGACTCTCCCAGGCTGGTTCCCCTGGCTTGCTCGCCTTCCACAGGGCAAAATCGTAGGGGTTTTTCTTCTTGCTGTCCACTTCCACGCGCGCACCTGCCAGCATGTCTTCAAGTTTCCTCCCGGAAAGCTTTCCATAGCCGGGAAATTTTTCAACGGAGAAATAAACGTCGCCATCTACCTTGTATGCAAAACCCTTCCGTTCCAGGAGTTTAACCATCTCTACCATCTCATCAATAAATTCAGTTGCCCTAGGCTCGAACGTTGGTTTTTCTATGTTGAGCCGCTCCATGTCTTCGTAGTAGGCATCAATAAATCTCTCCGCCACTTCGTTCCAGGGAATTCCTTCCTGATTTGCCTTTTGAATTATCTTGTCATCTATGTCAGTGAAATTCCTTATAAAGGTAACATCGTAACCAGACGCTTTCAGGTACCTGTAAATAACATCAAAAACCACCACTGACCTTGCATGCCCTATGTGACAGTAGTCATAGACCGTGACTCCACAAGCGTACATCCCGATTTTTCCGGGAACCATAGGTTCAAAGAGTTCTTTCTTTCTGCTCAAAGTATTGTAAAAACGCAACGCCATGTGCCTCACTCCTTTTGTCCATTATCAGTTAAAAGTACAGCGGCGTAGGCCGCGATACCTTCTTTTCTCCCCTCAAAACCAAGAAATTCAGTTGTCGTCGCCTTAACGTTAACACACCTATCCGAAACACCTAATATTTCCGAGATATTTCGTACCATGCTATCAATAAAAGGGGCAAGTTTAGGTTCCTGAGCAATAACTATACAGTCTAGATTCATAACCGAATAACCTTCCTGCCCCATTAAGCTCACCACCTCTGACAATAGTTTAGTACTTGAGATTCCCTTATATTTTGCATCATTATTAGGAAAATGCTTACCAATATCACCTTGAGCCAAAGCTCCAAGTATTGCATCACAGATTGCATGCAGTAAAACGTCGGCATCAGAATGTCCTGATAGCCCCATTCGATATGGTATCTTAACACCCCCCAGGACTAATTCTCTCCGCTCAGCAAAAGCATGTACATCGTATCCAATACCGATTCGCATAATTGTTTCCTTCATT
>JALSTM010000113.1 GCA_026983715.1 Desulfobacterales bacterium
CAAAGTGATATTCTGCCGCTGTGATGGGACACATTTTACCATTCATTTCTAATTATCCAGTTGATTCCACTTTATAAAAATTAACTTTCCCTAAATGTTTCACCGGGACACTGTCCCAAAAGCTGCCGAAAACTCGCCCAGTTCTTCACCGTTCACTTTTCCTTCGCCAAAAGCGCTTGCGAACTGCGCAAGGTCGAGTCCATCTACAGAACTGTCCTCATCTGCGTCAGGTGTAAAGTAAAGAGCTGGCATCTCATTCCAGCTTGTTCCATTAAAGTGCAAGATAGTACCTTGTAGCCAACTGCATACACATCATTGGGTGAAGCCACCCAAAGGGCTTTCAGCCATGAGAAGGATGGATTTGGGTAAGCTTCCCAGATACTCCCATTAAAATGGTAGATCTCTTTTTGGCTACCCACCGCAAAAATATTTGCTGAGCTTGTCCCCTTTATACCACCTCCGTAATTGCTAAATGACGTAGTGTCGTTGTAAACAGTCCAACTGCTACCGTCGTAGCCGTATATTCCACCATTGGAATCGAGTATGTACAGATTGTTTGGAGACGTACCCCAGATACTCACGATAGCATGAGGTATCGAGTTGGTTATTTCTTCCCAGGTTGAACCATTGTAGTGCAATAGCTTTCCGTCACCTCCCACGTAAATGTTGCTTGGTGATGTACCCCAGATGGCATAGAAATCTGCCTGGTGAGAAATAGGGACACTTATTTGGGTCCAGTTTGTGCCACTATAGTGAAGAATTGACCCATTTTTCCCGACGGCGAAAACGTCAGTTGAAAACGTTCCCAGGACTGGGTGAAGGTCATCCAGGATACTCGTTTGCATTCTTGCCAGGGTTTTCATGGGGCTTAGCAACAGGGAACAGGTTCTTACCTCCTCACTCCCGCCACCATTTCACACAGGTTTATTAGAGGTAATGAATTTTGAGGAATTGTTATCATCGATGCAGGCTGCAATGGAGTACCTGGTAGGAAATGGTTGCGAGCTCTTGTCTTCTCCATTGCTGAAAATAGAAAAACAGCAGGTCTCCAGTAGAGGATTGCAAAAAGCCATCCGTGCATCTTTGCCAAAATCGCTCGTTTTTGATCCTTTGTTTTAGAATACTTCCCTATAAACATGTAACGTTTTAGCGTGTCTTAATCCTGACAGTATCGCAAAAAATCTCCTGTTCTGTCATTGCGAGCGCAGCGAAGCAATCTCACTGATTATGGGGGTAAGACCGGAGTAGGAATTCATGGATTAAGGAGTAAAGCAGAAGCTGATTCATCCCTAATCCTCAATCTTTTGCTGATGAGATTGCCGCGTCTCCCACACCCACTTTAAGCCATACATCTTGATATTAAGTCGAGAACATCGTCATAAAGTGGGTGTGGGATCCTCGCAATGACCGGTTTTAGGACTTTTTACGAAACCATCAATCTTTGTCCCGAGTTTTGGTTGCGGCTTCGCTGCCTTAGTGTGTTAGCCTGTGGAGATGTAGGGATTTTTAATTGTTACTACTGTGCTAACGGTACGCTTTATGTCTGTCGGTATCTCCTGACAGGCAAAAAGAGGGATCGGCTTTGTGTGCTTTGTTCTTTTTTGGTGCATTAATCAGGGCTCAAGAGAAACCGATGAATCGGTTCTTTGATTGGTTATTCTGCTTTTACCCACGGTTAAAACCGTGGGCTAAACCTCGCGAATTCGGAAAGGCACGAAAGCAGGTGCTCCACTGTTGTTGGTACTCACGGTTAAACCGTGGGCTAAGACGAGGGCTCACCAAAAAAGAGGGCAAGAGGCACTCCATTGGTTTTCTACTGGCGGTTAAAACCGTTGGATAAGGGACACTTGTGAAACCTCGCTTCCGATTCACCAAATCGCTCATTTTTGGTCTTGAGTTTAAAATCGCGGCTTACGGATGAGGCAGTCGCTGGATGTAAGCAAGGCCGTCCAGTAGGGGAACCGGCGAATCTTACCTCCTCTCTATCAAGATAATACTCCATCCGGAACTATAGGTGGGGTTTGTGTGGAAGGTGCTTTTCGCCGATGCCGAAGGCAGAGTTGGATCTTTTACTGTTCACATTTGGTTGCGGCTTCGCATACTGGAAGACGTGGATCTTTTATTTGTTCTTGACATAACGGCTGGTCGTTTCTTATATTTTGCAAACTCAATTCTGGAAGACAAACGGGATTCAAAAGAATATGAAAAGTTTTCAAACATCAACCAACGGTTCATCTTTATTTGTTGATATCAGCAAAGACAAACGTTACCTTGTTGCGTACCAGGATATTGCCAAAACTATTACTTCTACTCTTGACATCGAAGAAGTAATGCAGCGAATTGTTGAAAAGCTTGCCGAGACTGTTGGAGTTCGGGGGGTTACGATTAGGCTTCTTGACGAAGCTGGCGAGAGTCTGGAACTCTACGCATCCTGTGGCCTTAGCGAGGAATGCCTACAGCATTGCCCCTACGATTCTAAAGGCAAGATAGATGAAGTTATAACGAAGAAAACGTATGCAATTTATAGCGCAAAAAATGGTCCCTGTACCAGGTTTCACGAAGATCTAAAGGAAAGTGATAGTGTAACCATTCTTGCGGTGCCGATCCCCATACAGGGGGAGATCAAGGGGGTCTTGCGGCTCCTTACCGATGAGAAGAGGCATTACGACGAAGATGAAATCAACTTCGTTCAGTCGATAGCGGAACAATGCGGTATTGCTATCGAAAATGCCCGCCTCTACGAGACGCAAAAATACCAGTTGCGGTACTTGAATGCACTTCACAGTATTGCCAAGACCGTTAATTCTACTCTGGACCTTGATGAGGTCTTGAGTTACATCGTGAGCTGTGCTCCCGATATAATGGGAGTTGACGCGATAACCATAAGGTTACTTGACGAAGAAAAACAGAAGTTAAAGCTTGTGGCGGCATCAGGCTTGTCGGAGAAGTATCTATCAAGGGGGCCGGTTGATGCGGAAAAAAACATAGAACTGGTGCTCAAGGGCGAGCCGGTGGCAATTTACGACGTAACAAGTGATCCTCGTATAGAATACAGGCGGGAGGCCAAAGAGGAAGGTATAGAAAGCCTACTTGCAACACCTATTATAGTCAGTGGTGAAATAATAGGGGTAATGCGTTTTCTTACGAAGAAAAAGCGCCATTTCA
>JALSTM010000114.1 GCA_026983715.1 Desulfobacterales bacterium
GGTGAGTTGCATAGGCGTGTCAAAACACGTGGGGATGAACATGTTTTTTAAAGCCAATACGTTTCAATGTGCGCTGTAAAACCCCTTGGACACCGCTCACTTGCATGTTTCTTCGAAAACCTGGCGCCTTTGCCTCCATTGTGCCCTAGGGCAGGAAAAATCCATCTTGGGTTGTGATGAATTCTATAATATTCGCGTAGGCTCAACAGGGTGATCTTGGGTAAAGGTACCTACGGTCAAGTGCCCCTTTTCCCGCATGGATATGAACAAGACCCCTATCGGAGAGAATATCTGCAACCCGGAGAGCTAATGCTTCCCCGAGACGAAGCCCCATGGAATACAAGGTGAGGTAAAAGGTGCGGCTCTGCAAGGTGGGAAGAGCATAAATGATCTTTCTTACTTCTTCTACACTCAATATCGTTGGAAGTGTCTCTTCACGTCTCCACCGTATCTTACTAAAAATGCTCCATGACCGAAGAAGGGTTCGGGTAAAAAAATGCTGGATTCCAGAGTAGCTAATTCTTAAAGTCGCAGCACTCCAGCCGAATTCCCTTTCGCAACAAAGCCAGTATTGACGTAAATCCTCTTCGGTGATATCTTCAAGAGGCTTGTTGTAGAAGCGCTGTAGACGCAGCACTGAGCTGGCATAAGAGTCAATGCTTCTTTTTGCATAACCTGCTAACCAGCATGGCTGGACCACCTTGGGCAGGCCAACAAACACATGAAAGTGTCTATAAAGGCCCATCTGGAGGCAAAGATAAAATAGACTTTTACACAGACTGGAGATCTTCTTTAAAACGCTTGATTAACTTGCTCATGGTATCTTCCTTTCTTCTTTTGACCTGGTCGGGTAGAAGATACTGAGCTTCAAGTTGCCTCAGAAGATACCATGAACCATTTGATCAAGCAACAATCACCACACACGGTTAAACTGCCGCGTAGCGGCTTACTTGAACAAATGGGTGCACTTAACGCCATTCCGCTGCGACCTTCGGCCTTGCTCCATGTCGGCAAGTGCCCCATGTCGTTATGATAAAATATAAAAAACTATAGCGAGGTTATCAATGAACACGGCAAAAGAAGAAGTCAAGAATTTACTTGAAAAACTTCCAGATGATTGCACAATTGAAGATATTCAATACCATCTTTATGTCTTAGAAAAAATCCGAAAAGGGATAGAGCGAGCTGAGAAAGAAGGAACTATTTCTCATGAAGAAGCAAAAGAGAGATTAAGTAAATGGATTACAGAATAGTATGGTCTCCAGAAGCAGTAGAGGATATTGAGTCGATTGCAGAATATATAGAAAAAGATTCACAGTTTTACGCAAAGGCAGTAGTAAATAAGATTTTTCAATCAACAGAGAAATTAAAAGAATTTCCTAAAGTTGGAAGAGTTGTACCGGAATTAGAGAGGGAAGACATAAGAGAATTAATAGTCTATAATTATCGTCTTGTTTATCAGGTGAAAGAGAGACAAATATTAATAATCGCAGTGATACATGGAAAAAGACAATTTGAAGATGTAATAGAAGAATACAAAATTTCATAACAAATAAAGGATTAATCCCGAGTTGAGGAACGAGTGCTCGGGACTAATCCATGGTTCAAGAAGGCGCGGGCCATAGGGGAAAAGGTTCAAGAGTTTCACGGTCAGATGAGAAGGCCGGGGTCAGGAATAAAGCAAGAAAAAAGCTTCAAAATGCCGCATAGACAAAAGTACTGGCCTTCGTTACTTAAAAAGGTTTAATAAAATCACCTAAAAACCGGCACTTGGACAGACTGGTAGTGTATAGAGTACAAACGCTAGTCCTTGTAGCTCTTTTTCAATCAATCAGATCTAAATGCATGGACGCTTCCTACGTTATCCGGAAGGTCCCCACGCTGGCCTTGGCTTTAAAAAAGCTATGTACCTTAAAAGCCCTCCACAACAGGGGCACTTAAGCCTATCCCCTTTTATCGTTGGTACATGAGGGTCAACGGCTGATATAGCTTCTCGTACTAATAAAATCAGCTCCCGCAGTTTTTCCATTGACAGTGAACTGTTGGGGTTTAAGAAGCCGTAGTGCCTTATCTTCATAAACCCTTTCGGAAGCACATGCTGAAGGAATCTCCGGATAAATTCCATGGGTTTAAGCTTCATGGTCTTCCATCTTCCTTTATGCCTGTTTTTATAAGTGAACTCTATGGCATCATCCCGGATGCTCTTTATGCGGTTATTTGAGATAACAACACGGAAAACATACCTTGCAAGGTACCGCAGGGAGTTTTCACCTTCTCCTACCGCCTGGGTATCTATGACCCACCTCTGCTCCCATACCTCAGGGTTGATTTCACCAAAAAGCTCTCCCTTCTTCATGGCATCTCGGAACTTGGCTTTAAAAATTACCTCCAGGGGTCTCGTATGAACAAAGAGATCCTTTCTCGAGGCTAACCATTGATCCCCTTTCTCCGATAAAGCCCCACCGGGAATCACCAGGTGGATATGAGGGTGATACTGAAGCATGCTTTCCCAGGTATGAAGCACAGCCAAGTACCCTATTTTACTCGATCCCACAAAGCGTTCATCTCTGGCTAATTTTTTTAGAGCCTCACGTGCGCACGAAAACATTGCTCCATAAACAACCCTTTGATGAGATCTCGCAACCTGCCTAAGACCCTCAGGAAGGGTTATAGTTAACAGGAAATAATGAGTAGGCAATAGCTTATGTTCTTGTTTTTGTAACCACTTATCCGATTTATCCTGCTGACATGTTGGACAGTGGAGCTTGGTCGTTGGCCCCTAAAATATGGCTTGACACCCAGTCTTAATTTGATACCATAAAAAGACTGGAGGTGATGAAATGAATATTTCTCAAGACATAAAACCGATTAGTTATTTGAAGGCAAAAGCCGCTGATTTGTTAAAGCAGGTCAACGAGACACGTCGTCCTGTCATTATTACTCAAAATGGTGAGCCCAGAGCTGTATTGCAGGATCCAGAAAGTTACGAAAACATGAGAAATGCCATAGGATTATTGAAACTTCTTTCTATTTCAGAAGAAGAAATAAGAAAATGTGATGTAATAGATAATGAAGAAGTTTTGAAAATGGTTGAAAAGAAATTGCAATGAGCTATGGCTAAAGAATATCGAGTATTCTGGACCAAGTCTGCCATTTCCGATCTCGAAAGAATCGTAGAATACATAGCAGAAGATAGCCCTCTGACAGCCAAGACCGTATTTGCCAAGCTAAAAAAACAAGTCGGCACATTAAGTTATTCCCCTCAACGTGGTCGTCATATTCCTGAATTACAACAACAAGGTATTTTATTATATCGCGAATTGATACTTTCTCCGTGGAGAGTAATGTATAGAATCCATGAAAAGACAGTATATATATTGGCAATCATTGATTCCAGGAGAAATGTAGAGGATATCCTATTGGAAAAATTAATTAAAATCCAAAAGTAAGGGCCAACAGATAAAGGATTAATCCCGAGTCAAGGAACGAGTGCTCGGTACTAATCCATGGTTCAAGAAAATGCGAATAAAAAATATTTCAGATCCACATACTGCACCATTTACTGTTTTGAATTATTCTGCAATTGGTGGACGTTTGTGATTTTCGAGGGAGATTTTGTAAATAGCCCCTGCCGATTTTCAACCCAGGTAAATGAACCTGCAAACAAAAAGAACCGCAAGTATCCACATAACAGGGCTTACTTCTTTAAATCTTCCGCTTAACGCCTTCAAAACCGGGTAAAATATAAAGCCTACCGCTATCCCCGTAGCTATGCTGTAAGTGAAGGGCATACTAACCATCACCACAAATGCAGGGATTGCCTCGGTGAAGTCACTCCAATCAACACCGGTAACCGCCTTCATCATCATTGCCCCCACTACCACTAGAGCAGGGGAAGTTGCAAAGACAGGAATTGACTTTGCAACCGGTGAAATAAATAGAGAAAAGAAAAAGAGCAATCCAGTGACCACGGATGTAAGCCCCGTTCTTCCGCCTACCCCCACCCCGGCGCCGCTCTCCACATACGTCGTAACCGTAGAAGTACCGAGAATACTCCCGAGGATGGTCCCAATGGCGTCTACCGTTAGCGCTCTGTCCATCCTTGGAAAACCCCCCTTTTCATCGGTAAAGCCCCCTTGGTGAGCTACTCCAACCAAAGTACCCGTGGTATCGAACAGGTCCACGAAGAGAAACGCAAAGATTATATCAACAAAACCGATGCTGAGAGCACCTTTTATGTCCAGATGAAGAAATATCGGCGATATATCCGGGGGCATACTAAAAATACCCTGAAATTTGCTTAGCCCCAGCACCAATCCCAAGATCCAGTTTAAGGCTATCCCCCAGAGTATTGCCCCTTTGATATCTCTTCCCAAAAGCACGCCGATAAAGATAAGTCCGAGTACCGTCATGTAGGCATTGGGATTTGAAAGTTTTCCGAGAGAAACGAGGGTCGCGGGATGGGTGACGATAATGCTGGCTTCCTTGAGACCAATAAGCGCGATAAAGAGCCCTATGCCCGCTGCAGTTGCGAGCTTTAAGGAATCAGGTATCGCATAGATTATAAGCTGCCTTATTTTTAGGAAAGTCAAAAGGAGAAAGCAAACACCGGAAATAAATACTGCACCGAGTGCAACTTGCCAGGAATACCCCATCTGCATTACCACGGTGTACGTGAAATAAGCGTTTAACCCCATTCCAGGGGCAAGGGCAAAGGGATAGTTTACCCACAAACCCATCAGGATCGTGGTTATCCCTGACGCAAGTATGGTGGCAACCATAACCGCACCAAAATCCATTCCCGCCTTGGAAAGTATGGCAGGGTTTACAAAAATGATATAGGCCATGGTCATGAAAGTAGTAATTCCGGCCATCACTTCTGTTTTGATATCGGTGTTTCTCTCTTTCAGTTTAAACAGTTTTTCAATCATCCCACCCGGCCCTCATTCGTGAGCAATCATAGATCAGTTTTTGATTTGCCGAAGACGGAGAAATCGATATATATTTTATACATCCGGGAAAAAACATACTATACTTTATTTCGAGAATAAATCTTTTCATTCATTTTAGCAGAAACTTTTATGCATACCCCTCTTGACTTGAAGGATCAGATGATGTTGAATGAAGAATTCTTTATCAGAAGTACAGCATGTAAAATAGATGGAGGTTGAACGTGGCTAGAATAACTGTTGAAGATTGTTTAAAAAGAGTCAGGAGTCGTTTCGCATTGGTACACCTGGCAAGAAGGCGAGTATTGCAACTTCGAAGGGGAGCAAATCCCCTGGTCAATGCTCCTAAGAATAGAGAGATCGTAGTGGCATTGAGAGAAATCGCTGCAGGGAAAGTTACCTTTGACAATGTCCTGGAATTTGAACGGATAGAAGCACCGGAACAGATGGAATTCTTCAAGAAACAAATACCAGATGATCTTACAGCTGCTGTCCGTAAAATTGTTGATCAGCACAGGGAGCTGGCTCACAAGCAGCTTGAGAAAAACAGCGGGACCCAAATTAAAAATGACTCTTCGCCTCTGGATTAAATAAACCGGATGAGATTAAGAAAAGACCTGACAAATTGTCTGAAAAAAAGGGATATCCTGAATAACAACGGGATAGATCACGGTGTTCTCGTGGAATATGGCGAGAGCTTTTTTGAGCTCGAACTGTATAACGATGCGGTTGATTTCTTCGAGAAGGCAAATTACGAAGAAGGTCTCAAGGAAATAAAGAAACTAGCGATAGAGAGCGGAGACCTTTTTCTCTACAGGCGGTGTTGCAAGGCTTTAAAAACAAAAGAGAACACGTCTGAACTCCGAGAACTGGCTGAAAAAGCAAAGGAAGCTGGAAAGTTAATGTTTGCATCTCAAGCCTACTTGGCTCTTGGAGAAAAATCCAAGGCGGAAACCCTCAAAGAAGGGTTATCACCGCAAACCGAAGTAGTTGGTGAAGCTTGATGCCTAATCAAATTGAAACCACACTGTCCAAGGGTTGACATTACGTTGGGTCGTGATTAGAAGATTTTCGAAACGTCTTTGAATACCACATTGTACATGCTTTCTGACACAGGGATATAAATGGAAAAAAGAGATTATTACGAAGTCCTGGGAGTTTCTAGAAACGCAACAGAGGAAGAAATAAAAAAGGCATACAGGAAGCTGGCCCTCAAGTACCACCCCGACAGGAATCCCGGAGACAAGGAAGCCGAGGAAAAATTCAAGGAAGCTGCGGAAGCGTACGAGGTGCTCAGAGACCCAGAGAAACGACGCCTTTACGATCAGTTTGGACATGCCGGGCTTCAGGGGACAGGTTTCAGTGGATTCCAGGGGTTCGATGACATATTCTCCAGCTTCAGCGACATATTTGAGGACTTTTTTTCCTTCGGGTTTGGCAGTAGCCGAAGAAGAAGCAGCACTGGACAGCCGGGGCACGATCTTGCTTACGACCTGAAAATAAGCTTTGAAGAGGCCGCTTTTGGAACCGAAAAAACGATAGAAATTCCTACCATGGTCGAATGTGAATCGTGCAATGGTACCGGATTGGAACCGGGGAGCAGGGAAGAAATATGCCCCACGTGCCGAGGCCATGGGCAGGTTTTCCAGACCCAGGGGTTTTTTAGAATAAGCACCACCTGTACAAGGTGCAAGGGCTTGGGAAAAATCATAACTTCTCCTTGCAAAAAATGTCGAGGTGAAGGCAGACTAAGGGAGTTCAGGAAGGTAAACATTAAGATCCCCGCTGGCGTTGATACCGGCACAAGGCTTCGCCTGAAGGGGAAGGGAGAGGCAGGGTACCGGGGAGGCCCAAGTGGTGACCTTTATGTAAGGATATTGGTGGAAGCCCACGAATTTCTCGAAAGAGACGGGGATAACTTATACTGCCGTATACCAGTGTCAGTGGTTCAGGCAGCCCTGGGAGATTCAATAGAAATACCTACGCTCAATGGCAAGAAAACCCTTGAGATCAAACCTGGGACACAATCCGGAGACACCTACCTGTTCCGTGGCGAGGGGATACCCCATCTTCACGGCTACGGGAGGGGTGATCTTATAGTGGAAATACTCGTCAAAACCCCTACCAACCTGACGAAGCGACAGAAAGAATTGCTCAGAGAATTTGCTGAAATAGAAGCAAGTAAATCGAAGCGTGATTCTTCTATCTGGTCCGTTTTTTCCAAGAGAAAAAAGGGCGAACGACGAAAGAGAGCAGCCGGATAATTCCGTTGGAAGTATAGAAGGAGTAAGAAATGAAACTTGATTTCAACGGAAACTACTGGGATCGGGAAGAAAAGGGACAATTCGACCAGTTCAACGCTACGATGCTTTACTGTAGCAAGTGTAAAGAAGCTACCCCCGTTCGATCAAGGCTTCTGCTTATTCTCCCCGACGGGGAGCTTCACGAATACCTGTGCCAGTATTGTGGATCTTCGGTTGGAACAAAAACAATCAAAGGGCAACAAAATATAACGTTGGTGGTATAAGTAGAAACCAGCACCACGCGTGACGCTACGGCTGGATATGAAACTGGTCCAGATTAAGGCACAGATTGAATTGATGAAAGAATACACAGGGGCGGGGAATCCTCCCCTTTTTGCGTTGATAGTCGAGTAACCGAGGAAGGAACCATGATCGAAGTTGAATCAATTACCAAGCGTTACGGGTCACTGGTAGCCATTAAAGATGTCTCCTTTACCGTAGAGAAAGGCGAAATAGTTGGATTTTTGGGGCCAAACGGGGCGGGAAAAACGACAACCCTTAAAATCATCACCTGCTACATGCCACCCACAGAAGGCAAGGTGATGGTAGACGGAATTGACTGCCTTGAAAATTCACTGGCAGTTAGAAAACGCCTTGGATACCTTCCCGAAAGTGTGCCGCTTTATAAAGAAATGACGGTTAAAAGATTCCTCAACTTCGTTGCTGAATCGAAGGGTATCGAAGGGAAAAGTAGGGGTAAAGAAATAGACAGAGTCACGGAAACTTGCGGACTTTCCAAGGTAAAAAACAGGATTATCGGGCATCTTTCCAAGGGTTACAGGCAGCGCGTGGGGATTGCCCAGGCACTGATTAACGATCCACCTATCCTGATTTTTGATGAACCTACAATTGGTCTTGACCCATCGCAGATAATTGAAATAAGGCAGCTTATAAAAGATCTGGGAGAAGAAAAAACAATAATTCTCAGTAGTCACATTCTTCCCGAAGTGAGCCAGGTTTGCCAGAAAGTCATCATAATAAACAAGGGAAAGATTATCGCAACGGAGACTCCCGCAAATCTCACCGCACAGCTTCAGAAGTCCACGAGGATTGTTTTACAGGTAAAAAGCGATTCACAACCGATTGAGGCAATCATCGACAAGCTTTCAAATATTCAAGGTGTAAAAAACATCACCAGGGAAGACCATAACGGCACTCTTATTGTTGAAACGGACCAATCAAAAGACCTCCGTCCGACGATATCCAGGACCGTGATAGAAAATAACTGGGATCTGATTGAAATCAAACTGCACGACTTCAGCCTGGAAGATATCTTTCTGGAACTAGTTACGAAAGAAGAGGAGGCAGCTTGATGACGGGATTTAGACCTGTTTATCGAAAGGAGATTTACAGCTTTTTTGCGTCCCCCACTTTCTACGTGGTTGCGTTAATCTTTCTTATAATCTCAGGGTATTTTTTCTTTAGCGCAGTTTCTTACTACAACATATTGAGCTTCCAGGGGATGCAAAATCCCATGTGGAGAGAACAACTCAATCCCACGGAAATGGTACTGAGACCCTTTTTCATGGATATTAGCGTGATTATGCTACTTGTGTGTCCCCTTTTGACCATGAGGGTGTTGGCGGAAGAAAAAAAGAGCAGCACCAGTGAACTCTTGTTTACATATCCACTGACAGACACCGGTGTACTGCTTGGCAAGTTCTTTGCCACGTTGTCAGTTCTTTTCATAATTATTCTCGGTACCCTTCCTTCACTAATTTATTTTGGCACACTCACTCACTTGCGGTGGCAGATCGTGGGCGCTGGTTACCTTGGGTTGGCGCTTCTGGCAGGAGCATTCATTTCTCTTGGGGTTCTAGCGTCAAGCCTCACAGAAAACCAGATCATTGCCGCGGTCCTTGCCTTCGGTGCACTACTACTTTTTTGGGTAATCGGATGGTCAAGGGCTTTCGCCGGTCCGACGCTGGCAAGATTTATAAATTATATCTCCATAATCAACCACTTTGAAAGTTTCGCCAAGGGCGTTATAGACATCAGGGATGTCGTTTACTATATCATCTTCTCAACTTTTTTCCTCTTTATCACTCTTCGATTTCTCGAATCACAAAGGTGGCGAGGCTAGGAATACATTTCGGAGGCAGAAGTGGAAGGAAAGAAAAACATATTTCGTTCCAGGGCATTTAAGCATGGATCCAACACTTTGCTGCGTACCATTATTTTCACGGCTATCCTGGTATTTATAGTACTAATAGTTCAGAATCATCCATGGAGGGTCGATCTTACAGAATCAAAGGCATTTACCCTCACGGACCAGTCTCAGAAGATATTAAAAAGCATAAAGATACCCATAAACATTAAAGCATTTTTCCAGGAAGCCACGAGGGATAAAATAAAGGCTCAGGATTTACTGGATACTTACAAATATTACTGCCCGAATCTCAAATACGAGTTCATTGACCCTGATCGGCACCCCGAAGTGGCAAAACAATATGATATCAAAACCTACGGTACCGTTGTTGTTGAAGGTGCAGGTAAAAAGCAGACCATTACAGTACTAAACGAGGAAAACCTTACCAACGCATTGATGAAGCTGATTCAAACCAAGAAGAAAACGATCTACTTTGTGACAGGCCACGGAGAAGCAGATATCAACGCGTTTGACAAGAATGGCTATTCAATGGTCAGGAGAGAACTGGAAAAAGAAAACTACCAGGTCAAGACCCTCGATCTTTTACACACAGCCCAAATTCCGAAAGATGCCTCGGTGGTTATTATAAACGGACCCAAGAAATCTCTCATGAAACCCGAAATAGAAACACTCCGCAAATACATAGAAAGCGGAGGCAAGCTCGTTGTGATGCTCGATCCTTTCCATGATGGTGGATTGAAAAAATTTCTCAAGGACTATGGAATAGGAATCAGAGATGACATCGTCATAGATAAATTGAGCAGGGTTTTCGGTGGAAGTTACCTGATGCCGGTTGTAACGAAGTATACTACCCATAAAATAACTAATAACTTTAATATCGCCACTTTTTTCCCGGAAAGTAGATCCTTGACAAAGGTGGAGAAAACCAGACCTGGTATCAACGTTATGCTTATAGCTCTGACTTCGTCAGGAGCCTGGGCAGAAACCGATATCAAAACCCTTCGGGAAAAAAATGCCGCGTCTTTCGATCCGAACCAGGATCAAAAAGGGCCGGTATGCCTTGCTATGATGTCCGAGATAACACCTGCGGAGAAGACAAAAGAAAAAACGAGCAACAAAGAGAACGGAGATAAAGTTAAATCCGGTAAAAAGGATAAGCCGAAAACCAGGGGACAGCTGGTTGTTTTCGGAGATAGCGATTTTGCTAACAACGCCTATTTCGGGCTTTCGGGGAATGGGGATTTGTTTCTTAACGTCATCAATTATCTGGCCCAGGAGGAAAACCTGATAACGATAGAACGCCCAACAAAAAAAGGCCAACCCTTGATTCTTACCTCCACCCAGAGTCGCCTGGTTTTTCTTATTCCACTCGTTTTTGTGCCTCTATTTGTGATCCTTTGCGGACTCGCAGTATTTAGGGTACGGAGAAAACAGAGATGAAATGGAAACAAATAATTGTTTACCTTGTGGTGTTGGTTGCTCTTGCCGGTTATTACTTTATAGAAACAGCCCAAAGGGAGAAAGCCAAAGAAGAGAAGATACAATCAAAAAAGATTTTCGACATAAAAAAAGACCAGGTAGAGAGCATAAAGATAACGAGAAAAGGCCAAAAAACCCTTTTTCTCGAAAAGAAAAATAACAAGTGGAGCATCGTAGAACCCATCAGGACTGAAGTGGATAGCTTTTCGCTGGATAACTTTCTCAACAGTCTGGTAAACCTGTCTGCAGAAAAAAAGCTCACCATAGACAGGAAAGAATTTTCCAAGTTCGGGTTGGACAAGCCGTACATAACCATAGAATTCAAAATCGATGATACCTGGAAAACATTAAAGATCGGGGACAAAAATCCTACTGGAGAGAATTACTATGCCGGGGTGGACAAAAAAAGCGAAGTATACATGATTGCCAGCTTCCAGGAATCCTCGCTGGACAAAAAACTCTTCGATCTAAGAGACAAGCGCTTATTTACCCTTAATCGAGACAAGGTAGACAGAATCGAAATAGCAGAAAACAGTTCCTTGATAAAGGTTATCAAAAAAAGTCAAAACAAGTGGCAGTCTCCGGACAATCTCGACACTCCAATTAAAACAGAAAAAGTAAACAGCCTTTTGGATTCCCTGACCTGGCTTAGGGCGAGAAAATTTGTCCAGGAAACCGATGATAACCTTGAAAAGTACGGGTTAAAACAACCGGAAATCCAGGTTGTTCTTGCAATACAAAAGAGCAAGAGTCAGACACTTCTTATAGGAAAAGAAAAGGATAAAACCCAAAGATACGCAAAAATCACTTCCAGACCAGGGGTTGTACTTATATCGAAAAGTATAATAAACGATCTGCCCAAGTCTCTAAAAGACCTCGAAGATCGAAACCTACTTAGTTTCGATACAGACAGTGTTCAAAAAATAGTGATTTCATACAATCAGCACACCTACCAACTGACAAGAAAAGACGACAAGTGGCTGTGGGAAGGCGCAGAAAAACCGAAGAGTAACCCGGATACCCTGGATGTTAATTCTCTGCTCTGGAAGCTTAAAGATATTGAATACCAAGAGAAGGCGGAAAATCGAAAATACGAAGACAAGCAAATCGAGGGGTCTATATCACTTGCTGACAACAGTGGTAAACTGCTCGGTCTTATGCGGTGGCCAAGGGAAAGCGAGGGTGAAAAGGAAAAGAAACCAGTAGTACTTGTAAAGAAGCAGCAGGGAGCTAAAACCTTGGCATACATTATTGAAAAGGAAGATTTGAGTGATGTCAAAGACAAAATCAAGACATTGCTTGGAACTGCCAAATCAGGTACTGGTAAGCCGTCATGATTTTTAAGTTTTGCCCCATGTGCGGAAGTAAATTAGAAACCGTGCACGATGAAAACACGAGCAGGCCACAATGTAAAACTTGCGGCTACATCCAGTACCGAAATCCGACAGTCGGGGTAGCGGTAATAATAGTTGAAAACCAACAACTCCTTCTGGTTAGGCGTCGAGGTTCATACGAAGGGAAGTGGTGTATACCCTGTGGCCACGTGGAATGGGACGAAGACATAAAAGAAACGGCAAGGAGAGAACTGAAAGAAGAAACAGGATTAGAGGTTGAGGTAGGTGAGGTCTTCGAGGTACATTCCAATTTTCACGATCGTGACCACCAAACCGTCGGAGTATGGTTCCTGGGTAAGGTTAAAGGTGGGAATCTTAACCCCGGATCTGATTCCTCGGAAGCAAAATTTTTTCACCTCGACGAACTGCCCTTAGACTCCATGGCCTTTCCAACTGATCTCCTGGTCTGCGAAAAAATAAAAAAAGTATACGGAAGGAACCTGTAGGTAATTACTCAGTTAGCTAAGGGTCTCTTGTACGCCACGCCGGCCCCCTGATTTTGTATCGGGCAGGCTCGATCCGGCATCCTGCCGGAGGCTGGTAGATTCAGGCTCTACGCTTCGTTCCGGCCGGAATAACGGATTTTATATTGTGCTCTTCCCAGTTTTTTAACTCATTGTTACCTGAATCCGTGATGATCGTTCACCTGGGCCTCACACGGGGTGGTAGTTCTGGAAATCTGAATTTATCATGGTTTGCAGAATATAAAACAACCACCACTCCAGTGAAAAATCATACGTGGTATATAAGGCCACATACAGTGAATCCACCTGGTATGATCTGCCACTGTTATACACGCCGGGGAACTCCCTGTTGAGGTACATAACAATTTGATATAACATTACATGAGATTACGAGTTCAAATATTTACCTGAGGATCAAGTACCTTGAAGAAGAAAACTACCCATAGAAAGTCAAGCGAGGCAGTTCCTGTTATCGACTACCAGGACGAAAACCTCATGCAGATCATTCTCGATAGCATCACGGAAGGTGTGTTTACTGTCGACCTAGATAAAAACATAACATCTTTCAACAAGGCAGCAGAAAAAATCACGGGCGTTCCCAAGGAAGAAGCGATTGGCCGCAAGTGTTACGAAGTATTTACAAGCAATATTTGTCAGCGACAATGCGCCCTTGAAAGAACCCTTGCAACCTTAGAACCAATTACTAACTTACCGATTAACGTCCTTACCAGGGAAGGAAAGATAATCCCCATTAGCATAAGCACAGCGGTGCTAAAAAACCAGAAAGGGGAAGTTATAGGTGCCGTTGAAACCTTCAGAGACCTCTCGGTTGTGGAAACTCTCAGAAAGGAATTAAACCAGAAGTATAAGTTTGAAGACATTATAAGCAAAAATTACAAGATTCACAGGATCTTCAAGATACTGCCGGATATTGCAGAAAGTGATAGCACGCTTCTCATCCAGGGCCCAAGCGGTTCCGGAAAGGAATTGTTTGCCAAGGCAGTTCACAACCTTAGCTTGAGGAAAGACGGGCCCTTTATCGTCGTAAATTGCGGTGCCATACCTGAAACGTTACTCGAATCAGAACTTTTCGGATACGTGAAAGGGGCATTTACTGACGCCAGAAAAGACAAACCCGGCAAGTTCGAACTGGCAAACAAGGGAACAATTTTTTTAGATGAAATCGGAGATATTCCACTTTCCCTCCAGGTAAAACTGCTAAGGGTACTTCAGGATAAAACCTTTGAACCCCTGGGAGCAATAAAACCTAAAACCGCCGACGTGAGAGTTATTGCAGCAACGAATAAGGATCTTTTGCAACTAGTAAGTATGGGCAAGTTCAGAGATGACCTCTACTACAGGTTAAATGTTCTGAAAATTGAACTACCGCCTCTATCGGAAAGAAGAGACGACATTCCACTATTAATCGATCACTTCATAGAAAAAATGAACATCAAACTTGGAAAGAAAATCGAGGGTATCTCCCACGAGGCACTAAATTTACTTATGCAGTACGATTTTCCCGGTAACATTCGGGAACTCGAAAACATCATAGAACATGCATCAGTTCTTTGCAGGGAAAATATTATCCGGTGTGAACACTTACCTCCGGAGATCCTGAATAAAATGGACAGCATAAAAGCTGTAATACCGGAAGATTCCGCTAACAGGCTTTTAATGGTCCAGGAAGAACAGTTAATAAGGACCGTACTAAAAAAACATGCCGGCCATAGAGGGAAGACTGCGAAAGAACTTGGCATACACCCAAC
>JALSTM010000115.1 GCA_026983715.1 Desulfobacterales bacterium
ATGTTGAATCATTTTCATTACTTCTTTCTCCTCTTCCTTATCGTTTCTGCCGCCACATTTGTATCTGGTATTGGGCTGCTAAAAAGAAAAAACTGGGCAAGGCTATTTTTTGTAGGCTTTATGAGCTTAGGTATTGTATGGAACATTGGTGGCCTGGTGTTACAGTACTCAATGTTCCAAAATATGCAGGATGTGGTGAGTACGGCAACACCCCCTGAATTTGCCAGGATAATGCTGGTTATGAAGATCGGCAGCATTGTTATCGTCTTGGGGGTTTCGATTCTCTTTGGATGGATAATAAAAAAGCTGCTTTCAGCTCCGATAAAAGCGGAGTTTTCTTGAAGGTGAATATTCGCCAAAGTCGATATTCCCCTTAGAATCAAAAAGGACCGATGGATAAAAAACCATCAGTCCTTTTGCTCTTGATGGGCCGTCAGGGCCTCGAACCCCGAACCTACTGATTAAGAGTCAGTTGCTCTGCCAATTGAGCTAACGGCCCAAAACTATATTAACTGGCACGCCCGGCAGGATTCGAACCTGCGACCTGCGGATTCGAAGTCCGACGCTCTATCCGGGCTGAGCTACGGGCGCATGTCGATCTGCGAACACCTTCCTTATATTAAATAAGTCAGCAGATGTCAAGATGCCGTTCCTTTAATTTTAAAATTTGCTGCTAAATTTCTCAATGCTACGAATACTTTCTCAACTGTATCTGTCCATGCAAAGAAAAAAATTTCCCATGGTTACGCCCATACCACAACCTCCGGTCAGGTGCTATACGTCCTTTCGAGCCAACAATGGATAGCAAGCTTTAGCCCTATGAACTCTCCCAGTTCCTCATTTTCAGGAGAGTCCCACTAACACCTAGGGAACTCCCGTAACACAAATTTAGAAAGTGAGAACCTTGTCCGCCTCCATACTCAGTTCATACAGGTCATCCATCCATGCAACAGGGCAACTAGCCGATCCCACAAGACCGTGGGCCTTCAAACAAACACCTCACACGTAAAAATCACCTTCATCGGTGAACTGTTCAACTTGTCCCACAACGTCGAAATCCCCTGTCCCGATAGACTCATAAGTCACCGCTTTTCCTAGCATAAACACGCTGACCTCATCGCCTTTCTTAACTCCAACATTGGCCATGCGTAACGCATTATACATCGTTTCGGCGTCATCCGTTGTAATGATGAAAAGCACTTTCATAATATCGATCCCCCTTCTTCCTATTTATGGAAATTACCTGAAAACTTGCTAGGTTAAAAAACCTACATTTTTGTAGTATTCCCTTTCAACTTTGCATGGTGCAAAACCAAGGCTTCAGCTTCGAAACACCTTCCGCGGGGAGAACTAGCCGTGAGACAATACTTAACAAGTTATCTAGATGTTTTGTTACCGCAACTGCAAGAAGGTGCCCGTAGACATGTTTTACCACATTTAAAATGGAGGTGGCACAGGTATTGCGTAATAAGTATGGCAGTTAACTTTATCCAAATAATACCAGAGATATATAATGAAAGATAGCAGAAAACGTCCGATTGAGATTCTGAAATCTAAAAGGGAAGAACTGATCAAGGAGTTCGTTTCGGGCGAGGATGGATCGTTTTTGGTGAAACATTCTCAAATCCTCGATAATTACTTCCAGGAATCTTTTGCCATAAGTAGCGTCGGACCAAGAATAAGAATTGACAAGAACCCTTATGCCATCCTTGCACTTGGAGGCTACGGAAGAAAAGAACAATGTATTCATTCTGATATCGATGTTGTCTTGCTTTTTAAGAAGAATCTTCCGAGAGAAGCAGATGCACTTGTCCAGGAAATTTTTTATCCACTCTGGGATTCCGGCTTTGAAATCGGATATGCCACTAGATCACTGAAAGAATGTATATCCCTTGCAAGGAACGACTTTGAAATTCTCACATCTCTTATAGATGCTAGGTTCTTATGCGGTATTTCTTCTCTTTACGCCACCCTTGTCAAACAATTGCGTACCAAAGTTCTTAACAAAAAAGGGCACAAGTACGTCGAGTGGCTACTCGAAAATACCCGAAAACGCCACGCCATTTACGGAGATTCTACTTACCTTCTCGAACCGAACCTGAAGGAGGGGCTAGGGGGGTTGAGAGATTACCACACAATGCTATGGATAGCTCGTACCAGTTCCCAGCTTGAGAAGCCGAGAGACCTGGAATTTTTCGGTTTTTTGTCCCATGATGAATATCAGCGCGTGTCCCATGCAACTAACTTTGTCTGCAAGGTACGGAATTGGCTTCACTACTTTACAAACAGAAAGTGTGATCAGCTTTACTTCGAGTACCAGGAAAAGATGGCAGAAGCCCTCAACTTCAGAAAAAAGGACAACCAGCAACCGGTAGAAATATTCCTGGGTAAACTTCACAGGGAGATGGAATGTATCAAGCAAAATTTCCACCTTTTCTTAAATAACGTGAAAACAGGAAAGAGGGGGAGAAAAAAACAGAAGTACTACGAATTGAAGGTAAAAAGCATTTTTGAAGTCAAAGAAGGCTTTCTCCATTTTAGCGAACCTGAGAAAATTCCGAGAAATCCCCGGTGGCTGCTTCAAATATATTCTGAGAGTGCCAGGACAGGGATTCCACTTGCCAACGAAGCAAAGCGACTGGTTAGGGATTTCCTTTATCTTTTAAATATTGAAATCCTTGGAAAGTCCTTTGTTATAGAAACCCTCGAATACATCCTTAAAACCCCTGAAGTTGCGAGGGTTCTCGAAGACATGTTTAGCACGGCATTATTGACTGAAATCATTCCTCAGCTGGGCAAAATACAGGATAGAATCCAGTACGACGAATACCATATTTACCCCGTTGATAAGCATTCAATAAAGACCGTCGAGATTCTTCAGCGTTTTCTTTTTCCAAGTCAGCATGGTACATCGCGGGATTTTTACCACGATGTTGCTTCTGAAATAACAAGGCACGAAATCCTGCTTTGGGCAGGCCTTTTTCACGACATAGGAAAAGGAGATACAGGCGGACAACATGCCGCGCGTGGCGCTGAAATTGTGCGGAGAATTTTCAGGCATTTCGGCATCGAAAAGGAGAAGGGCAAACAGGTTTCGTTTCTGGTAAGAGAACACCTTCTCCTAATAAAAACTGCAACTCGAAGAGATCTCGACGATGAAAACACTGCCCTGCAGTGTGCTAGAAAAATCAGAAACCTAGAGCTCTTGAAAATGCTTTTTCTCCTCACCGTCGCAGATTCAATGGCAACCGGGCCAAGCGCATGGAACGACTGGATTGAGATGCTTCTGAAGGAACTCTTCTTCAAAGTCCATCGCCTTCTTGCAAAAGGTGAACTAGCTGCCCCAGACGCAGTAAAAACAGTGGAAAAGAAAAAGAGCGAGATCCTAAGTAGGTGCGATCCTTCAAAAAAAGATTATCTGCTAAAACTCTTCGACCAGATGTCACCAAGGTACCTTCTCTACACTTCAACCGAAAGTATCCTTGAACACATCAGGCTTCACGAATCCCTTGGAACCAAGGCCTTCGTTATGAAAGTCCAGAAGGAAAAAGATTCAAAGGTCAGAACCCTAACCATCTGCGCTAGAGACTTCCCCGGGCTTTTTTCCAAGATAGCCGGGTCACTCACTTTAAACAGCCTATATATCTTGAATGCGCAGATATTTACCTGGCGCAACCAGGTGGCATTGGATATTTTTAAAGTAAGTCCTCCTGCGGATGAACTTTTCGAAAGCCAAGTCTGGGAAAAAACAGAGAAAACGATCTCATCAGTACTCAACAAAACCCTCGACCTCAAAGCCGCCTTGGAAGCAAAACTTCAGTCTCATCCGCAAAAGGCTGGCAAGATCTCTGTTCGCCCAGACAGAATCGTAATTGATAATGAGACTTCTGACTTTTTCACTATTATTGAAGTATACACTCACGATTCTCCGGGCCTTTTATACCGCATAACCGACGCCCTTTTCAGGAACAGGCTGGATATATGGGTGGCCAAGATAGGAACGAAGGTAGACCAAGTTGTTGACATTTTTTATGTGAGAGACTTCGAAGGCCAGAAAGTAGATGAACCCGAAAGGGTAAAGGAGATTGAAAGTGCGATCTTGGAAGTACTGTAAAACCTTGGATAAGAGCCGAACATTACAATCTAACCAGGATAGCTGAACCACCCTGGGCACGCCACAACAAGCGGGTGAAAGTATCTAAGGCAGCGAAGCCGCAATCAAAACTCAGGACAAAGATTGATGGTTTCGTAAAAACTCCAAAAGCCGGTCATTGCGATCCCGCACCTACTTCAAATACGACTATTTGCCATTGCTCCTACAATTCGCAGGAAGTGGGTGCGGGATTGCAATGACAAAACAGGAGATTTTTTGCGATACTGTAAGGATTAAGAGACGCTAAGGCGTTACATGTTTATAGGGAAGTATTCTAAAAACGACCATCTATTACTGAAAGTAAAATAGATCTTCAGCTAAATCCGTGACGAACTTTATGGGTAATTTGCATAACATGTCTAAATTACTGCTTATTAGCCACAGAACCACAGAGGATTATTCTTCATAGTCAAGCAATCTTTTCCCGCCCTGCGGGTTTTCTACCTGCCCCGCATCTTAGGCGTCATCATCCGCCGGACTCTTCCTCGTATCTGCGGCGCAGGTGGACCATTTCGAATTCAGGTTTCATACAAAAAAGATTCCAGATGCTTGCTCACCTGTCAATCACACCAAGCAGATAGGTCATGTATGCTTCTCTTACCCTCTTTAAACATTTTTCAACCCTGTCCATGAAAATTGTGGCACTACTTTCGGGGCCGAGTACCCGCCTGGCAAGCGCCGTAAGCTGGTCGTGGTCACTGGGGAGAGCATGTATCTGGCGATCTTCCAGAATTTGTAGATAGTGCTCTATTTTTCTTAAGAAAAAATAATCTTCCATCAGGGTATCAACTATTCTATCAGGGAGGATACTTAAATCTTTCAGTAGATTAAGAGCATTTACGGTATTTCCTTCAAGAAGCTCCGGGTAATCCGGCCCGTAGATTAGTTGGAGCCCTTGAACAAGGAACTCGATATCGCGCAACCCACCTTCGCCACTTTTAACGTCGAGGGTGGGAGTAAGAGACCTGCTAGTCTTCCTTATCCCCGCTTCCCGCATCTTTTCTATGGAATGGACAATTGCTTCCCTGGGTCGCCTTTCTAAAATAATTGGTCGAAGCTTTTCCATTAGTGCAAAACCAACTTTAAGGTTCCCTGCAACGGGCCTCATTTTTAGTGCCGCTTGTATTTCCCATAAGAGGGCTCGCTTGGCATAGTAACTAACCACCCCCGGGACTGTTGATACGAGCTCCCCAGATTCGCCGTAGGGCCTAAGCCTCAAGTCCACTCGAAACAGGTAACCCTGCTCTGTATGCAACGACAAATCAGACCGAAGCTGTTCCACGACACTAGCCAGATCGTGAGCTATCTCAAATCCGCGTTCACCCGGGTCACACACTGCGATAAGATCTATGTCGGAACTATAATTGAGTTCTCTCCCTCCAAGTTTCCCAAGTGCCATAATGCAAAACTTATCTTCAAGTCCCTCAAACTCCTTCTTTTTCCTGATTAATCTCTGCCACACTCCATGGAGACATGCCTGGACAATTGCCTCAGCCAGTTGAGACAGCTCGAGCGTCACTGTGTTTACCGGAACCTTCAAGTACAGATCCCTTGTTCCAATTCTCAGCACCTCACGCCTTCTTATACGCCGCACCCTGTTTAACCAGACCCTATGGTTGGGAGAGTTCTCAAGAACCATTCGAAGCTCTTCTTCCAGATCTTTCCGAGACCTGCGGCCATGCAGAATTTCCGGGGCAGTAAGCCAGTCGAGAAAGCCAGGATTCCGAATCAGAGTATCCGCCATAAACTGGCTTCCAGAAAAGATACAAAGAAGAATTTCAAGTCTCATCGGTTGTGAAAGGTAAAGCTTGTAGTGAAATTCTGGACTCGGTAATCCGTGGGTAAAACGCTCCCAGTTGTTTAACGCCATGTCCGGGTCAGGAGTTCTAGACAGGATGTCAAAAGCTAGGGCCACAAGCTGAATGAACGTATCCCCGGTAGGGTCATGCTTGGCAAGATTTCGCAAGTTCTTGTAAGCACGAGATGTATTTCTGAACCCGTAAGACGAAAGAATTTTATGGCGAATGTCCTCTGGAACGACGTCAGAGACAACCAGGTCAACCACTGTCCCAGTACCAGGGTCTGGGAGCGAATCACGGCCAAAGTGCCTTTCGACAAAGGCCCGCACAATGGCCATATTGGTTTCAATATCAATCCTAAGCCTTTGGGCAGGCCCGAGCCCCCCTTCCATTTTGTACCCGATTCGTCTTGCAAGGTGTTCAAACTCATCGGAATCAAAGTCAGGAAGATCAAGGTCTTTGGCAGAACCTCTCAGCATACGCATACCATTTATGAGTTTACGCAAGAAATTGTAAGCACCGAGAAGTTGAGCACTTTCATTGGGAGCCAACACCCCAGCTTGTGCCAACGCCTTTAAAGCCTCCCTCATTTTAGGTGTGCGCAGCTCAGGAACATCCTTTCCATACATTACCTGTAATATCTGGACATCATACTCAATATCAACAAGTCCGCCCGGACTGAACTTTGCGTTTATCCGATTACCTGATGCCTTCTCCTTGAATTGTTTTTCACGGAGATCCCGAAGTTCCTTGAGATCAATGGTCCTTGACATATAAATTATTTCATCCCTTACTCTTTCAACACGGGACCCAAGATTCTCATCGCCAGCAATGGCACGCAACCGCACCAAGGCCAGGCGTTCATAAGAATGAGCCGCACCTCCGGGACCGTAATACTTGTAAAACCTTTCCAGGCTACAGGCAAGAGGCCCGGCATTCCCGTGAGGTCTCAACCGCAGATCTACTTGGAATATTCCCTCTCTTTTCGCTTCAATAGCATGGGCAGTTTCTCTAACGAGCATCTCAAAGAATTCAGTGTTCGTAATCGCTTTCTCTCCGTCGGTATACCCCTTGTCACTGTAAATAAAAAGAAGTTCTATATCTGACGCATAACCAAGGTCTGCTCCACCCAGTTTTCCAAGGCCGAAAACCGAGTATCGAGCTTCCAGACCAGCGACGCTCATCGGTCTCCCGAAACGTTCCACCAGGTGATCATAGACCATTTCCGAGGCGGCTTTCACCACAGTCTCAGCAAGGCACGTTAACCGTTCCGAGAGTTCATCGAAATCAACATCGGGATTCAAAATATGATCAAGATCAATGAGAAAAATTTCCCTGTCCTTGAATTCGTTAAGACGTTTTTTTTTCTCCTCGAAAGTGCTTGCTTTACCAAGTACTTCAAAAAGCCTCCTTGGTAACGTTTCCATGGGGCCACTGAATCTTTTCTGCTGAATGTGCGGTTTTAGCAGGGGAAGAAGAGCCTCGTACTGTACGCGGATAAAATCTTCCCATAAAAAATCACTGGTGCCTAAAAGCCTTGCAAGGCTCTGGAGGGTGTATGGGTTAGATAAAAGATCGATCCACCTTCCAGTTGTAGGTGCTTTTACTATCTCACCAACGATGAACTCAAACCGATTGAGTGCGGTGTACGGATCAGGAGCATTTCCGAGGAAATAAGTAAACTGCTTGGTAAGAAGCACGGATAGCTTTATCTGGTCCAGCAAGTCTGTGTCTTCTATTTTACGTCCCTTAGAATCCGCAATATCTATTTCGTCTTCTACCCTGTTGTTTATCGTCCTTATTTTTACGTGTTTTATGATAATTCCCTGAAGAGAGAGAGCATTACTCAAGGTGTAAAGAAAGGCCGGCGTATCCTCCGATATTACCTTTAATCTCGTGTAAGGGCTTATCATGTTGTCTATCTTTATCTCCATCGGAGACAAAAATGCGTGGGGAGATAAGGGAAGACGAGAGAGCCTTTTTACCACCATTTCGTTTACGTCATGCTTGGCCTTGTTCAGAGAGTCTTCGTCACCTTGCTCCAGAAGCCTGATCACGTTCTCTAACCTTTTTGTAAATTCGGGGACCCACGTCTCGAGGGAAAAAGGGCTATCTATCCAACCGGAAAAATGATCAATGATTTTACGCCTCCTTCCGGCATCAGATCTGGAAACATATCCCCTTAACCTCTTTGAAGGACGGGATACCTCATCGTTCGCTTCCTCGTAGGTGAAAATATCTCCCGTAATGATGTGAAACCCCATCCCTGCCATGACACCGGTGATCAGGGAAAATTCAAACGGGTAATCGAAAGCCAGCACAGTACACTCCACCTGTCCCTTCCCAGGAGAACTGATAATGACTTCCGCGGGATGCTCAGAGGAAATTCGAGCAAGCTTCCTTACGTGTTCAGCAATTTCCTCGTTTGAAAATCTTTCAAAGTAAGGGGCACCTAAGCGGGATAGGTGTTCCTTGATAAACTCATCGGCGATTTCCGGGCAAAAACTTTTAATTTCGTCTATACTAGGTCTCGTCATCCCGTACTTATCCCTGCTTGTATACACAACTTAATGTTTGGAAACTGCCCGTGGTTCCAGTTATCGCTAGAACTCAATACATTCTACAACCAAATATGAAGAGTGGCAAAAGCTAAATGGAACCACAATGAAAAACAGCCATACGGAGCGTTGAAACCTTGGGCTTGCCCGGAGATAGCAACCATGGGGAATGGAAAAACTAGCCAACGAATTTACCCATCGCCGCAAGCATGGGGTAGTAAGAAACGTTTTGATGCCTTGACAGTAGGCGTAAGCTTTCATTATGGGAAATAAAAAAGGCATGCCAGAAAAACCGGCATGCCTTTTTGTTCTAGAAACGGGTAAACCTCTTAGATATCGTAGTACAGGGCAAATTCCCACGGATGCGGTCTAAGATCAATTGCCTGGACCTCATTTTCCATCTTGTAAGAAATCCAGGTCTCAATTACGTCCTCGGTAAACACATCACCCTTTAGCAGATAATCATGATCAGCTTCAAGTGCCATCAGAGCTTCTCTCAGAGACCCAGGTGTGTGAGGAACCTTTGCCAATTCTTCCGGGGGAAGATCGTAAATATCCTTGTCAAGAGGCTCACCAGGGTCAATTTTGTTCTGGATACCGTCAAGAGCAGCCATTACCATGGCTGAGAATGCCAGGTAAGGGTTGCAACTCGGATCAGGACAACGGAACTCTATACGCTTGGATTTTGGAGAAGTGTGATAAACAGGGATACGTACCGCCGCACTTCTGTTTCTCCTGGAATAAGCCAGGTTCACCGGTGCTTCGAATCCGGGAACCAGTCGCTTGTAGCTGTTTGTGGTCGGACTCGTGAAAGCAAGTAAAGACGGGGCATGTTTTAAAATTCCACCAATGGCATACATTCCAGTCTCGGAAAGCCCTGCGTAACCGTCACCGGCAAACAAGTTGGTGTCTCCCTTCCATAGCGAAAGGTGAACGTGCATTCCGGTACCGTTGTCATTAAAAAGTGGCTTCGGCATAAAAGTTACGGTTTTGCCATGCTTCTTTGCAACGTTCTTGATGACGTACTTGTACTTGAGCAGATTATCCGCCATCTGGACCAGAGGCGCAAAGCGCATGTCTATTTCGGCCTGTCCACCAGTAGCCACTTCATGGTGCTGACATTCGATGATAACACCGATTTTTTCCAGGGTCAGTACCATCTCACTACGGATATCCTGCTGGCTATCCGTTGGTGGTACAGGGAAATATCCTTCCTTGTACCTCGGCTTGTACCCAAGATTGGGATTTTCTTCTCGACCGCTGTTCCATCGACCTTCTACAGAGTCTATGAAGTAATAACCTTCATGCTCATTTTGATCAAAACGGATATCATCAAAGATAAAAAATTCGGCTTCCGGGCCAAAGTATGCCACATCAGCAATGCCCGTTCCTTGTAGGTACTTTTCGGCTTTCCTAGCTATGTTCCTTGGGTCCCTGGTGTAGTCTTCTCCAGTAACGGGGTCACAAATGTTACAGATCATCACGAGAGTTTTGGCAGCAAAAAAAGGATCAATAAAAGCGGTAGATGCTACGGGCTTTACGATCATGTCAGATTCATTAATGGCTTTCCAGCCACGAATACTTGACCCGTCAAAACCTATACCGTTTTCAAAGACATCTTCATCTATCTCCCGGGGCGGTACAGAAAAATGCTGCCACAGCCCAGGAAAATCCATGAATCTAAGATCAACCATCTCAACATTTTCTTTTTTGATAAATTCTACAACGTCTTTTGGTGTTTCCAGTTTACACATCAGCTTTTTACCCTCCTTCTTCTTAGATTTTATTTTTTACTTTAAACAAGCGATTAGTGGCAATAAGTATGCCACGTATCAACAGCCTCCCACGCCGCCCTTTTGAACAGGTGAGAAGTCCTCCCCGGAATCTATCTAAAATCTATCCTACACAAATGTAGGAAAAAAATTATTTTTCCTACATTCATGTATCATCGAACGAAAATTCTCCCGCCCCTGGGCAAGGGGTTAGGGAGGTACAAGACGTTTTTTGTAGCAGCGGACTTTGGGCTGCTTTAGAAGGTAATTACAGCCTATTTTGCCCGGTTTTAAATGGCCTCTTTACCCCTCTCCCCTGTTCTTATTCTTATTACTTCATCAATAGTAGTTACAAAAATCTTCCCGTCTCCGATCTTTCCGGTCTTCGCTGAATTTATAATCGTATCGATGACCTTTGGGAGTATTTCATCATCGAGTACAAGCTCGATCTTTACCTTGGGAATGAAATCCACCACGTATTCGGCACCTCGGTATATCTCCTTGTGCCCCTTCTGCCGACCGAACCCCTTTACGTCACTCACGGTCATACCTTTAACCCCTAGCTCGCTCAAGGCTTCTTTAACCTCGTCCAACTTAAACGGTTTTATAATAGCCTCAATCTTTTTCATATCAACTCCTTTTCTTCATCATATTCTAACCTACCCTAGAAAGAGTAACCCATTTCACTATGCTGGGTGACGTCCAATCCTTGAATTTCTTCTTCCCTCGTTAACCTAAGACCCATGGTAGAATCGAGGAGCTTAAGAATCAAACTTGTGACCACCATTGAAAACACTATAGCAACTATTATTCCTAATAGCTGAATGAGAAATTGGTGAACATTACCAAAGAAAAGTCCGTTTGCCCCGTCCGGATTTGCGGCAACCGAAGCAAACAGGCCCGTGGCAATGGCACCCCACGTTCCTCCTACTCCATGTACCCCCACCACGTCAAGGGAATCATCGTAACCTATTCTTGCTTTCAATATCACAGCTCCGTAGCAAAGTATACCCGCAATTATTCCAATCGCCACAGAACTTACCGGTCCCACGAATCCTGCGGCAGGAGTAATGGCAACAAGCCCCGCCAGCGCACCCGAAACCACTCCCAAGGTGGTAGGCTTCCCCTGATAAAGCCATTCCGCAAAGACCCACGACAGGGCAGCAGCACCCGTGGCAACCTGAGTATTAAAAAATGCCAGGCAAGCAATGTTTCCGGCAGAAAGAGCGCTTCCGGCATTAAAGCCAAACCAACCAAACCACAGAAGTCCGCCACCCAAAACGGTCATTGGAAGATTATGAGGATGGAAGGCTTCTCTCCCCCATCCCTTTCTTTCACCAACAATAAGCGCTGCACATAGGGCAGCAGCTCCGGAATTTATATGTATCACGGTTCCCCCGGCAAAATCTAATGCCCCAAGCTTCTGCAACCATCCCCCGCCCCAAACCCAGTGGCAGAGGGGAAGGTAAACAAAGGTTGTCCAGAGTGCCGTAAATACGAGAAAGGCCGAAAATTTCATCCTCTCTGCAAAGGCTCCCGTTATTAACGCCGGGGTGATAATGGCAAACATCAACTGGAAAGCACAAAACAGAAGGTGGGGAATCGTTGAGGCATAAGGTCCCGGGGTAAGCCCGACACCTCTCAAAAAAGCATACTTTAAGTTTCCTATCACACCTCCAACATCCGGTCCAAACGCCAGGGAATACCCGTACACTACCCATATGATAGATACCAGGCCAAGGCATATGAAACTCTGCATGATAGTCCCTAGAACGTTTTTAGTCCTTACAAGCCCCCCGTAAAAAAGTGCAAGGCCGGGGGTCATTAGCATAACAAGAGCAGTTGCAACTAGCATAAAAGCAGTGTCACCAGTGTTTAACATCGTTTTTACCTCCATGTTTATCAACGGTTCTATTTTTGCCTTCTAAACTACCATAAACCTACAAAATGGAACTACCGAATGGCGGGTAGTTAGAGCAAGGGTAGTGCCAAGAATGAATACATCAGATAACATGTTGAAATATCATAATAAGTATCCTTAGTACAGCCACCCTCAAATTTGTGAGAAATACGCCTAAGTAGGAAGAAAATATCTAAACATACAAAAATGTAGGATTAAGAGGTGATGGAAAAACCGGACATTGCCCGCTAAGTTAGACACCCGAACTCGGGACGAAACTTTAAGGCTGATTAGCCTAACATGTCTAACTTGCTGACTATTAGTCACACAGTAACGGTGGGTTATTCTTCACTTTGTCAAGCAATCTTATTCCGCTCTCCGGGTCGTCCACCCGCACTTCATCTGTGGCGTCATTGCTTGCAGGACATAGCGAGTTATAGTTCACCTAGCTCTTCCCTGCATCTGCGGATGAGGTAAACGATCACGGATTTAGGTCACTTTTCGGAAAAGTAGGAAACTGGCTCGGGAAATCACTTCATGAGTTCCAGGAACCCCCGGTATATTTTCTCCGCATTACCATCCAGATCACTTTTGAGTTCATCGTACTTTAACAGTATCTCATCTTTTTTTTCTGAATCTTCAAACCATTCTTTGAGCATGTTCCTCGTAACTTCAACGTGAAACTGGAGCCCGTATGCTTGCTTGTATCTGAAGGCCTGGTTCCTACAAACAGGCGACGTTGCAAGCAAAACCCCGCCCTCTGGGATATCAAAGGTATCTCCGTGCCATTGAAACACGGTGAGGGAGCCCGGAAGATTCTTGAATAAAATGTCATCACCGGCGCTCTCGGTAAGGGTGATCTCGCACCATCCGATTTCTTCGGCCGGAGCCCTGTAAACTTTCTTCCCACAGGCTTTAGCGATCATCTGGGCACCGAGACATACTCCCATCACCGGAACGCCCGCTTCCACAACTTCTTTTAAAAATGTGGTTTCATCTCTCAGGAACGGGTACTTCTCCTCTTCATAGACATTCATCGGCCCCCCCATGGAAATAACGGCATTAAATTCCCCATTTCCTCGTGGCAGAGGATCCCCTTCGTAGAGTTTCACTACCTCTATTTCCACACCGTTTTTCTCAAGAAAGGTCCCAAGGGTACCAGGACCTTCCGATTCTACGTGCAAAAGTACAATCGCCTTCATTCAAATTCTCCTTCCATAAAAACTTTCATGGTGCTTGCCAGAAACGATGAAGCATTAAAATCGATCACCTATTTCCGTAAAAGAACGGAAAGCTTTTTTCACCGTCTCCGGTAAGTATAAAGATCCTCTCATTCCCTTTAAAACGGGTTCAATTTAAACACGGGTAAGCGAAAAAGACTTACAATACCAGCTAAAGCAAGCGTCGTGCCACTACTTACGCTAGCCATAAACCTTGAACTGCCTGCAATCTATGCCATGCTTCTGAACCCTCAGTCCCATGATGCGCTCCGTAATACCAAGCGCCCTTGCCGCCTTCGCTTTATTGCCCCTTGTCGCCTTAAGCGCCTCAATAATCAGTTCACGCTCCAGGTTATCCAGGGCATCCTGAAGGGTGGTAGAGTGAGTGGTTCTACTAGCTTCGGCAGTTTGCAGGGTCGGAGGCAGGTGGTAGCTGCGAATAACACCGTCCACGCTCAACAGAACTGCTCTTTCAATACAGTTCTCCAGCTCACGAACATTCCCAGGCCAGTGATAACTCATCAGCATATCAATCGCAGGGGTAGAGATACGCCTGATGTCCTTGTGATTTTCCTTGCTGTACTTTTCTACAAAAAAGTCTGCAAGTAGCGGAATATCAGTCTTACGTTCTCTCAAGGGAGGTATATGAATCGGAAAAACGTTTAATCGGTAGTAGAGGTCGTGTCTGAACTTACCTTCATCGAGGAGTTTTTCAAGGTTTCTGTTGGTAGCTGCAATTACCCGTACATCTGCCTTGATAGTGGTAGTTCCGCCAACCCGTTCAAACTCCTTTTCCTGTAACACCCTTAGTAACTTTATCTGGGTAGCAGGTGACAGATCCCCCACCTCGTCCAGAAAAATCGTTCCTCCGTTCGCAAGTTCAAAACGTCCCTTCCTTCTATTGAGAGCACCTGTGAACGCACCCTTTTCATGTCCAAATAGCTCACTTTCAATTACCGTTTCGGGAAGGGCAGCGCAGTTAACCTTG
>JALSTM010000116.1 GCA_026983715.1 Desulfobacterales bacterium
GCCCTCCGGAGTTTCCACTGCGAAAAAACCCTTACCAACTATGGCAAGATCTAGCGGTGAGCCAGTCTTGTGAACGGGACCATCTTTCAGATCAATTTTGCTCCCCATCGCCAGATAATCGGTAAAGGTTATACGGGTTCTTTTAAAGCCGATAGTACCAGCATTGGCCAGGTTATTGGCATTTACCTCTTCCCTTATGAGCTGTTGCATGCTTCCTAGTGCTGCCTCGTAGAATCCAATTCTCATATTCCAGTACTCCTTATTCGAATGAAGCTCTACCACGTATTGAGCAATTCAGATGCCAAGGGAACCAGCAGAAGAGAATAATATTTAAGGTTGCTAACCCATTGAAACACAAAGGGTTTTCACTCTGTTGAGAATTAGTCCCTTTTGAAACTGATTTCCGGTAGGAAAATTATTCCGAAAAGATAGGAAAATTTTATAACGATTGGATTGGTGCCTGTTTTGGAGATGGTGGAAATCCTTCGCTTTCAAGATCCTGTCATTGCAATGAGTCTGACAAAGGGAGACGACGAAGCAATCTCCTCGGGACAACGAAGTCTCGGAGATTGCTTCTCTGCGCTCCCAAGGAAGGCTTTTTCTGGTTCATCATTTTTTCTTTTCACGTTGGGATTTTTCGTATTCAATGAGCCACTTTCTTGGCGTAGTGCGCCTTGCGGCGTCTCTTACGCCGTCTCTAAAACCAACGTAGTAATGGTATGGCTTGTTGAGTTCTTTTTGCTTCTCCCACACTTCGTTGTAGTATTCCTTCGTGGTAATGTCGGGGTTGGACTTCTTTTTCTGTAAAAACCCGTAATAGCCGGCTCGGTAGCCTTCTATGTAGCTTTTCGTTCTGTATGCATGAGCGGCTGAAAAAGTACAAAAAACAAGTCCGGCCAAAATTAATAGAATTAACACTATTCTCAAATTCATCTGTTTCATACTGCACCTCTTAGCTTTTCCTGAATCCGTGACGAAACTTCATGGCTAATTTGTATCACATGTCTAAATTGCTGATTGTTAGCCACCTAGCAGGGATGGATTGTTCTTCACCTTCTCAAGCAATCTTTTCACACCCTGCGGCCTAGGTGAACGATCACGGATTCAGGCTTTTGATAAACGTTTAACTATTCCCCTTTTTTCTGCTATTAAAACATTTGTCAGTGATAAGATCAAATTTATAAGTTCTAGTAGACAGAAAGAGAAAGCGGTTTAACATGAAAAAAGCCAGGCCAATAATGTTTCTTGGAACCGGTTCAGACGTGGGCAAAAGTGTTATCTGTGCTGCATTTTGCAGGATTTTTGCCCAGGACGGTTTCAAGGTTGCCCCTTTCAAAGCCCAGAATATGGCCTTAAACTCATACATCACCCCTGAAGGCGGAGAAATGGGGCGTGCCCAGGTTGTCCAGGCAGAAGCCGCCGGCATAGAACCTCACGTCTACATGAACCCGATACTCCTGAAACCGGCTTCACAGGTTGGTTCACAGGTTATTGTCCGCGGAAAAGTTCTCGGCAATATGACCGCGAAAACTTATTACGAATACAAGAAAAAACTTCTTCCCGTGGTGAAAGAAAGTTACGAGAGACTGGCGTCTGAATACGACATCATAGTCCTGGAAGGAGCCGGCAGTGCGGTAGAACTGAACCTTAAGAAACACGACCTAGTGAACATGGCTATGGCTCAAATGGCAGATGCTCCAGTGATCCTCGTAGGAGACATAGACAGAGGCGGAATTTTTGCTTCACTTATTGGGTCAATGATGCTTTTCACCGAAGAAGAAAAAGCGCGCGTGAAGGGTTTCCTGATAAATAAATTCAGGGGTGATCCCGCTCTTTTCCGTGATGGGATAAAAATCATCGAAGAAAAAACGGGACGTAAGGTTCTTGGTGTAATCCCCTACTTCGACCATTTTTCCATACCTGAAGAGGACAGTGTTGCTCTTCAGAGGCGCTTAACAAAAAAGCCAAGGGAAGATGGCGTACCTGAGCGGCGGTTACAGGTAAGAATCGGAGTGGTTAAACTTCCCTACATTTCAAACTATACTGATTTTGATTCCCTGGAACACGAACCCGATGTTGACCTGGTCTATTTTGATACCGAAGATCTTCTCGCTGATCTTGATTGTGTCATAATACCAGGGAGCAAAACCACGATTCACGACCTTGAATTTCTCCTCAGTTCCGGAATTGCCAACGAATTACGCACTTTTTTAAAAAGAGGGAAAATCCTAATCGGTATCTGCGGCGGTTACCAGATGCTGGGGATTGAAGTCAGGGATCCCGAAAACGTTGAAGGAGAAGTAAAGGAACGAAGAGGCATGGGATTTCTTCCCATTATAACAACACTGGCAGGAGAAAAAGTTACCTCCCGGGTACTGGCTAAACCCGTTGTCAATGATTGGCTTATTCCGGAAAGTGAACCTATCACGGGTTATGAAATTCACATGGGTGAGACCCAGATAGTAGAAGGTGGAAGAGCTCTTCTTAACATTGTCTCCAGAAATGGCAGGACGACGAACACCCTTGACGGATGCATTTCCGGAGATATGAACGTTTGGGGCACATACCTTCACGGCATTTTCGATAACGACAATCTGCGCCGTAATCTTATAAAAGATCTAAAACTCAGGAAAGGTATCGAGGTTAAAAATTATAGCGATTTTACGTTCCGGCAATGGAAAAGTTCACAGTACGATATGCTTGCTGAACACGTTCGGTCTCATGTTGACATGAAAGAAATATACAGGATTCTCGGTCTGTGACATATGAC
The DNA here is from genome assembly GCA_026983715.1 of Desulfobacterales bacterium. Taxonomy (GTDB): domain Bacteria; phylum Desulfobacterota; class Syntrophobacteria; order B119-G9; family B119-G9; genus B119-G9. The sequence continues at coordinate 2,771 of JALSTM010000116.1, forward strand.
TCCCCTAGATTACATCACCGGCTATTTTCTGGACGTGATCCTTGGCGATCCTCAATCCTTACCCCACCCAGTAAGAAGCATCGGGAAGCTAATAGACTGGCTTATTTCAAGATTCCAAAAGGATTCCCAGGATACATTCGCCTCTTTTGTAGGTGGTATCATTATATGGTTCACCACCGTTGCAGCGACCGGTTTCTCAGTGGCCTTTCTCTTGAGCCTTTCCGGCGCAGTAGGAGAAGCAGTCAAGCATCTTATCACGATCTACCTAGTTTACGCGGTACTGGCAACCAGGTGTCTTCACGTGGAGACTCTAAAGGTATTCGACTACCTGGAAAAGGGAAACATAAGAAGGGCGCGGGTGGCTCTTAAGAACGTAGTGAGCAGAGATACCGAAAACCTTTCCGAAGAAGAGATACTCAAAGCCCTTCTTGAAACCGTGTCTGAAAACATCGTGGACGGAATCGCTTCGCCCCTGTTTTACCTCGTTTTGGGGGGTCCAATTATTGCCTGGATGTACAAGGCAGCAAATACCCTTGATTCCATGATCGGATACAAGACCGAGGAATTCCTCCATTTAGGCAAGTTTTCTGCCAAGGCAGACGATGTTCTTAATTTCGTTCCCGCTAGAATTACAGGATGCGCCATGGTACTTTCATCCTACTGGCTGAAACTCGATTGGAAAAGAGGGCTGTCGACATGGCTGAGAGATGCAAGTAACCATGCGAGCCCGAACGCCGGGATTCCCGAGGCCGTGCTAGCTGGCGTATTACAAATTCAGCTTGGTGGAAGAGGATCATACTTTGGTAAAACCATGGATAAGGCAACCCTTGGTGAACCGCTAAACAGGGTAGAGTCAAAACATTACAAAAAAGCAATCAAACTGCTTTACTTGAGTTCCTTTACGCTATTTTTTGCAGGGTTTCTTTTCATTGTGGTATGAAAGAAGAGTTCATAGAATAATAATGGACCAGATTAACCGGACGTGACTTTATCCCATTGAGCTAGGGAAAATGGAAAAATTTCATGCTTCCTAGACCGGTATTCAAGTGAACATTTCGCATCAAAAAATGAAATCGGGGAGAAGAAACGAAAATGAAACGTACCCATGGCGGTAATATTTACGAGGTAGCGAAAAAGTTGAGGAAAGATCCGTCAGAGATCCTAGATTTCAGTGCCAGCATAAACCCCATGGCTCCTCCGCCAGGGTTAGAGCAAAACCTCTTCCAAAAATTTCCTCTTGCTCGCAATTACCCCGATATCAATAACACCGAGTTAATATCTCTGCTTGCTGAAACTCACAATTGTTCCACCCACCAGGTCATGGTGGCAAATGGATCAACCGAAATAATTTATCTTCTGCCCCATGCCCTAGGCATCCGGTCAGCGCTAATAGTTTCGCCATCTTTTAGCGAGTACGAAAATGCGCTTATGCTAGCCAGATGCAGCGTGGTGCTGGCGCAAGCATCGGAATCAAACGAATTTCAACCCACGAAGGATTTCATTTCTTATTACCTGGAACAGATGAGAGTTGATGCCGTTTTGTTGGCCAACCCGAACAGTCCTGCCGGTGCTCTTCTTGACGAAGAAACGTTAAACTGGATTCTATTTCTGTGTAAGTCTACAGGTTCTCTGGTGGTGCTAGACGAAGTATTCGTGGACTTTTGCGAATCCAGGTCATTTAAAACTTTAATAAACAGCCACCGCAATTTACTAATCATAAGGTCAATGACAAAATTCTACGGCCTTGCCGGATTGAGGCTCGGCTACGCACTGGGCTCCCCCATGCTTATATCTAAACTCAAAAAACACCAGCCGCCGTGGTCCATAAACACCCTGGCACAGTACGCAGGTATTTATTGCTTGAAGCAGGATGGCTTTCGGGAAAAGACCATCAAATTCGTCGAACGAGAACGTCGCAGATTTGCCGAGAAAATTGAAAAAACAGACGGATTCAATGTTTACCCCGGCAATGCCAACTTCTTGCTTGTAAAAATCTCCGATCACCTGCCACCGGCTTCCACGCTCCACGAATTCCTTTTAAACAGAGGTATCCTCATCAGAGATTGTTCCACATTTCCCGGGCTGGGGAGTCACTTCTTCAGGATTGCCGTAAGGAAACCCGATGAAAACGATGAGCTGGTAACTCACCTCCACAAGTTTGTTTCCTTAATTTAATCCACCCCAGACTGCCCATTGCCGGATCTCTTCTTTGGCTTCTCTTAGAGCCCTCAATAGCTTTATGTCTGTAAAGCCTTCCGGTAGTGGTATCGAGATCAGGTCATAGCCGTACTGATCCGCGATAACCTGAGAACTCCTGGCGGTGAGCCTTTCTAGATGACTCAGACTATTGGCGGTTTTGTGAGCATAGACAACACGACCATCCTTCAATCGCGCCCTGCATACAACTCTGGGAGTTTCCCCCTTTTCCAGAAAGAGTGCTGCCAAAAAATCAAGCTCAGGCCCTTTAATCACGTAAAACTTCTTAATCACATCCCTTTTTTCTTTCTTCATGGCCAGATCCTTTCACAAAAAAACCCAATCTCCTAAGAAGGAAGTTGGGTATACGCAAACACAGCTAACCCCTTCCCACGGAGGTCTAATCTGGTTTCCTTCAGGCGGGTTTCCTGGCTCGTGGGCTACCTACTCTCTCACCTTCCCACTGAGCTTCCAATCTCGACACATAAACCAACAAGATTGAAAGCTCGGCAGTGGTATTTATTGGATTTCGTTCCCACTTACAGTGGCGGGACCGCGATGGTTTCTCACCATCTTCCCCTTTAATCCCTAAACCGGGAACCTGAAGTCACTCTGATTATAACTATACTTCAAATCTGTCTTTGTCAATCTACAACTGACTTATCTATTGGCAACACCTGAAGTTTTGTGGTAAGTGATTTTTTAAGGTAGAGAAGCCTCAACCAAACTCAGGATAAAGATTGCTGGTTTAGTGAAAAGCCTGGATCCGTGATCGTTCACCTGGGCCGAAGATGAAAGGAAGAGCTCTGCAGACTATAGTACGCTATGTCCGGCGGGCTGTGATGCCAAAGATGCGGTTCAGGTGAACGACTCGCAGGGCGGAAAAAGATTGCTTGACAAGATGAAGAATAATCCACTCTGGATATATGGCCAACAATCAGCAATTTAGACATGTTAAACAAATCAGCTATAAAACCCCGTCACGGATTCAGAAAAAGATCCTAAAACCGGTTATTGTGAGACTGCTGGGGTTAAGACAAGCTAAAGTGTTACATGTTCATAGGGAAGTATTTTAGACTTGCTTGGGCATAAGGAAACTCTGATTAATTACTTAGTTTACCAATGACCTCTTGCGCGTCATGCCGGACTCGGTCCGGCATCCAGTTAAAGAATCCTAGATCCCGGCTCTACGCTTCGCTCCGGCTGGGATAACGGTTTCTGAGTTGTGATCGTCCTAGTTGTTTAATTGATTGGTACTCCTAGAAATCGGAATTAATCAGAGCTTCCACAAAATAATCCGCGTACTTCTTTTTTTACAGGAGCTAGGCTATGGAACAATTAATAGACAGGGTATTTCCCAATCTTCCGGAAAGAATCAGGGGGTTGGGGTACGTTGCATACAATTTATGGTGGAGCTGGCATCCGGAGGCCAGAATGCTCTTTAAGATGATAGACAGGCAGGCATGGAAGGAAAGTGTCCATAACCCTGTAAAAATGCTGAGAGAGCTCCCCGGAGAGATCCTTGAAAAAGTAGCCTCCGATCCCGATTATATTAAGTACTATGACGCCATTTATGCCCGTTACAAGCACTACGTAAATAGCAAGGGAGAATGGTTCTGGCAACATGTTGAAAGCCCAAATTCTTCCACAATAGCTTACTTTTCCGCTGAATACGGACTTCACCATTCTCTTCCTTTCTACGCAGGGGGACTGGGCTTTCTTGCAGGCGACCACGTAAAAGAATGTAGTGACCTGGGCGTTCCCGTTGTAGCTATCGGGTTCATGTATCCGGAAGGTTACGTACGCCAGAAGATACGCGAAGACGGATGGCAAGAGGGTACGGATGAAAAAATTGACAGGGAATTCGCTGCAATAAGGAAAGTCCAGGACGAAAACGGCAAGCATTTGATCGTCCAGGTCCCTTTCACCGAACCAGCCATTTACGTTGCATTATGGGAAATTGCCATAGGCAGGGTGAAACTCTACCTGATGGATACGGACATAGACCATAACATCCCCGAAGTAAGGAAAATCTCTGCCAGGCTTTATATTGGGGATATTGAAAAGCGACTCAAGCAGGAAATAGTCCTTGGAATTGGCGGCTACCAAGTTTTGAAAACCTTGGGGATTGAGCATTCAATTATACATCTAAACGAGGGTCATCCTGCTTTTGCCGTCCTGGAGTTAATGAGAGACCAGATAAAGGAGGGGAAAAATTTCGACGATGCGCTCTCGGAAACAAGGAACAGATCAGTATTTACGACTCATACCCCCGTTCCGGCAGGCCACGATGTGTTTCCGTTTCCCCTTATCGAAAAGTATTTCAGCTTATACTGGCCCGAACTTAACTTATCAAAAGAAGCCTTTTTCGAACTGGGAGTTAACCCGGAAACCCCGGGTGCTGGGTTCAACATGACAGCCTTGGCGTTAAAGACGTGCCGTTTTAGAAACGCTGTAAGCAAAAAACACAGGGAAGTAACCCAAAAGATGTGGCAGGGGCTGCTTAAGAGTGGAGCTTCTTATAGCGGAGAAATAGACTACGTTACAAACGGGATACACGTTCCCACGTGGATTGAACCAAAAATAATGCTCCTTTTCAATAAGTACCTTGGCCCGGACTGGATTGACCATCACGATGACCCATCTATCTGGGAACTGGTGGATGAAATCCCGGACAAGGAACTCTGGGATGTTCATTTTGGGCTGAAAAACAAGTTGATAAACTTTATAAGAGAACGGGTTCGAAAGCGCTGGATTGAAGACAGGATTAATCCTTCGATAGCCATGGCCGAAGGCGTAATGCTCGATCCAACGGTCCTCACCCTAGGATTCGCGCGTCGCTTTGCTACTTACAAGAGAGCCAACCTTATTCTCTACGACAGGGAACGTCTCAAAAGAATCGTAAACAATAGGTGGCGCCCTGTGCAGATTATTTTTGCAGGAAAGGCGCATCCCGCTGATAGCCCCGGGAAACAGGTACTGCAGGAAGTATTTCTTGCGGCTCGAGATCCTGAGTTTGCAGGGAGAATTGCCTTCGTGGAAGACTACGGGGAACAGCTCGCACAGTACATGGTACACGGCGTAGACGTGTGGCTAAACAACCCTATTCCCCCACTGGAAGCCAGTGGAACGAGCGGAATGAAAGCTTCACTTAATGGAGTTCCCCATTTCAGCATCCTAGATGGTTGGTGGATAGAAGGTTACAATGGCGAAAATGGCTGGGCATTTGGAGAAGAAATCGTTGACGACGATAGAAACGAGGTTGATGCCAGGGCGATATACGATATTCTGGAAAATAAGATTGTACCTTTGTATTATGATGTATCTAGCGAAGGCGTGCCTGAGGGCTGGGTCAAAATAATGAAAGCGGCCATAAAAAGTAACGGACCTAGGTTTTCCGCAAGACGAATGGTAAAAGAGTATACAAGCAAATTTTACGGCCCCGCTTTGGCGGAATCGCACAAAATACGAACCTAAACGGTGTAGTGATCCATTTAAAGAGTGAGGAGGCAAAGGTGTTTGACGCACTTGTCAAGGTAATGACCGGAAGGAGAAGCATCAGGAAATACCTGGAAAAAGAAATACCTCGAGAAGTCCTCGAAGGGGTCATAAACACAGCCCTTTGGGCCCCATCGGGAATGAACAGGCAAGATTGGGAAATCGTTATAGTCTCCGGAAAGACGAGGGAAAACCTGGCAAAAATCGTCTCTAGAAGCAAGAAACATATCTTGCCCCACCTTGAAAAACTCTTCCCGGAAAAGATAATCAAGATTTCCTTACAGGTTTTTGAAAATTTCGGCGGTGCACCTGTTGTTCTGCTGGTGTATGTGCCTCGAGACATTCCCAATATAAGCCCTGAGATGAACGACGTTGAACGTTACCACACCGAGTTTAAAAGATTTAACAGGTTGCTTAGTGCATCTGCCCTGGTTCAAAACTTGCTCCTTGCAGCGTATGCAAAAGGGCTCGGTACCTGCTGGATGACCGGTCCCAAGTACATGGAGGAAGAAATAAACAAGCTCGTTGGGATGGAGGATAGGGAACTCGTGGCACTCATCCCCATAGGCTATCCCGACCAATCACCTCCAGCTCCACCACGAAAACCGGGAGTGGTAAAGTGGATAACCGATTGATTAAGATAACTGTGACATTTAACTAAGGAAAAACAGCGGCTCTTCAGACAATAGCTTCAATAAGCTTCCTATGTACTTTACAGGAATACATGCTAGATCTTCACGCTTCATTGTGCCGCCGAAGTGCCATAGGGATTTTATTCTACAGGAGTTCCGAAAATTCGAATTTATAAGAGTTCTCTTAACAGATACACAAACTACCTGAAAGAAATAAAATGATTTTAAGGCTGATTCTATTTTGAGAGATAGCTCGGAAAGTTTCTTGCTGCTTGCTGTAAAATCGTATCTAAACTCAGTGGACCTATTACTAAAAAACATTTGCACCATCCTCTAACAGAAGACTTTGCCGAAGGCAGACGACGTAGCAATCTCCTTGGAATAGCAAAGCCTTGGAGATTGCTTCTCCCGCACCTACTTCAAATACGACTATTTGCCATTGCTCCTACAATTCGCAGGAAGTGGGTGCGGGATCGCAATGACTGCGCTTTAGCTCTACGTTTGACACAACATTTACGAAGCAATCCACTAGCTTCCCTATCACCCGATGTTACCATCCTTAGTAACCCACGGTTTCAACCGTGGGCATGGCCCCGAAAATTACCATCGAACCGATTCATCGGTTTCCCAAATCTCCCGATCGCTATTTTGTATAAAAGTAAGGTCATTTATAGAGACCTTCATTCGTCTGTTTTGACCGGCCCAAAAGCGTCCAGCCATGCTGGTTAGTATTGAAACGCATGATGCGTACTTTACAAAATAACAAAACCTAATTCACCATGATAGTTTATCATGCTGAAAATATTCCTATTGACAAACACGAGCTTCTACACTAGTATCCAATTAAGTTTTCACTTAATCAAACAATTAAAATGCCTGAACTAATCATTCAGTTGAAAGCATTAGCTGACGAAACACGCTTGAAAATTGTCAAGTTATTACTTACGCACGACCTATGTGTTGGAGCCATTGCAAGGAAGCTTGGTATTTCGAAAGCAGCAGTTTCTCAGCATATGAAAGTACTCCGTGAAGCCAACTTGGTAAAAGGAACGAAAAGAGGTTACTGGACTCATTACGAGGTAAACTGCGGGCAACTGAAAAGGTTTGCAAATAGGATTTCCAGGCTTGCAAGCGAGGAAAACAGGCCAAAACACCCGTGTTTCCGCACGGTTACTACTACCAAAACTTTTAACGAGTTAAAAATCCAGGAAAGGAGGTTAGAAGAGATGTGTAAATGCTGTTGCGAACACCCGGACAAATTAAAAGGGAAACCTGAAGAGTGCTCAACCGAGCAAATCAAGGAATGCCACGGGGAAACCAAGGATCATCCATGTGTGAGCAAAAAAGAAGAGTAGTGGCCAGATAAAAAGCCCGTTGAAGTTCCAGAATGAATCGCAGCTCAGTTTTTTGATAAGTAGAGGGTAGTTATGAGTCTGGCTCTTATACTCCTCATCGTTTTTTGCTCGTCTCTAGTTCTTACGATGATCGGACTGGGCGGGGGATTAATTTTTTCCCCGCTCTTCGTTCTTCTAAACTTCCCGAAAAGCATGGCGGTTTCGGCATCCCTTTTTCTCAACGGAACCGCGGCAATTTCTGCAGCCATAGTCTATGTTAGAAAAAAGATGGTCGATTTCTCGGTAGCCCTTCCCCTGATTATCACGGCATCCATGGGTGCACCTCTCGGAGCGTTAACTACTCACAGAGTAAATATACGCGTGTTTCTCGCAATACTGGCCGCTGTAATATTTATTGCTGCCATGAGAATGCTTTTTTCTGGACAACTTAAAGAGGAAGTAGAAGAAGTTGGAAAGTGGAGAAAAATTTTTGGTGGCTGTCTCATTGGTCTTGTGATAGGTTTCATATCTGGGATGCTGGGAATCGGAGGAGGAGTTTTTGTTGTCCCGCTTCTAATCTATATACTGAAGGTTCCAACCAAGACTGCGGCGGCTTCTTCTATGTTTATCGTATGTTTTTCGTCAACGAGCGGATTTATTACCCATGCATCCATAACCCATCTGGACTGGAAATTTATCCTTCTGGCTGCTCTTTTTTCCTTTTCCGCAGGGCAGATAGGTTCAAGGATAATGGCAGAAAAGTTAAAGGGAAAAACCATCAGGAGAATGTTTGGGATAGTTCTTCTTTTATTCTGTGCGAAGTTGTTGCAAAGAGCATTTATGGGTTAATGAGAAAGTATAAATTCAACCGCTTGGAACTAGCCGGTTCCCTGGGAGACCTTGGAACCTTGCTTCCTCTTGCCCTCGGGATGATTCTCGTAAACGGGTTAAACCCTCAGGGTTTGTTTTTGGCTGTCGGAATTTTCTATGTAATTTCAGGTGCATATTTCGGGGTAACCGTTCCGGTACAACCAATGAAGGTAATAGCTGCTTATGCGATTGCCACTGGTCTTTCATCCAAGCAAGTCCAGGCGTCCGGGTTACTCATGGCACTATTCCTGTTTATAATAGGGATAACCGGCGCAATTACCCTGATCGGCAGATACATTCCGAAACCGGTTGTCCGCGGAGTACAACTCTCAACGGGAACGCTCTTGATGGCTCAGGGAGTAAAGTTTATCCTCGGCAAAAGCACGTTCCAAGTGCTTCAAGATGCAGCAGAACCCTTTTTATCTGTCCAATCCGTAGGCTCGTTACCAATCGGAATAATCATCGGATCGGTGGGAGGGATACTGACCTTTCTTTTCATTAACAACAAAAGGTTCCCGGCTGGTTTGCTCCTTATAGCTGGAGGAACTCTGATAGGTCTTTTCCTAGGTGTTCCAGAAAACTTGAAACGGCTTTCGTTTGCCATTGGACTACCTAAACTTTTACCTTACGGATACCCTTCTAAAGCAGACCTCACTTTTGCCCTGTTGGTTTTGGTGTTACCGCAGATCCCCATGACAATCGGGAATGCGGTGGTGGCAAACGTAGACCTTTCCAGAGAATACTTTGGTGACAAGTCAAAAAAAGTGACGTACAGGGCAAGCTGTATAAGTATGGCTCTGGCAAACCTTCTCAGCTTTTTCCTGGGAGGTATGCCGCTTTGCCATGGCGCCGGAGGGTTAGCCGCTCACTACCGGTTCGGGGCTCGTACCCCGGGATCAAACATAATAATCGGTTCCGTGTTCATTCTCTTATCCATACTTTTTGGTAAAAACGCTCTGGCGGTAACGTACCTCATACCGATGTCCGTCCTTGGCATTCTATTGCTGTTCGCCGGAAGTCAACTAGGGTTAACTATCCTTGACATACGGGAGAAAAAGGATCTTTTTGTGGTACTAATGATGCTTGGAATAACTCTTGCCTCGAACCTAGCTGCAGGATTTGTGGTCGGAATACTGGTCGCTTACTTGTTAAAACATGAAAAACTTGCAGTCTAACCAGAGCATTTCTGGGCCACCTTGTGCTGGCCACAACAAACGCATGAAAACGGTTATTGGGGTAGAAAGAAAAATGGAAGAAACAGAAACATAAAAGCTTTACATAATATTCTAGCATATAATAAGTTCAATAGGTTACAGACGTTTTCACTAAAAACTTGAGGTTCGTTACGCGCAATTGAGAATTTTTCTAATAATCTTCGAAATAGCTTCTATGCTGAACGGTTTTTGAATAAATCCAGCGCCTCCTTTTTCCAACATTTCCTGCGCCTCCTTTTCCAGGCTATATCCACTGGAAAGAAGTACCCTGGCATTCGGATTTACTGATCGCAAAGCATTAAAGGTATCAACACCCCCCATTTTTGGCATAACCATATCCAGAATCACCAGGTCAATGGCATCTTTCATTTCTTTGTAGAGCCGAACTCCTTCCTCTCCACTACTAGCTACGACCACCTTGTAGCCTATCCTTTCAAGCATTTTCTTCCCGATATCTAGAACCTCTTCTTCATCGTCAATTAAAAGGATCCTCTCACTACCGCTAGTTACCTCCTCGCAATAGTTTTCTTCTTCCACCCTTTCTTTGCTTGAAGCCGGGAGATAGATATTAAACGTTGAACCTTTCCCCTTTTCGCTGAAAACTTCTATTACACCCCCGTGGTTCCTTATTATCCCGTAGGCAGATGCCAGGCCTAGCCCTACCCCTCGTTGTTTCTTTTTAGTTGTAAAGAAAGGCTCAAAAATCCTCTGAAGTGTATCATCATCCATACCGATGCCGGTATCTGTAACTGAGATCTTTACGTATCTTCCCGGTTCAACCTGGTAGCTCAAGCTGTCATCCGTACCAACGTACACGTTGGATGTTTCAACGTAGAGATCTCCTCCGGAAGGCATAGCCTGCCAGGCATTTATGTAGATATTCAAAAGTACCTGCTCTATCTGGCCTGCGTCCACTTCAACTGCCCATATGTCTCCACAGTACTTTTCGTGAATCCTGATCTCCTTTCTTGTTCTCCCAAACATCTTGAAGCTCTTTTCCACAATACTGTTAGGGTCGGCAACCTTTACTTCATACTTTCCTCCCCTTGCAAACCCGAGTAACTGGGACGTAAGCTCAGTAGCACTTTTCACAATTTCTTCAATCTTGCCAAGCTCTTCAAAATGAGGGTGATTGGAAGGAGTATCCATTAGCATGAGGGATACTCTGCCCTGGATTCCCATGAGTAGGTTGTTGAAATCGTGGGCTATTCCTGCAGCCAGTGTGCCAATTGCTTCCATCTTTTGAGCCTGCATTAGCCGTTTCTCAATTTCTTTTTCTTTTGTTACGTCTTCATAAATCATCAGGTGGTCACCGGTGTGTAGGCTTGCTCCCCTGAAATCAATAATTTTCTCGGTACCGTCCTTGCATCTGACGGAGAAGCATCGAGACCGAACCTTTCCCGGTTCAAAATGCTTCAGATCTTCAACCCACATGGACTTGGCAAGTTTTCTTTTTTCCTTGTCAGGATATGCCTTCTCCCACCACTGTTTACCCGTGGGAACATCCTCCAGGGTATATCCAAATATTTGCGTGAACTTTGAGTTAATGTACTTATATGTGCCATCTCTTCCGATTACCGCCACTCCGTATGGGAATTCCTCCACGAGGATTCTGAACTTTTCTTTTTCTCTCTCAAGCGCCAGTTCGGCTTTTTTCCTTGAAGTAATGTCCAGTAAGGACGCAATACTCTGGTTACTATCGGGGAAAAGATCTACCCTTATGAACACATCCCGTATCTCCCCGTCCTTTCTTACAAACCGAAATTCATACTCCTTAGGTATCCCTTTTTTCGCACATCTTCTTTCCCGGTGGTATTTCAACATCTGTTTTAAATCAT
>JALSTM010000117.1 GCA_026983715.1 Desulfobacterales bacterium
CACACTGATAAAGCTGCAGAAATAGCTTCTTCTTACTGGAACCAGGATGAAAAACTGGTTAAGTATGCCCTTGACACCCCTTCGCACAGGATCGATTTCAAAAGCTATCGGCCCAAGAAAAATGAGTTTTTAGAAATAGCCAAGCTGATGATAAAATTTAAGCTCATGGAGAAATGTACGATAATCAATGATTTGATAGATCCCACGTTTTGTGATAGAACTCAAGCAGACTCAAACATTACCCTGGATGAAATTATACCTCGTTAACTCCAGGATAGAGGGCCAGACAATATTAAATGATAAGAAAAGCCAAAATTACCGATATCAGTGAAATCCAGTCGTTGCTAAATATGTTTGCTAGGGAAGAACTACTTTTACCCAGATCTTTGAGCGAACTGTACGATAACTTGAGGGATTTCTTTGTATACTGCGACGAAGATAACCATATCATAGGCTGTTCAGCATTGCACATTTGCTGGGAAGATCTGGCCGAGATCCGATCGCTTGCGGTTTACCCCCAACATCATCAGAAGGGTATCGGGAAGAAACTTGTTCAAGCATGCCTGGAAGAAGCACGCGAACTGGGAGTATCAAAAGTTTTCGTGCTAACTTATCAGGAAAAGTTTTTTTCGGACATCGGGTTTGAAAAAGTCGATAAGTCTCTTTTACCCCACAAGATCTGGGGTGACTGCCTTAAATGCCCTAAGTTTCCCAATTGCGATGAAATTGCTATGATATTCAACATGGAACAGGATGATTAGTATGAGTGATATAACCGAAGTAATACTTGAATCCATTGAAAAAGAGCTGGAACAGAGAAAAATAAAACATTTCGAGTTGTTCCTGGTAAAAAGTAAAAGCCTTTCCATCGAGGCAAAAAACCAGGAAATTGATGGATTTAAAGCCTCCTCTGACACGGGTGTCTCGTTGAGAGTTCTAATCGACGGTCACATGGGTTTTTCTTATACCACGGATTTTAACATTTCGTCCGTGGAAGCTCTTGTTGAAAGTGCCGTAAGTAGCGCTAAAATAAGCGACCCCGACCCAGCATACTGTTTTGCTGCCAAACCTGACAATGATTATCCGGAGTGTGATATTTTCGATCCTGAATTTGCCATGCGGTCACAGGAAGAAAAGATTGAACGAGCCCTTTTGCTGGAAAAGGGAGCCCTTGATGCGGATCCAGCGATAAAACAGGTTAGAAGAGCCATTTACTCCGAGAGTGAAAGCGAAGTAACAATCGTGAATTCGGAAGGGCTTTACGGGAATTATCGTTCCACGGCGGCAAGCGCTGTTATCATGGCCATGGCAGTGAAAGATGACATGGCAGAAATGGGATGGGATTTTGAATATTATCGATTTTACAACAAGTTAAATGTGGAAGAAGTAGGAAAACGAGCAGCGAGAAAAGCATTACAGAAACTTGGAGGAAAACCGATTGAAACACAAAGAGTTCCAGTTATTTTAAACGAAGAAACCATGGCTGAGTTGCTGGAAGTACTTGCTCCATCCTTCCATGGAGACAATGCGGTTAAGGGGAAATCGTTGCTTGCTGGCAAACTGGGTGAAAAGGTCTTCTCCGATAAAATCAATATTTACGATGACGGGCTTTATCCCCAAGGGCTTGGAACTGCCCCCTTTGATGCCGAGGGAACCCCATCCCAGAAGACATGTCTTTTACATGAAGGAATATTAAAGAATTACCTATATGACCTATACTGGGCAAAAAGGTCTGGCAAAGTATCCACGGGAAACGCTGCCAGGGGATCGTACAAGACTCCACCGGGTATTGGTAATAACAATTACTACATGGTTGGCAGGGACACCACCCCAAAGAAAGATTTACTTGGATCGCTTTCGAAGGGACTTTTGGTTCACGAACTGATAGGAGTCCACACTGCAAATCCTATTTCCGGCGAATTCTCCCTCGGCGCCACTGGACTCTGGGTTGAAAATGGTGATATAAAATATCCAGTTAAGGGCATTACCATATCCGGCAATCTCGTGCAAATGTTAAACAAGATCGAAGGGATCGGCGAAGAAATTAAATTCTTCGGGAGCACCGGTGCTCCCTGTGCCCTTATAGGGGATATCCAGGTTAGCGGAACATAATAAAAAAACGGATACCTACGAAGGATGATATCCGTGGAGACGATAAAATGATAGGTTACGTGCTAAAGAAAGTTTTCGGAAGTAAAAACGAGCGCGATCTTAAGAGAATTGCGCCTCTTGTAAATGAAATAAATCTTGTTGAACCTCGAATAAGGAAACTTAGAGACGACGATTTAAAGGCCAAGACAGCGGAATTCAAGCAAAAACTTGAAAACGGGGCTGAACTCGATGATTTGCTGGTGGAAGCCTTTGCTGTTGTTAGGGAAGCGTCGGTTAGGACGCTTGGCATGAGACCCTTTGACGTTCAGCTCATAGGTGGAATAGTGCTTCACCAGGGCAAAATTGCCGAAATGAAAACCGGTGAAGGTAAAACTCTTGCCGCCACCATGCCCGTTTATCTTAATGCGCTCCTGGGTAGAGGCGTCCACGTTGTTACGGTAAATGATTACTTGGCCAAGCGTGACAGCGAATGGATGGGTGCCATATACAAGTTTCTTGGGCTGGACGTAGGCTGTATCCTTCATCACCTGGACGACCGTGAAAGGCAGAAAGCATACAACGCAGACATTACCTACGGGACAAACAACGAGTTCGGTTTTGATTATTTGCGCGATAATATGAAATTCAATAAGGAAGACTTCGTCCAGCGAGAGCTTTACTATGCAATAGTGGACGAGGTAGATAGTATCTTGATCGACGAAGCAAGAACGCCGCTTATCATATCCGGTCCCGCTGAGAAATCAACGAACCTATACTACCAGATAAACAGGATAATTCCGCGCCTAAAAAGAGACCTTCACTACACGATTGACGAAAAAACTCGCACCGTTGCCCTCACCGACGAAGGCGTGGCCAAGGCCGAGGAACTGCTCGGTGTGGAAAACCTCTACGACCCGCGCCACATGGAAATACTACACCATGTAAACCAGGCCCTGAAAGCGCATACTCTTTTCAAGAAGGACGTGGATTACATCGTTAAGGGTGGTCAGGTAATAATCGTTGAT
>JALSTM010000118.1 GCA_026983715.1 Desulfobacterales bacterium
CTTGCACCCTTTCAGGGTAACAAGGGCAATGGACAACACGCATATCATAGGAAGCGCACACAAAACACAAAGCTTCAGGCGCCAACTCAGATTGTCTGTACCAACAGCATGCCTGAAGGGCAGAATTCTTTCCTTGAGCAGTTAGACACTGCTCAAGGAAAAAAGAATATCCTTTTGCGCTCTTAGCTTGCCCCGTTAAATCTTGTAACATTTAACTGGGGCGTCTTAGCGGTTCAAACTTGGTTGCGACTTCGCTGCCTTAGCTTTTTGTGTGAGAAAATACTTGCGAAGAGCCCTACTAGTTTTAGAAATCTGAAGGTATAGTGAAATCAAGACGAGAGCAAAAGCTATTGACATAATGAAAAGTATTCGATAAATATTAATTTAATAGGGGGGAGTTTTAATAACCCGCCATAAAACTTAGATGGGAGGAGGGATACGAATTTAGCCTAAAGAAATACGCATGTTTTTTCTCAGCCCACCTGAAGTCCAAGTGTGTTGTAGTTGGTAGAGGCGCAGGGAATTTGCTATTTTCTGTGGTCTTGAGTTGCCTGATCTCCAAGGTAGGCTATTGGATGGTCTCCGCTGATCGTTGGTGACAAAAGGATAATTTTCATCGCGAAAAAAGGGGAGATACATTGAAGCTCTAGTCAAGTTCAAGTTACCCTTCCTGGCTTCCTTGATCATTTTAGTATTCTCACCTTTTTTCGGGCTCACGCTTTGACTCCAATAGGAGGAGGTGAATTATGGAAAAGCAAGGCAGGGTCATAGGTATTTTTGTACTTGTGATCCTACAGGTTTTCTTTTTGAGCTGTTTTTCCTGGGGAGGTGGGAGTTCTAGTGCAAATTATACTCTTCCGACGTCTGTTTTCTCCGGGGGAGGTGCTCCCATGCATTCCTCGAATTTTGGAACCATTGGAACAATTGGTCAGCCATCACCATTGATGGATCCTGCTGACCCTCCGTACTCTGATAGCTACGATCTTTATCCCGGGTTCTGGTACACGTTCGGTGCTGTAGTCGAATGCGGTGATCTTGCATCTTTTGCCGCCACATTTGGCCTGACGGCTTCTGAGGAGGGATACAATCCCGGGTGTGATTCGGAACGCGATGGTGACGTAGATGGAGTGGATCTTGCGGAGTATGCGGATACTTTCTGAAAGTTCCGCGATCCACGAATCTATAAATGGTGAAGCAGGATTCACGATGAAGAAAAGGAGGCAGAAAATGGAAAGTCGCAAATATTCATTAGTAGGCTTATGTATTATTCTTTTTTTACTTCTTCCCGGTATTGTTTTTGCGGTTCCCTGGATGATCAACTACCAGGGAACGTTAACAGACAGTGACGGCAATCCGCTCGATGGCACCTATCAGGTGCGCTTCTACCTCTATGATGCCCTAACAGGAGGCAACCAGCTCTGGGGCGAAGCCCAGAGCGTTACTGTCGCAGACGGGGTCTATAATGTGCAGCTCGGTTCAGTAAATCCCCTTACTACTAACCTTTTTTCATCGGACCAGGTCTATCTGGAGGTGGTGATCTACAACGACGACACCTCTACCTGGGAGACCCTCTCTCCGAGACAAAGGCTCACCTCAACTGCCTTTTCCTTCAAGGCGGCGGATGCTGAGACCCTTGAAGGGCATGCGAGCACTGATTTTGCCTTAACAACTCACCAGCACTCTGCTTCCGATATCACCTCCGGAGTGCTTGACGATGATCGGATCCCGGCAAGTATCACCAGGGACAGTGAGGTCTTTGGGATCGTTACCGGAAGCGATGGCTCGGGTTCCGGCCTGGATGCAGACCTGCTCGACGGGAAGGATTCCACAGAGTTTGGAAGCGCAAGCCAGGTGGCAACAAACCAGAGCAACATCTCTGCGCTCCAGAGCGCACTTGCCTCTCTGCAGACTACGGTCAACAGCCTGCAGGATGCAGTGTCAGACCTACAGGCCCGGGTAGATACTCTGGAGACCGAAAACGCGGAACTCAAGGACAAGCTCCAATATGTGACCGTAAACGGGACCGATATGTATATCACAGGGGCCAATCTCTATATCAGGAGCGGAAGCGGTTCCACAAATGGCACGGTAAATGGGCTTGGCAACTTGATCATCGGTTACAACGAGCCGCGCAGCACTTCTCCTGATCAAACTGGCTCCCACAACCTGATTATAGGGAAATATCACAACTACAGCAGTTACGGCGGCATTGTTGTTGGATCCTATAGTACTATTTCGGCACCATATGCCTCGGTGAGTGGAGGTTACGACAACACTGCTAGCGGGTTGTACGCATCGGTGTGTGGAGGAGCCCACAACATAGCCAGTGGTTCTTACGCATCGGTTAGTGGTGGTGCTGTTAACATAGCTAGTGGTTCTTATGCTTCTGTTACTGGGGGAGGCAGCAATGAAGCCGGCGGTTATCGCGCTTCTGTAATCGGGGGGAACAGCAACAAAGCCACTGGTTCTTTTGGATCGGTATGCGGTGGAAGCTACAATACGGCCAGCGGGTATTCCGGAGTGGTCAGCAGCGGTTCCCACAACCAGGCCAGCGGATCCTACTCATTTGTGGCAGGTGGTGGAGGACCGAACGGCTATGATGGAAACATCGCATTTGCCAACTATTCTGCCATACTAGGAGGGCTTAACAACCTGGCAGGGGAAGGGACGCGTTCCTGGAACAGTAACGCCAACCGGTATGTGGTTTCTCCAGGCAGCGACCATACAATTGGGGAGCAGGCAAGCGTAGGTGGTGGTACTGCCAACATAGCCAGCGGTGGTGAGGCCTCAGTAAGCGGTGGATACGAGAACATGGCCAGCGGTACTAGAGCCTCTGTAAGCGGGGGGCGGAACAATACAGCCAGTGAGAATTATGCGTCAGTGAGCGGGGGATTGAACAATATAGCCAACGGTGAAGCAGCGGCGGTTAGCGGTGGAGGATACAACAGTGCTAGCGGTTATGGTGCTTCTATAAGCGGAGGATACATCAACACAGCCAGCGGTACTTACGCATCAGTAAGCGGGGGATGGCAGAATGAAGCCAGCGGTACTGACGCATCGGTAAGCGGAGGAAATAGCCGCCAGGCCACTGGCTACAGTGACTGGAGGGGTGGTCAGTATTTCAGCGACTATTGATACAGCATCTATGGTAAGTTTATCCCGGGCGGGGGTACCCCCGACCGGTGCCTTTAAGCAAACAATAAATAACAGTATTCTTATAGCCGCGGAACGCCAGCAACAAGGATTGCAATCTATTTTTCAATCCAGTCAATGTCGACAAGGTGATTTACTGCCTCAAATTCGGGATCCCCGTTCAGGAAGGAGAATGACGATCCGAGCAGTCCCCCACCAAGAGTTGATTTTAATTGACCGTCATAAAGCGCCTCGTTTTATAGACAAGGGTTGTAAAGCGAATCGATTAACCTGATATTTCCTTGTAAATCCTTTTTGTTTCAAGGGAAGGATCAATATTTAATATAGCACGGAATACGTGTTCACAACGCTTGTAAGCTTTCAAGGCCTCCGCTTTTCGCCCGAGGGCCTTGTTGCACAACATGATTCGCTGATAAAAGAGTTCCTCGAGGTTATCTGCGGATAAACCTCTTTCGTAGTACTTAATTGCATCCTCAAACTCGCCTTCTTTCTCGAAATACTTCCCGATCCTCGTGATGGTACTTATGAACTTGTTTTTCAGATGCTCCCTAAGGGGTATCATCCAATGCTCCTCTGGTTCATCGGCGAGGAAGTGAGACCGGTAAATTTCCAGGGCTTTTTCATACAAGGTGATAGCACCCTTTTTGGCCCCCTGTTTCCACAAGGTATCCGCTTCGTCCAGCACGTCGTTGAATACCCACGTGTCTACCGCACAATAATCCCGGTCGAGGGTTAATTTTCCGTCCTTGAGGTGTAAGACGTTCTTGATACCTAGAAGGTTTCTCAAGCGGTTCAACGTTGTGGAAAAGGCATTATGGCCCATATCTCCATCGGAATCATACCAGAGAGCATCTATGATTTTATCCGCGTGTACTTCTATCCCACCGTATGCAATTAAGACTTTTAACAGCTTGACGGGCATTTTTTGTGCTTTTCTTGAAAAGCGAATCGGTTCATCATTTTTTATGATCTGAAAACGATCCAGGGTTCGTATTTGTAGAGGCCATGGCCAGTTATGAGCATCATAACGACAAGCGGGATCAGGTGTGAGCCTGTTTAGGCGTATCATTTTTCTGACGTATTCTACCTCGATGCCTTCGGCAAGGGCTTTTGAACAGAGTCTACCCACGGTCGGAGCATGCCACCACCATGCCATGGTGAAGAAGCCCTGGTTTTTGCCCAAGGTAAAAGCCTTTCTAAGGTGCCGGATTCCTTCTTTTTCATGTCCCTGGTCAAAAGCAATTTTTGCGCTAAGGGCCAGGCTCATGAACTCCAGTATTCGACTTTTCATCTGAACGGCTGATTTGTAGACGTGCGAAAGTTCTTCCCTGCTTCTTGTAATTTCTCCTAGTTCGGACAGAACATATGCCAACTGGAACCTGCATAAAAGGGTCGGCAAGATGTATGCGGTCTCTTCCGCTATCTTGACCGCGATTTCTGCATCTGCTTTCGCCTGGACCAGATTCCCCGTGTGCACGTTGTAGAGTGCCCTGAAATAGTGATAAACGGAAAAAATGTGGTAGTGTGATATATCGAGGATCGATTGGAATCTTTCCATAAACTTGCTTGCGGATGTAAGATCACCCACAACAAAAGAAATAAAGATTGCCGGCATCAGAAACAAATGCTCCCATATGTAGAGACCCGTTTCTTTTACGATTTCTAGAGCATCAGAAACTTCGTCTAGTGCAGAATCTATACCTTCCATAGTACAGGTGCGGGTTGATATATCAAGCCATTTCCAGTGTAGAAGCATGGCCGGTGTTGCCATTTTGGAACTGGTTAGCTTCTGTGTTTCTTTCTGGATAGCTTCTATTTTCGTGAAATCACCGGTCCATGCGCTATGTGTGATAGCCCATGAAATGGCATCCATGTAAAGATTCGTGTCGGGGATCTCTCTGGAAAGCGCAGTTGCTTTCTCCAGCAACGCAGAAATTTCCCCTTTATTTGGCCTTCGTACCACGAGCGCTGCTGCCCTGGTTATGGCCACTTTGGCCTCAATTTCAGGAGGTAGTTGTGCTTCTTTTGTAGATACGTGTTTCTCAAACCAGTCCAGCCACTGATCGAGTTTTTTGAAGTCGTTCCATTCAAAGATAATACTTTCGACAATCGACGACCATGAAAGAAAAAGCCCCGTGACGTCTCCTTGATTCTTGAAAAGGTCGAGTGCATCTTTAAGATACTTTCTTGCTTCTAAGGCAGAGGTGTGAAGAAAGCTAACTCCGAGCCAGAAAAGAAGCCAGGGATCTTCAATAAGAATATCTTCCGGGATTTTACTTATCCATTGTGCAAGGGTTTTATGACGGCCATGCTGAATAAGTTCTCGGGCATGTTCCAGGATGAGTTCTACGAGGCTTCTGAAATCCTTTGATTCAAAAAATATATCGATTGCCTCTTCGAATTCCCCGAATTCTCGGAGGAGCTGACCTGCGTGCCGTTTCAGGTTGTGGATCTGTTCATCGTCGAGTATCTCCGTAGCTTTCCTCTTCAAGAACTCTCGAAAGAGGGGGTGGTACTGGTACACCCGGGTGGGGCCGGGAAACATATCGGTAAAAAGGTGATTACGTCGTAGGTGAGACAGTATACGTTCGGCGTCGTTTCTATCAGTTAGGGTATTAGCCATGGAAGATGTCATTTTGGGTAGGAAGGCTGTTTTGAGTAAAAACTCTTTTTGTTTCTCCTCTGTTTTATCGAAAAGCTCAGATGCGAAGTACTGGAATATGGTTTCAGGAATAAAATTGTCAGAGATTACTGGGGTAGCATTTTGGTTTTGAGTGCTTTTTGCCATTAGAACCAGGCCAGCAGCCCACCCCTTTGTTATTTCATGCAAATTGCTGACAATTTTATCGGGTAATTTTTTCCCGGTTTGAAGTTTGAGGAGTTCTCTTGACTCTTCCAGGCTAAGCAGGAGGTCACTTGAACCTATTGTTCTCATTTCGCCGTTTGCAAGCATACTTGCGAAAACCTGGGGTGGTGCTACCCTGCTCATCACTAGAACATGAATTTCAGGGGAGATTCCAGAAAGGCAGCTCTTAAAGACTTCATGAAAGGGAGATTCGGGAGGAATCTCGTGATAATTGTCAAAAACAAAGTAAAATGGTGCCACAAGTAGACTGCAAAAATTTTCAAAAAAGCGTCGAGCAAATATCATGACACCCGGAAGATACTCGGGGGTTAAAACAGGCAAGAGTTCTTGCTCTACCAGGCCAATCTTTCCTGCCGAAATACCCAGGTAGTAAAAAAAAGTGGCAATATCTACGTCGCCTTTGTCGATTTCATACCACAGGCACGGGAACTCGCGGTTTTTCAAGTAGCTTGCAACCAGTGTTGTTTTTCCCGAACCTGCCAGGGATGATATCCATGTTACCTTGTGGTGCTTTTTCTGATCAAGCAAACGGAACACACCCTCTCTTAGAACTACATCAGGAAGTTCCGGCGGGTTGATTTTATTTATCGTTACACGAGTAGCCTTCATGCCGGCTTTTTCTTACAGTGGTTGGTATCTGATCCATGCCGTGGTAATGGGGAAACGTGGGCTTGATCAGACGTAAAGACTCAAAAATAAACAATCCTGTTTTAAAATTTTTATACCACAACGGAGAAGAGCGATGAAAATAATATTTCTCCAATGAGGGAAATGCTCAGGTAATGATAAAAAAATTCCAATCTGTAACCTATTTGTAACCCATTGTATGACAAAAAAACAGTGTAAAGCAAAATCGAGTGAGGATTCATCCGAGCGAGGAAATATCCGGATTAAAGCCTGAATTTTTAAACGATGCGCTGAAATGATGCGTTTATCTATAGCTTAAGCACTTCTTACGAGTTGGTGAAAGGATAAGAGGATTAAATGGTAGAAGTGTGAGGGCACAACAGGGGGGGAGCGGGAATGAGACATGAGCAAACCCTGGCGGGGGTCCGAGGTTTCATTCCCGCTTATTCTATTTAGGACCTCAAGGCGCCTGTCTGCCACAATTAAGGATGAAACTCAAATTTTTTCCTTCTACTATAAACTTTCCGTGTTAGCCAAACCCATTTTCATTTTTTCGGATTCACTCATTTCGCTTTTATTGGTGTTTTTTTCATGACAATCCTTCCAGGCACATGGGAAGCTTTTTTCAGCCGACCTTCCGACCCTGGTTTTTGACTAAGCCTCAGCAACGGGGGACGCCTGCCCCCTCCCCATTCCCCGCACCCATTTTTCAGATATCGCTTTCTAAGTATCCTATACCTGGTGTAATATTCACAGTGGCATCTGGTTACCCACAATCGTATAAAATGGGCGCGGTGCTGCGGTCTCCCCCGTTGCTGAGGCAAGGAAAAACAACGGGTCTTCAGACAATGGCTTCAAAAAGTTTCCCATGTGCCTGACAGGAATACATGCTGGATTTTCATCTTTTCGTTGTGGCGCGCAAGCGCCATGGGATGTTTTTCATGAAAATCGTCTCCAGGGACAGGGGAAGCTTTTTTTCGCCCGACTTTCCGACCCTGGTTTATCACTGGTAAAAAATAGCGGGTCTTCGGTAAAGGCTTTAGAAACCCTACTATGTCATCACACGCTGGCCACATTACTTTTCTTTCTTAGCGTACTTGCCGTATTGAGCGAAGCGAGCGGTTTGCTTTTTCAATCTCAAGGAATGCTGAGTACTTTTCTTTTTTCTTAATCAATGGGGAGACACCACGCAGTGAAAGAATGTTGCAAATGTTGTTTAGAATACTTCCCTATAAACATGTAGCGTTTTATCGTGTCATAATTCTTATACTACCAGTGTCCGTCATAAATGAACCGCCCGCTTCGCTTAAGGCGCGAAGAACGCGAAGAAGGAAAATATTGCGGCCGGCGGGTTAACGCCGCCCACAATGCCTTGCACCCTTTCAGGTTAACAAGGGCAATGGAGAACCAGCATATCGCAGGAGGCGTACACAAGACACAAAGTTTCGGGTGCCAACTCAAGGTGTCTGAACTGAATAGCATGCCCGAAGGGCAGGTTTCTTTCCTTGAGCAGTTACACACTGCTCAAGGAAAAAAGAATATCCCTTTGCGCTCTTTGCGTCTTAGCGGTTCAAACTTGGTTGCGGTTTCGCTGCCCTAGGGATAGATCCAGTAGGTTGCAGGTTTGCGGTCTTAGATTAATCTATTTTTGAGGACTAACCTATGGCCGCGTTCAGAATATAAAGTTATCATAATATAAAAGAAAGGAGGGGATAGTTATGGCGTATACGATTTTATGTGCAGTGGACAATTCTAGTTATTCGCAGGAAGCATTAAAGACGCTTGGGAGATGGTTTAAGGATTCAGATGAAGTTGTATTTAGATTAATTCACATCTCACCACTTGTGAAGCAGCTTCGACCAGGTGAGATAGCAAGGGTTTTTCCAGACACTGATCACCTGCAGAAGATGGAGATTACCAAGTGCGAGTCGGTTTTGCAAAACAGCAAAATTTTGCTTCAGGAAATCGGAGTTCCGGCATACAGGATAGAGAAGGTCTACAAGATAGATTCGGACAATATCGCGAAAGACATCCTTGAGGAAGCGAGGGTTAATGGAATCAAGACTGTGGCCATGGGTAGGCGGGGGATGAGTGAAGTAAAAAGGTTTGTCATGGGCGGTGTTTCAAGCCGCGTGGCACAAGAGGCAACGGAAGAGGCAGTATGGATTATTGACCGAGACGCAACGTCTACGCGTACTCTGATAGCCCTTGACGGAACGCCTGAGTGTTTAAACCTGATAGATCACTTCGCAGAGGTTCTCGTCCATATCCCGGGGGTCAGAGCAACGTTGTATCATGTGATTCCGCCGATTCCTGCCACTTACTGGGACGATGGCCATATCCTGGGGCCAGAGGAACAGAAGAAGAGGGAAAGAGAAATCGAAAAATGGTACGATTCTGTTACAAGCAAGGTCCAGAAGGCGTTCGAGGAGGGCAAGGAGAGGTTGATCAAGGCAGGGTTGGCGCCGGATTTGGTGGAATTCAGGATTGAACGGATGAAACGGGGACCCGCCCGGGATATTTTAGAAACCCTGGAGAGAGGTGGGTACGGTATTCTTGTGATGGGAAGACAAAGCATGGCTAAGGGCAAGCCATATGCCATAGGGGGGAGAGCCTTCAAGATTATGAACGCAGCCCGAAATTGTATGATCTGTATGGTACCTTGATTGGCACAGCAAATCGCCCCGTTAGCGTGACTACGAAACATGGGAGGCATTTTCCCACCTAGATGTCAAACCTGGTTACTCCTCGATCATATCAGTGGGGAATGCCTTCCCGTGGTACACTCCCACTGACGCTTTGTGCATGGTCGTTATAAGGTGGCAAGTTTTCGCAGAACTATTATTCTCACACGGCTACTTTTGGTTTCCCCCGTAAATTGCAATTGGCTATGGGCTCCACTTTCGTTGGTCAAGAAAAACAGTCTATTTCTAGCAAACGGATAGAAAAAACCTCCCGCATCCGTTTCTAAAACTGAGGATTTTCCTGCTACTTTCATGTGAACTTTGAACCTAAAGAATATTTTAAATCTTCGAACGAAAAGTAGCTCTGGTTTGTAAAGTGTGATTTGAAATCTGGCAAGTAGAGACACCTGTGATTTTTTTTCCTTGAAAGGTGTTTGGCAAAAATGTACATGTATTAAGCTATATGGCTGCCAGTTGAACAAGTGGAGACAGGAGAAGGTGTTTTCAAAATGGATAAGCCTGCTCTAGGGACTATCCTTTTCGTGGATGATGAACCTTCCTTAAGGGAGATAGGCAGAACAATGCTTTCTTGTCTGGGATTTGAGACCATCGTGGCAGCGAACGGTCAGGAATGTCTCGATGTTGTTGATGAGATGAAAAACTCTATAGACCTCATAATACTTGATCTTGTAATGCCAGGCCTTGACGGGCAAAGCACCCTGGAAGAGCTGCGGAGGAGAAATATAAAAGTCCCCGTTGTTTTGACGACCGGTTTTTCTTTGAATGACCTCCGGGGACGCCCCGATAATCTCCACTTAGCTCAAGCGGTTATTACGAAACCGTTTGACATGGATAGGCTTAAAAAGGTTATAGCACAGGTACTGCCTGGGAGGTTCCCTACGTCCGGCTGCAGGTCGAGCAGCTTGTAACGCGATTTTTCTTACAATAAAAGATAGAATTTTATGCAACCTTTTTGGGGGGACCCTGTCTAAAGTTGATGAAAGTTGATGATAGAGAAATAAACCGCAGGGAGCAGAACCGCGAAAAAGACGAGTTCGATGATAGCAAGATCATAGAGAGAATCCTTGGCGGTGAAGTTAATGAGTTTGCCATACTGGTCAAGAAATACCAGAAGGGTATATATAACTATGCCTTGCGAATGCTTGGGCATGAAGAAGAAGCCAGGGACCTTGCGCAAGACATATTTGTGGCTGCATACAAGGGCCTCCGAGGATTTCGGGGAGAGTCGAAGTTTTCAACCTGGTTATTCAGGATAGCTATCAACCAGACGAAGAACAGGATTAAATACCTTAGACGAAGACACTTTTTCGACGACGAACAGTACACATCAGAGGCCAAAGAAGTCCCCGATGCCTTCGCAACGCTATCGGGTTCTGAGGATAACCCGGAAGAAGCGTTCCTGAAAAAAGATTTTAGTTCGCTTATTATGAAGGGGCTTATGGAATTGCCGCCTGACGCAAGACAAATAATAATATTGAGAGACATTGAGGATTTTTCTTACGAGGAACTGAGCCAAATCATGGAATTGAACTTAGGAACCGTAAAATCGAGGCTTCACAGGGCGCGGCATGCTTTGAGGAAGGTAGTTGAAGCAAAGATGGCGCAGGGGAAGAAATGAACTGTAAGGAAACACAGAAAAAATTCTCCCAGTTCTTCGATGACCTTTTGAATGGGTATAAAAATACCGCATTGTTGGATCACATTTCAAAGTGTGAAAGCTGCAAGCGAGCCTGGAATAGGTTTATCAATATTGTCAATTCGTTACGATGTCTGCCCCATGAAGAGCCGCCCTTTGACATCACTCCCGGAGTAATGGCAAGAATCCACGAGCTAGAGAAGCGGGAATGTTGGTGGAGAAAACTGCTCGCGTTAGATAGCCTTGCACCACTGCTGGGAACCGTGGTGGTAATTATGCTGGTTCTGGGATCGGTAATACTTTACCAGAAAGTGAATAATACCAAGGGGGTTCTTGAAGTTACGAACGCTCCGGAAAGGCTAGATGTGAAAACCCACCCGGGGGACGGAATTTTGAGGAAAACTGCAATACCAAAGGGGAGATTTGCAGCCACTGTTTCTCCTCTGAGCGGAAAAAGGTATACGGTAGTCACTCTCTACGTTGACGACATTGACCAGGCGGAACGCAAGATAACTACACTGGCTTCCAGGGTCTTTGTGGACAGGAATTTCAGGACCAATCCCAACCAGGCACCACGAAAGATTTTAACTCAATACAGGATCGATATTCCTGCAACAGAACTTGATTCTCTATTAAGGGAACTTACCAAGATCGGGGAAATTAATCATAGTGTAAACCACGGAAAAGCTGCCATGGGAAAAGGTAGATACGCATTGGAGCCCGGTGCAATGGGAAGAATACAAGGTATGGAGATGCGCTTTGCGGGCGACACTCCGGAGGGTGCTGGAAATAGGCGCAAAATGGGACAGGGCCTTCATATCGATGTGCCTATGGTGCCGGTGAACGTGGTGGTGGTCTATAGAGGTCACAGGAGTAAAAAGTAGTAGTTCCCTCTCACCTGCTAACATCATGATCTCAAGTTTTTTTGATTTGTCTTGTGATCTCCCGCTTTTTTCTTTATTATCTAGCACGCAAAATATGCAAACGACAAATGTAGATGATGCTATTGACCGCGTGACCCATAAATTTTCATGAACATGGGTTACCAGTTACGATGGAAGAGAATGATTCCACCCGTTTATTCTCCCAGGTTTGAAAAAGACAGGAAGATTTTTTTTCTTCTTATATTCGGTTTCTTTCTCTACCTTGCTTACCGAATACTCGAACCTTTTTTAAATACCATAATCATATCGATCCTGCTCGCTTCACTCTTTTACCCCCGTTACACGAAAGTACTGAAATTGGTCAAGGGGAAGAAGGCCGTTGCTGCACTGACCACTTCATTTCTCATGGTTTTTCTCATTGTTGTTCCTGCAATAGTAATGACAACTGCGCTTGTGCAACAAGGGGTACAATCCGTCACCCAGGTGCAAAGGTGGCTTAAGGAGGGGAATCTAAAAAAACTGGAAGAGTCACCACGATTTGAAAAGTTCCGTAAGCTAACCAAGAAACATCTCCGTTTCATTGATTTTGATAAGCTTGATATTCAGGGAACCTTGATCAAAGCGAGCAAAAACTTTGGGCAGTACCTTTTCAGCAAAGGAGCTGGCTTGCTAAGTAACGTAGCAGGCTTTGTGATGAGGTTTTTCATAATGATTTTTCTCCTTTATTACTTGCTCAGAGACGGTCCTGACATGTTAAAACAAATAAAATACCTATCGCCGTTGCGTCCTGAGCAAGAAGACAGAATATTTGATAAGATAAAGGCGGTAAGTCGTTCTGCACTTTTAGGGACTTTTTTAACTGCCATTGCCCAGGGATTAGCGGGAGGAATCGGACTGGCTATTGCCGGTATTCCGGGATTCTTCTGGGGAGCAATGATGGGATTTGCATCCCTGATACCGGTCGTTGGTACTGCCATCATCTGGATTCCATCCTGTATTTACCTCTTGATTGTGGGCAAAACGAGCTGGGCAATCTTTCTCGCGATATGGTGCATCGTGGTGGTTGGTTCTCTGGATAATTTTCTCCGCCCGTTCTTAATGAAAGGCGAAGCGCAGATGTCTCCCTTCTTTGTTTTCCTTGCCATAGTTGGCGGCATACAGGTCTTTGGTTTCATAGGGATCATATATGGGCCATTGATCCTCGGGATCTGTGCCGTGCTAATCTACATTTATCAGGTTGAGTACGCCGAGATGTTAAAGGATGAAGAGTGATTCGTACAGAAATCCAGTTCCTCCTGGTCTTTTTTTAAATGCACCTAAGGAAAATATCACAAAACGTATTCGGATGGTGGATATCATCGGAATTGACGTAGACAATTGTTTGATGAGGGGTCATGGACAAATTCACATTGCGGTGAAACTTCTTCCCGAAATACTTCTCCTGGCATTCAAAGGCTTTCCACTGGAATTTAGCCGGAAGATACTCGCAGGCATCAGCGGACTTTTTGTTTTCCAGTTGAAGAAATCCTTGGGTACGGACAGTTTTAATTTATTTATTATGGAGTGCTTTGCTAGGACTTTGCAAGGGATCGACAGGGAACATTTTGAAGCAGCCATCGGAGCTTTCAAACGGTATGTGCGACCAGGTGCTGCGAAGGCCTTACGCAGCTTTCTAAATATGGCTCCAGTGGTGCTTTTGAGTCTTGGTTTAGAACCTGTGGTAAAATGGCTTCTCAGCCAGTGTCTCGTAGATACCGAAAGATCATCGGTTAGGGTGTATGCAAACAGGATAAAGTTTGACACTGTTTGTGGTAGAAAGGTATTTGCCGGATATGACAGAACATGGATGGTTAGAAACGGGAAAGAGAAATTAGAATTGATGGTTCGGGAAGCTTCGAGGATAGGTGCAAGAAGCCCCCTGGTCATAGGTCATGATGAAAATGATGTTGAACTGGTAAAATGGGCATCTGAACGTGGAGGGGTATCCTTGGGATTTATGCCAAGGAAAGATTGTAGGCACCTGTTTGATGTTGTGATAGATGAACCGTCATGGGATCGTGTGGTGGATTTTTTTCGTTGTTTAAGGGTCGATGAAGGATAGAGCTTAAGATTTTAGCCTGGGGCAGTTAAATCCTTTGGATCCAGTAGTGTTTTAGAATACTTCCCTATAAACATGTAACGTTTTAGCGTGTCATAATTCTTATGCTACCAGTGTCCGTCACAAATGAACCGCCCGCTTCGCTTAAGGCGCGAAGAACGCGAAGAAGGAAAATATTGCGGCCGGCGGGTTAACGCCGCCCACAATGCCTTGCACCCTTTCAGGGTAACAAGGGCAATGGACCACACGCATATCC
>JALSTM010000119.1 GCA_026983715.1 Desulfobacterales bacterium
ACCGACTGTCCTCACGATGAATACTACTATTTCCACAATGATCATCTCGGAACCCCTCAGCGAATAACTGATCAATCAGGCGCAGTTGTCTGGAGCGCCAACTACAAGCCCTTTGGTGAAGTTGACATCACCACCGACACCATCACCAACCCTTTCCGCTTCCCCGGGCAGTACCTTGATCCTGAAACAGGCTTGCACTACAATTATTTCAGATATTATGATCCTGGGGTTGGAAGGTATTTGAGACCGGATTTCATCGAAGATTCAGTAGGCGCCAATCGTTTTATTTATGTCGATGAAAACCCGGCAAACTGGATGGACTTTTTTGGACTTGCAAGATATTTTGTATTTTGGAACATGAAATCCGCTTCAGCTGTAGTAATTCCTGTTGGTGTCACTAAAATAGAAGGCACAGTAGTCTCTACGAAGCAAAATAGGTATGGTACGTATGATGCTATTGATTTTGAAGGTTTATTTATCGGAGCGGCTTTGGGTCCGTTACCCCTGGCAGGTACCGTGAATAATCAGGAATACTTTGAGGACCAGTGTAAAGAACCTGACCTCTATGGGATTGAAGGTCTATCAAAGTATCTGGCAGGGACAATCGCCTTTTTTAAGATGGGTATATCAGGTGGTGGTTACCAATTCGGAAAGTTGCAAGGAATAAAGAAAACACCATCCCCCTCAGAGGGACTAGATCTAGGACTAGATTACATGATTGGTGAAATCAAAACCAAAGGGACTATCTATCAACTAGGACCCGATATTTTTCCAATGGTGAAATATTAAGATGAGAAGATTCATTATTAATCCTATAAATTCGTACTTATGTTTTGTACTTGCTTTAATCTTTTTCAGAAAAGACGGAATTTCTCTTAGTTCTGCCCTATTATTTTTCGTTAGAAGAAGTGCTCTCAACTTCGATACTAAAATGAGAGATGTTTTCACAACAAAAGGTATCTATTTATTTGTTTTGGGCCTTATTTTAGCTATTGCCTATGTATTAGATATTTTGCTTGTATAATATATTTTAAAAAAATTGAAAAGGACCAAAAAGAAACCATTGCTTCCAAAATCGTGAGAGATTACATATACATTGGTCGTTCTCGAATAGCGATGGTTTTATCAAAAAAGTGCCTTGCAGATATTGACCATGATAACGATGTGGACGGAAATGATCTCGCAACCTTAGCTTCAGATTTTAACCGGAGCGATTGTTCAAGCGCATCCCCGTGCCCGGGAGACATAAACGGAGATGGAGTGGTAGATTTAGATGATCTCGGCATCCTTGCATGCGATTTTGGAAAGACCGACTGTCCTCATGATGAATACTACTATTTCTACAATGATCATCTCGGAACTCCTCAGAAAATCACCGATCAATCAGGCACTATCGTCTGGTCAGCAAATTATAGGCCCTTTGGTGAAGCAAGTATCACCACAGACACCATCACCAACCCCTTCCGCTTCCCCAGACAGTACCTTGATCCGGAAACAGGCCTACACTACAACTACTTTAGGTATTATGATCCCAAAATAAGCAGATTTAACACTCCAGATCCTTCAAACACGAATACTGAACTCAAGCCATACCTCTTCGTTATGAATAACGCTCTAAGGTGGCGAGATCGATTAGTGTTGGATGATGATTCAACATATAAATATATGAAGGATTTAGCATATCATTGGTTTGGTCTCTTTCTACTGGCATCAGGACCTATGAGTGTTGCGACAAACATAGAAGACACCACATAATGAGCATTAGTTATCTTTGTTATGGTATGGAATTTGGTCTGAGTGTTAAAACTGGAGGGCGTTCGGCCATTAGCGATAAGAGAAAAATTGGTAAATGCCCCAAATTAGATTGTACAAGGTCATGGTATTCAAGTCATGGCTCTGCTGTCTACGGAGCCTTACCTTTCTATGGGAGATCGTACGACATACGCGAGGGGCAGGGTGGAACAATATTTGGATTTGGTGGTGGTTATAGGTTTTGGATGGAATGCCATAATCATCTTATCCAAGATGTTGTTTATGGATGCTGTGGAGATTAATATGACAATAATCGAGACAATCAGCTCTCTTTCAACAGTTTTATATGGCATTACCTTTTTGTTTATTGTTAATGAAGTAAAAAAAATGGACTCAGATTTTGTTAAAAACGCAATAAAAAACCCTCTTTGGCCACGTACAAAACTAGGTACTATTTTCACCTTTTATGAAATTTACTACAAGTCCAAAGGATTTAATTTGATACTGGCGCTAAATCTCTTATCTTTTTGTATGGCTGTTATCGGACTAGTACTGACAATTCTTACTTGACAGCAATAGGGGAGGAATCATTGTGAACCCCAAAAATGAGACAACTTGTTAAGGAGAGAAAAAGCGAAGAAAGGGGTTCCTTAAAGTATACCGCTTGAGGAGCTCTTAAGGGGTTTTGTTTTCATTGTTACGGGTGGCGAAGTGTCCGAGAAAGGGGTCGTCACATGGGATGGGGGGCGCTCTCGCTTCGTTCGCTGGTCTCGAGCCATTTAGGACTCTGAGCGGCCGCGCTCCTTCGGCCGGAAACTTGTTACGACAAGCCTGATGGTTCGGGTTTTTGGAATCGTTCCTGATTAGGAGATTTAGGGGAGCTTAGTGTTAAAGAGGTAACCCCAAAGATCCAAAAGAAAACATGATCAAGGAGGTGATAGCAGATAAAGGTAAAGAAAGAATTCGAGAAAAGACAATCGGTACAAGAGATTATTCCCAACAAGTTCATTGGTCAGAGCGATTAAGTGGTGAAACCCTGCTCACCATGGCATCGAAAATGTTTGGGAGATTAACTAGAACTTTAACCAATGCTCAAGGTGGGCAAAATTATATTATCACAGGTGGTCAATTTTCGGTTGTCATTACCAATAGTGATGTAGACGGAAATGATCTCGCAACCTTAGCTTCCGACTTTGACCGGAGCGATTGTTCACCCGCATCCCCGTGTGCAGAAGACATAAACGGAGATGGAGTGGTAGATTTAGATGATCTCGGCATCCTCGCTACAGAACTTGGAAGAACCGAATGTCCTCACGATGAATACTACTATTTCCACAATGATCATCTCGGAACCCCTCAGCTAATAACTGATCAATCAGGCACCGTTGTTTGGAGCGCCAACTACAAGCCCTTTGGGCAGGCTGACATCACCATCGACACCATCACCAACCCTTTCTGCTTCCCCGGACAGTACCTTGATCCGGAAACAGGCCTGCACTACAATTACTTCAGGTATTATGATCCTGGAATTGGGAGGTATTTGAGGGGGGATCCACTCGGGATTTCATCGAAAACCACTTCATACTATTATGTTTCTAATAGTGCATTATCAAGTTACGACATCTTTGGTGAGCGGGAATGGACCGTTTACAGACGAGGTATTTCTATCAGCAGTGTGGTGATTGGAGGATCTGGTCAGTTGGTCAAATTTGTCAGCAACTGCGAAAGCAGTACAAGGATTACCAAAACATATCTAGTTATCGGGTACGGCCTGACTGTAGGTTTGAAGGCGCAAATTCGGCTCAACAATAAAGGTTACTATGGCAAGACTCGCGTTTTTGGTAATGAACCGAGTCCCTTCTACACAGGAATTGCAATATCCGGCCCATCAGGGGGGTTAGGATTCATTGGTGGTACAGTTGCCTCTGCATCCCTTGATTTTACTTCTTATGCAGAAGTATACGCAGTCTCCAAAGGGAAAATTCTTGGTTTCAGTATATTTAGCTTTGAAGGACAGCTTTATATCCCCTGGGGCCTTCGGAGGGTTGAGAGCTGTTGTGAAGAGTAGCATAAGTACTATGGAATGGCTCTTGGTTTTTTTCGGTTTCGCATCTTTTTTCCTTTTTTTTTGGAAGCATATTGAGAAATATTTTGAGACAGAAGAGTCTGGTGGGGTGGCTATTTCCTGATGGTACGACGAAAAGTGAGCGCATCTTCATGATTCTAACCCTGCTAGTAGCATTAATTTCTTTTATCGTGCTAGCTATCATAAAAGGATAGTCAATGGAAGAATCTGCTGTCTTCACAATCGAGTCCACCTTAATCTGCTGGCATCGGTGCTGGCATTTACGGAATATCCACATCTTGGGCGTTCTGTTCTGATACTGTAATATCCAAGAAGAAAATAGGTTGTTGTAATAATTAGATAATATATAAGGAATGATACTAGTAATAAGAACTTCTTTTCGATAGGCAACTTTATGATTAGAAAGGTAAAAATTACTATAGCTTGTTGGGCAACAGTAGTAGCTACCGCAATAGTTATTAGCCTTATCTTTGTTCTCTTTGGAATGAAAGATAAAATTGAATTGTTTTTTTATTTACATTTCTCTGTTGGAGCCATAGTTATTTTTTTCTTTTTTGGCCTTTCTATTCAAAAAGAATCAAATGAACTATCCGATCTAAATGGTGCCAGGCTTGACAATTGGATATTCCAAGTCAATGAACAGTAAGGAGGATTCTATTGTCAAGACAGTTTTTTGGTGAAAATTAAGGTATACCAAGAATGTAAATTTCCATTGGTCTTTTATGGGATGTATTGACACTCAAAATTTCCCTAACTTCCTGATTAAAGGCATGTTTAAAAGCTTGTTGTAGAGCCATACCGGCGCCTCTTTGAACCCAGTCTTGAAGCTTCTCGTAAGAAGTGTCCGGCCAAAGGACTGCGGCCGCTCAGAGCCCTTAATAGATCAAGACCTGCGATCGAAGAAGGAGCCAGAAGCCAGCATAGGACATGTGGATACCGCATCGAAGCCTACCCCTTATCTAGTCAGGGGGCGGCATGACTTGCAAGTGATCCTCGGGGTATTTCCGTAATTAATCAGGGGTTCCTTTAATCTAATTTCAAAAGAATTCTAGGAAGTGTGATGTTCTACATGAATTTGATCAGATTTTTTCTCCACGTCTTTATAACTTTAGGGATTTTTCACCTGCCTAAAATCAACTGAAAGGAATCCGTGCAGAAGTATTTTTGCCAAAAATCCTGGCTTTGCACCCCGCGCCTTCTTGAACCAACGATTAGTACCGAGCCATCATTCTTTGACTTGGGACTAATCCTTTATTTATTATGGATTGATTTTCATGTCAGTTAGAATTGCCCTTATTACCTTTTTCAATTCAGGAATGTGTGTCCTGCAGACCTCAAAAATAGCTTCAGCATCAATATCAAAATAATGGTGCGTTATTATGTCGCGCATTCCTTTGATACCTTTCCAATCCACAGATCCGTATTTGGACAAGAATGATTTGCCCGCAATTTTGTCTATGTTTTTGACGCTCTCCCCGATAGCTATGAGTTGCATACATATAGAATCCAGCTTTTCCATACCTCCCGGGCTACCTGTAAAGTCACTGGCGGATTTGATTACTGACGACCGGTACAGAATCTTATCTATTGCGTTGTCTATCTGATGCAAAATATCAATGACCAATTCTCGGTCATACATACAATGCCTCTTTTTCTATGCGTTTTTTCAGATATGGATTCATTTCTTTACGGTTTCTTACGATATCAACCTGGACTCCGAGTAACTCCTCCAAATCTTCTTTAATATGCACCATCTTAAATAGATCAGGATTTTGTAATTCAATCACGATGTCAATATCGCTTTTTTGTGTAGGACTACCCTTTACATATGATCCAAATATGCCAATCCGACTTATTCCATATCTATTTGCAAATTGAGCTTTATAACTTCTTAATGTTTCAAGAATTTCCGAAACCTTCATTTTTATTTTTGTTCCTTGTGGTTACGCATAGCAAGTTATTATATGGTTCCTAGATATCTACCATGCACAAGATAGATTGACAAGTATAGCGCAAGAATTCGTCTGTAGAAAGTTGCTTACCCTTTCTTCTGTGTCCTTTCCTTGTGGCATCCTTCCTTCACACCGTGAAGTTCCATTAGTTTGCCTCATGTCATGGGGTCAAGCCTTCTCTTGACCTATGATGAGGTCGTGTTTTATTTGTTCAATTCGTTTCTTTATGATGCGATCTTTGATTGTCCATTGCTTTGTATGGAGCCAACCCCATTTCTCCGATCGGCTAAGATAGTCTTTTTGGCTGCTCCACTCACAGGATTTCAAGCGATCACCCTTCCCCGGTCTAAGACGATTTCTGTGGATATCACCCCATTATGACCCCACTAGGATCTCCAGGTATGAGTCAACGACAGACTTGACCCCATTATGGGCGTTTTAAAGCCAGGATCTTGCCTTGTTCGTTAGGTTCGACACGATGTCGCATTTATATATGTGATTATAGTAGGTAACACTACTGGGAATCACAGGCGTATCCCCGCCGGTACCCTAGGGGAGTTGTGCTGACGAAGTGATAGGATTGAAACAACTCAAAGGGCTGCCTGTTCAGAAAGTATTGGATAGCATCAGGCCAAAGACATGTCTTTGCTGTTGTTGCCAAAACTGCTCAAGGCGTGATAAAAGTCTATCAGGTCGCGAGAATAAGTGCCGCAGGAATCAAAAAATTTGATAAAATGGAAGCGGCAGCGGGTTTTTACCTCCCGGAATTTGCTAGATACTTCTGGGAGTGCAGGAATAACATGGGTAATAAAAAGGGAGAGATTATGATTCTGAAACTAAAGGGAATGACCAATGAGGAAAAACTCAAGGCAATGGAAGCATTATGGGATGATATTTGCCGGAGTGCTCCGGATTTCTCTTCACCTGCTTGGCATGAGAATATCCTTAATCAGAGGGAACAGAACGTAAGCACAGGTGAGGACAGGTTTGTCGACTGGAATAAGGCCAAGAAAGATATACTGGATTCTATTTCATGAGTTTTCCAAATTTCAGATGGGCATTTATTTATATGTTGTAAACTTAGATAGTTACGGCCTTTATAATGTAGTTCTAGGAATATCTCATATCTCATGGGGTCAAGTCTGCTCTTGACTCATGAGGTCGTGTTTTATTTGTTCAATCCGTTTTTTAAGATTTCGATCTTTGATTGTCCTTTGCTCTGTTCTTTCAATTATCGTGCTGACAGCTTTTTTGGTGGGCACAGCCCACCCTCCAGGGAGATTACCTTGAATCTGAAGTAAGGCAGTCAAGGCCACAAAACATTGTAGGGTGGGCTTTGCCCACCTAGTGGTGCCGTTGAGAACTATGAGAAGGGCAAGTTCAGGATGTTTCCCATATACGAAGAGATTCAAAAGGACGGGGTGGCTGCGCGATGAATGAGGTGTCTGGGCAATCCGATACCAAGGAGAATATTTTAGTAAGACACTGAATAGAAAAAGCTAAGGTGGCTATAGAATCCGCCTTTCCCGCATTGAAAAATTAAGCAATGAGCCTGAACTTCAAGGGAAACGTTTATCTAGAGACCTAAAAAAATATCGGAGCATACGCTCCATGAGACATCGAACCGTCTACAAACTAGATAAAGATCAGGCAAAGATAAAAACGATGTCTATGAAATCCTTAATCGCCAATCAAGGTCGTAAGCTTCACTAAGGTCTGAGCTCTACTAACTCTCCGCAAACTCGTCTATTGCTGTCCCACGTGATGCGCCCAGGAAATAACGTACGAATTAAAAAAAGGGAATTCAAGAAGCGGTAAACCTATTTATTGCAATGGTCAAGGATGCGGACACATTGAATAAAATTTTTAATGGTGCCGAAGGCCGGACTCGAACCGGCACGGGTCTCCCCACCACCCCCTCAAGATGGCGTGTCTACCAGATTCCACCACTTCGGCACTCAATCAACTTGACTACTTATTTTTATCGGCTCCTTTATTACCAGCCGACGGAGCTGCCTGTTTCGAAGTTTTACTGCCTTCAGTTGTAGTTGCTGCCGGCTTAGAGCTTGCCGCCGGCGTCGAAGTTGTTTTCGCTTGTTCGCCCTTATCCACTTTCTGGCTCTGCTGTGCTACCCCTGTACTTTTTGATTCAGCAGTCGTTTTTTTCTCAGTTTGCTGAACCGGGGCTGTTTGTGCAGCCTTGGTCTTCATAAGAGACCTAGTGCCGGGCTTTGATGAAAAATAGGCCAGAAGTAAGCATGTCAACATAAATACAGTAGCGACACCAATCGTGAGCTTGTTAAAAAATGTATTGCCTCCTGTCGATCCAAACAACGTCTGCGTTGAAGTACCACCGAAGGCTGCCCCGATATCGGCCCCTTTACCTGTCTGTAAAAGAACTATAAGGATAAGAAAGAAACAAACGATAACATGTAATATTAAAATAGCACTAATCATAAAAAAATCAACCCTCTTAAGCCTCGAATCGAATTATTCGCAAGAACGAATCAACTTCCAGACTTGCACCCCCTACCAGTGCACCGTCTATGTCCGGCTCACTCATCAACGAATCTACATTACTAGGTTTTACACTTCCACCATACAAAATTCGCACCTCGTTTGCAACGTTTTTGTTGGTTAGCATGGAAAGATGCTCCCTGATAAAAGCGTGAACTTCCTGTGCCTGT
Organism: Desulfobacterales bacterium; assembly: GCA_026983715.1. Taxonomy (GTDB): domain Bacteria; phylum Desulfobacterota; class Syntrophobacteria; order B119-G9; family B119-G9; genus B119-G9. The sequence goes on from JALSTM010000119.1 coordinate 8,478, forward strand.
TCGGGAGAAGCCGTTTTCCCGGTACCAATAGCCCAAACAGGCTCATACGCTACAACCATTTTGGCGATATCAACCGAGTCCAAATCTTTTAATCCGCCGTCCAGCTGGGTCTTTACAACATCAAAGGTTTTTCCTGCCTCTCGTTCTTCGAGCTTCTCTCCTATGCAGAAGATGGGCTTTATACCAACTTTTATCAGGGCTTTCAACTTTTTATTTATATCTTCGTCATTTTCCCCAAAGTACTGTCTTCTCTCTGAATGTCCCACAATGGTGTACGAACATCCGACATCTTTTAACATAACCGGAGAGATCTCTCCCGTGAATGCACCTTTTTCTTCCCAGTGGCAATTTTGCCCGGCAAGGGAAATCCCGGCACCTTTCACCAGGTCTTTCAAAGCGTACAAAGAAGTAAACGGTGGTGCTATTACTACTTCACGGTCGTCGAAGGTTTCAATTTTTTCCCTTAATTTCCTGACAAATTCTACAGCTTCCCCAACCGTCTTGTACATCTTCCAATTCGCAGCTATGCAAGCAGTTCTTGTTGCCATAATTACCTCCCATTTGCTATTTACCACACTTCTCAAGGGCCTCAAGCGCCGGTAACTTTTTACCTTCAAGCAGCTTAAGAAAGGCACCTCCACCCGTGGAAATGTATGAAACCTTATCCTCGACACCCGCATGTTTGAGTGCCGCCGCCGTATCACCACCACCCACGACGGTAAGTCCGTCCAGACCCGCAAGGCAACGGGCTATCGAAACCGTACCCGTGTCAAAGGGTTCTGTTTCAAAGGCACCCAGGGGACCGTTCCAGATGACGGTTGTGCAATCCTTGAGTTCGTTTGAGTATTCTTCAACCGTTTTCGGCCCAATATCCAGCACTTGCCAATCGGCGGGAATATTGTTTATTTCAACCTCCTTTTTGGGAGCACCCTTTTCGAGCCGTTCGGCAACAACCGCATCCACGGGCAAATAGAGAGCAACGCCTCTTTTCCGAGCATCCTTAATCAGGTCTCCAGCAGCTTCAACCATGTCTTCTTCCACGAGGGATTTCCCCACGTTGTATCCCTGGCTTACCAGAAAGGTATTTGCCATTGCTCCACCCACAAAAATTTTGTCAACCTTTTGAACCAAATTCCGAAGCGCACCCAGTTTACTTGATATTTTCACTCCGCCTATAATCACCCCAACGGGATGCTTCGGAGCCTCCAGGGCCTTCTCATAGTAATGAAGTTCATTTTTGATAAGAAATCCGGCCCCGCATTCCCTGGCAAAGTTCGTAATTGCATGGACGGAAGCATTACGCCGGTGACAAACTGCAAAAGCATCATTGATATAAACATCGGCAAGGGCTGCGAGTTTTTTTGCAAACTCGGGATCATCGTCCGTTTCTTCCTTGTGGAACCTCAGATTCTCTAGCATCAAAACATCACCAGGGCGCAACGCTGCCACCATTTCCGCTACCTCCGGCCCAATACAGTCCGGTGCCAGTTTAACTTCTTTTCCAAGCAGTTCACCAAGCCTCCTGGCTACCGGTTCCATGCTAAATCTGGGGTTTCTCTCGCCCTTGGGACGTCCCAGATGCGAAGCCAGGATCACTGAAGCTCCATTTTCAAGGGAGTAATTAATGGTGGGCAAAGCAGCCCTGATCCGGTTATCATCCGTTATGTTTCGATTTTCATCAAGAGGGACGTTATAGTCCACCCTGATAAATAGCCTCTTTCCGGAAACATCAATCTCGTCTATATATCGCATGGCTCTCCCTCCCTATTTAACACCGGAAGCTTACACTGAACTAGCAGGCACACTCAAGCACCTAAGCCACCGGAGATAAGCCTTAAAGGCTCATCTCCTGATATCCCGAAAAAACATTATACCTTATAGGCAGTAGACTTTATCCGCACACCAGAACGAAACAAATCAGAAGTGCTTTGCCATTAGCAGTGCCAGATCCGCCAAGCGGTTCGAGTAGCCGTACTCGTTATCGTACCATGCAAGAACTTTTACGAGCCTCCCGTCAACAACGGAAGTTAAAGCGGCATCTACAATCGAGGAATAAGGGCTGTGGTTGTAGTCAATAGAAACCAGCGGAACAGTAGAATAGTAAAGAATTCCCTTGAGGCGTGTTTCCGATGCTTCTTTCAAGGCAGCGTTAATTTCCTCCTCGGTAACATCCTTGCCTACCTGGCACACGAAATCCACCAGGGAAACATTGGGCGTGGGTACTCGAATTGCCATCCCATTCAACTTACCCTTCAACTCCGGTATAACCTCCGTAACCGCAACCGCAGCTCCGGTCGTGGTTGGTATCATGGAAAGGGCGGCTGCCCTAGACCTTCTCAGGTCTTTATGCAACGCATCGAGCAATCTCTGGTCCATGGTATACGAATGGACCGTGGTCATTAAACCTCTTTCTATAATAAAATTATCGTGTAATACTCGCACCACTGGAGCAAGACAGTTAGTGGTACAGGAAGCATTGGAAACGACATGGTGGTTCCTGGGATCGTATTCTTCGTCGTTAACGCCGATCACAAACGTTGCATCAAGCCCTTTCCCGGGGGCAGTAACAATAACCTTCTGTGCTCCCGCATCGATGTGCTTTTGAGCCGAAGCCCTGTCGCGGAAAAGACCCGTTGCTTCAAACACTACCTGGACACCAAGATCATGCCACGGTAACTGTTCAAGGTTCGGGACAGAAAGGCATTTCAGTTCCTTTCCGTCAACCACGATTGATTCACCCTTGACCTCAACATTCCTGTTCCAAACACCATGAACCGAATCGTACTTAAGCAGGTGTGCCAGATCGTTAATATTTCCCAGGTCGTTTATGGCAACAACCTCTATCTCCTCTCCCCTGTCGAAAATGATTTTAAAAAGAGTTCTTCCGATACGACCAAAACCGTTGATTCCTACCTTTAGCGCCATGACTCACACCCCCTTGTAATAAGATTAACAATTCTTCTCATTGAGCCTCATCCGTTAACATAATAATAAATCTTATCTTCTGACAATCAAGCAATCCAAACAAAAAAGCTTAGAGGATGATTGATTACATTAACTCAGCGATGCTCACCGCCCTGTCTCCCAGCATATTGGTGTAACTCCCCAGTTCATTGTCGTACCATCCATAAACAACCACCTGGGTTACAGGGATATTTATGAAAGAGCCCGCCGATGTTTTAACATCGGTGGTGCACTCGCAGGGAATTTTATCGAGGTCGAATTTTACCGCAAACGTACGGGTGTGTGTTTCGTGTCCTTCGATAATAGCGGCAGCCTTGGGTGTTCCAATTATATCAGATGATACATTCTGATCATCTGTATAAATCAAGTACCCAGGAGGAAACTTGTTTTCTGCGGCATCTCTATAAATCTTGTTAATTTTTTCCCGGTTTACCGGGTCTTTTAAGCTTTCGTCTTGGAGGTTTACGATCAATATTATGAGCGACCCCGTGTTCACCGGGATTCGAACGGACTCTGCAATAAAACCGATGTTTTTCATTTCGGGTATGACAAGAGCGAGCGCGCGAGCTGCACCTGTAGTTGTAAGGATTATGTTGTTCAACACGCTCCTGTTCTTTCTCAAGTCTTTTGCTTTTGCCTTGGCCGCCCTATCCAGCACAGGTTGAGAACTGGTAGCCGCATGAACAGTTGCCATGGATGCGGAAAGGAGTCGTTGTGCACCGAAGAAATCAATCAGAGGTTTCATCATGTACGCAAGGCAGGTGGTAGTGCACGACGCATTTGAAACAATCAGGTGCTTCTTATGATCATAATCATCATCATTTATTCCAAGAACGGTTGTTACGCAATCGTCAGGTATGCTTTTGCCCTTGTCTTTGATCTTAAATGGAGCAGACACTATCACCTTTTTGGCTCCCGCAGCCAGGTGGCCTCTCACGGAACCGGAATCGGATTCAGGCGGCAGGGTTGGATCCAGAAACTTTCCCGTAGCATCAACCACCAGTTCAACACCGAGGTCCCGCCACGGCAACTTCACCGGGTTTCTCTCCTTCCTTAGCACCGTTACTTTTACCCCGTTAATGCGCATTGTTCCGGACTTATCGTCAATTTCCTCTATCACGCGATTTGCACGGCAACCGTAAATGTAATGATGCAAAGTTCCGTACGTAGAATCCTTTTCTATAAACAGTGCAACATCCTCAAGACTTGTACCCACGTCTCTACCAATATTTACAACAAGCTCTGAAAAGTATCTTCGTTCCACGTGGTGCCAAACTGTTAGTTTCCCTATACGCCCCAGTCCGTTGATCCCAAGTTTTTTCGGCACCATTAAATCCCTTTTTGCATCAAGATTTCCAATCATGGCAACCTCCTTTTCCCTAAAGCCCTGCGATTAAAAATACTCTCCGTACTTCTGCAAGACCTATGACTCCAATTCCACTACTTCTATGTCCTGCATCCCAAGGTAAATTGCGCCGTTGTGGCCATCTATGCTCAATTCATCACCCTTTCTGATAACGTGACCATTGATTATGCACTTCTTGTCGTTTTCCCAAACCCTCATCTTAACACACCCTACTACGCAAGTTTTGTTAAGCCTGTGTGCCACAATTGCGGCATGAGAGGTTGGCCCACCTTTACCGGTAAGAATTCCATCAGCCATGGAAATTTCCCTTATATCATCGGGAACCGTATCAGAGCGGATCAGGATAAGCGGAGTCTCAGGCTCCTGCAATCGAAACTGTTGTATGTCTTCCAAAGTAAATACCACTTTCCCGCTCAAAGCACCACCACTAACCCCGATACCGCTTCCGAGGTAACTCTTTTCCAGTTTTGGAGTAGGCACAAAAACGGGAAGTTGTTCTGTTTTTCTGGTAACCATGTTGCGGGACTGGAGCACGTAGAGCCCGTCGGGGGAATCTCCCTGGAAGGTGAATTCAATTTCCTGCGGTCCCCATTTTTCGCGATAGATCAAGGTCTTCGCTATCTCCACCAAACGCTGATAAATCTGGGGGAACCGGGACTCAAGAGAAATTTTCTCTCGTCCCTGTAGCCTGCGCTGCTCTTCCGATATTGGCAGGGTCTTCACGAGTCCTCCCACTACGTCTTCGCCCTGGTTACCAAGCGTGAAGTCTCCCCAGGGCCTGATTTCATCACCAACCTGCCTGGGGTGATGAGTGAACATAACCCCTGCTCCCGAGTGAGTATCGAGGTTACCGAACACCATGGTCTGGATAGTTACGGCAGTCCCCCAGTTTTCCGATATCCCCATGATTTCCCTGTACGTTTTGGCCTTTTCCGAGTACCAGGATTCGAGAACCTGGGTAATAGCGGTAAGAAGCTGTTGCTCGGGGTCATCCGGAGGACATATTCCCCTGAGCTCAAGCGCTTTTTTGTATCCCAAAGTAAGTTCCCTGATTTCCTTCGAGGAAAACTCTCGCTTCACCCGCCTCCCGTACATGGCTTTGAAGGCGTTCATTATTGCGTCGAATTCATCGCGTTGCATACCGAACGCCATTCCCCAGGACTGCAAAAACCTCCTGTAATTGTCCCACGCAAACCATACTTCCCCGGTTTCCTTTATCAGTCCTTCTACAATATGTTCGTTAATCCCCACGTTTAAAAACGTGTTCATCATTCCAGGCATTGAAATCGCTGCTCCGCTCCTGACAGACAAAAGAAGCGATTGTTCCGCACTGCCGAAGTTTTTACCTGTTATTTTTTCAAGAACAGCTATATGCTCGCGCACCTGCTGCACAAAATCTTCGTAGGCCTGCTTGAATGCGACCACTGCTTTTCTGCACCTGAAAAATTCGGTTGTTATAACAAATCCCGGCGGTACCGGGATCCCGAGTAGCAGTAACTTGATCAGGTTGTAACCCTTGTTGCCAAGGTGAATAAGATCAAGGGTATTGGGATTGGGGTCGTTTATTAGTGATATCGTTTTGTCGGGATCATAGCTGAGGAGCAAATCCAGGTGATCGACGTCCAGGACTTCTTTCTGGTTCGACAAGGTAGTAATAACGCTTGTAATAAAATGATCAAAATACTGAAGCCCAAACGTCCTTGCCACGAGATCCCGCAGGAACGCTTCACTAATTTTGAGATAATCTTCCGTTTTTAGCTCACCAGAGTTACCCCGCTTGTATCGATCAAGTAACTTATCCGGTCCAAGTAGTGGTATAATCATAAGGAGGTTGTCTTTGTGCACAGAATCGTAGTAGTGACTTACAAGCTGGTGAATACTTTCTGAAAAACCGCGGAAAATATCGAGGTACTGGGAATGTGAAAAGCGCCTTATCTCTGTTGCCTTTTCAAAAAGTTCCACCTGCCCGTTTAGCCTGTTTGACGTTATTCCATCGATGGCAAGAGCCCTTTTGAAAAGCCTGATTATCCTTACAATTCTGAAAAACGTTGCTCTAGTAATGAAGCTCAAATTGAAAGAATAGATGAGGTCTTCAAAAATGACATTCGCCATGTTTTCGAGCCGGAAACTAAGTCCCATGGCATCAAATTTTCTTTCGGCGTAGGTGCCGTACATTGACGGAATATCTACCGCAATATGGCGCTTGTGGTATATGTTCTCGATGTAATTCAGTTCACTCGGTGTAACAATGACTTCTTTCAACTGCTCAAGGTAGGTTAGAATGGCTTCGAGCTTTTCATAATTGTCATTGCTCTTCAATGCTTCCTTAAGTTGAGAGGGGTCCGGCAAGCCGAGGTGAGCAGCTCTTTCGAGATGATAATTTATGTCTTTAGAACTTAAAGCGTATTTTTCATGAAGCAACTGATAGAGGTGTATTAGCTTCACCGCCCTTTCCTTTTCATGCTCGGAGTAACCGGTTTTGGATGCCAGAAACATTTTCACCTTATTGGTATCCACCCCGAGCAAATCTTGAGGATGGTGGGCACGGAAATGATTGAAAACATCCTTCATGATCAAATGTATTTCATCGACCAGGGGACCCGAGGTTTGAATTTCATCGTAAATCTCCTCGGGCAAAAAAGGCCTTATTTTTTCCTTGTCAAGGGTAAGCCAGAAATCGATAATCGCTTCCGTAAAAGGGACAATAACATTGTTACTCTCAACGTGGCTTTGTTTTCTGAGAAAGTGAATCAACTTGTCCTGCCTCGAAACAATCTCGTCTATTTCCGTGGATACTTCCCGTAAAGCGCCCTCCGCCCCAATTTCGTTGAAATATACAGGGAAAAGTTTAGCCAGTTGCTTGACCATGTAATATACGGGTTCAATTTCAGCATGGAGTAATTTACTGATATCCTTTTGAAAGAGGTCCGTGTCCCGAACATACACCCCGCCGAGGGCAAGGTTAACCATGAGAGCCGAAAGGAGTCCTCTGGTTCTCTTTGGATCCAGCTCTATCAATTCCAGGTAAACGCGGATATTTTGCAGGTGGGCGGGGTTAAAAGATACCTGCCATTCACGAGTCACAGGGCCAATTTCAGGGGTTTGAAACCCCATGGCAACGGTTCTTTTGATGAAGAAATTGATAAGATCCATATTCTTGGTGGGAATGATTTCTTTTCCGATAGTACGAACGCAGTTTAGAGCGGCTTCGGGGTATTTCTTGAGACTATCGAGAAGGATTGCAAAAGTTTGTTCGAGAAAATTCTTAAGCCCCGAGATATCCTCATTTCGAATCAGATCCCCGATGCAGTAATTGATTTCCCTTAACGTTTCTTCGTGAATGCTTTCAAGCCCCTTAATCTCCATGAGCTTAAAAAGCATTATAAGCTTTATCCTGTATTGCTCGGATGGGTCTACAAGTTGAGCTATCTTCTCGGGTATTTCCCGGTACCTTTCAACAATATCCCTGAAATTAGGATACGTAATCAGTTTCTGCAAAATTTTCTTGCTATCTTCGTCAGCGGAAATACCTTCTATCTCACCTTTAAACCTTTTCAGTTCTTTGTGATTCAGGAAATCAAAGGTCTTTTCGATTTCCTCAACCGGAATCTTGTTCTTTATTTGAGTAAGAAACCAGGACATTACATCTTCCTGGCTTAACCAGAAATCGTACGTTTCACTGAGCCACCGTTTTACAAACTTTGCGACGACACCGTGTATTTCATCGTCATCGGTAACTTCCAGAATTCTAAGGAGTGCCTTCCTTACCTGGTAGTAACTGCTGAGCAGGTAATATAGATCTTTCGAATCCAGGTGGTAGATCTTCTCGAACAAGGATTTAAAAAAGGGTCTAAGAGTAACAAGGGATTCATCATCTGATTGGCTGAGCTTATCCAAAAATCCCAGCAGGTGGTCAGATGCCATGGTTTTTACACGGAACTGCCGGGATTCTTTAAGTATCATCAGAAAGGTATCTGCAATAAGCTCACAAACGTCTACAACTTTCGGATGATTTATATAGAGGGTATAATTTTTAACACAGTATCTCCATAGTTCCTGGGTAACGTATTCAAGGTTCCTGTATGGATGATTTAATTCCCTGAGGAGTTGCTCCGCCTGCTTGGTAAGTCCCGAGTAATTCGACACTACATCCAGAAGTACCTGGTACCTCGGGTCGATATCCACGTCAACGCTTGTGAAAGCCAGGTTAATCTTTAAGGCTTCTGATGTAATGCTTTCGGGAACTTCCTGTTTTTCCAGTTGTGTCGTTGCTTTCATCAACTAATTCTCCTGCCTGCAATTCAGTGTATATCGAGTCTCATAATTAGGGCATCTTCACCTGTATCTACGTAGTAGCCTTTTCTAAGGCCAACCCTTTTAAACCCAAGTGCTTCATATAGTCGAATAGCAGCTACGTTATTTTCTCTTACTTCGAGAAAGGCTTTTTTAACGCCCTTTCTTTCTAGGTTATCCAGAAGGTTTAGAAGAAGTTTCCTGGCTATGCCACGCCGCCGGGCATCAGGATGTACCGCCAGGTTTACGATTTCCGCTTCGTCCGAAGCCCACCTACCTGTAATATAACCTACGACCTTACTCTCCTTTCCCTTGTTCAATATGGCCACAAGACTCTCAGAGTTTTTAACCTTCAGTTCACCTGCAAACGCCTCGTAGGACCACGGGACTCCAAAACTCAATCGCTCAATTGCAACCACATCGGCTATGTGGTCACTACCGAAAGGCACAAGGAGTAATTTCTCATTACAAACCCTCGCCACACCGATTCACCCACGTTTGCTTCCCTGGTTTTTCGGCATTTTTGAATATGGTTGTTTTTGTTGCCGGTTCTGTATAGAATTAAAAAAATCGCTATATTAAGATATCCGGTTTATAGAAGCTGGTCAAATACTTACCTCTAGTTTTTAAAAACGTTATGTCTGTTCCCCGGTTTTTCGTAGATGCTGAACTTCATCCAGAAGGCGAATTTGTACTAAACGAAGGTACAGCACATCATGTTGCCCATAGCCTTAGGCTAAGGAAAAACGACAAAATAATTCTAATCGACCCAAAAGGAAAAGAATACTCGTGCAAAATACAAAATATTGAACGAAAAAGGGTCGAGGTAAAAATAGAGGGACAACTTTTAAGCAATACAGAGTCTCCTATTCATGTTGCCCTTGGGATATCATTAATAAATACATCAAAGCTAGATACCATAATCCGGCACGTTACCGAACTCGGGGTTAGTGAAATTATACCATTTCAATCCCGTAGATCACAATTAAAGTGCCACCACGTGGAGAAAAGAAAAAAGAGATGGGAAGAAATAGTCAAAAATGCGTGTCAACAGAGTGGTAGAACGAGGATTCCGGTAGTTTCCGGGGCGGTACCTTTCGGCGAAGTAATAGAGAGGGATTTTCCGTTAAAACTTATTTCCTGGGAAAAGGAGAAAGGAGGAACATTAAGAGGAATATACGAAGCTCACAAGAAGGCAGGCAGGATAATTCTTCTTGTGGGCCCGGAAGGCGGTTTCACCGAGGAAGAATTCAAACAGGCTACTGAAAAGGCGTTCTTGCCATTTTCCCTTGGCCCTAGAATATTAAGATGTGAAACGGCGGCCATTGCTTCAGTAGCTTTGGTTCAGCATTACTGGGGTGACCTCGGGATTTTTTCTTGACGCTTCTTTGATTTTACCTTTATAGTGTTAATTAGTAATTTTGAGTACTTGTATTAAAACTACAGTCAAAAACGATGAAGAGGAAGGCTAATTAATTGATTTGGTACACATAACGACATATACAGGAGCTTTTCATGAAGTGCCCAAAATGTGATTTCACCAGCTTTGACTATTTGGAAAGTTGCAGGAAATGCGGCAACAGCCTGGTTACAGTCCGGGAAGCACTGAGGCTGCCAGGTGTTAAGCCAGAGGTCCCTTTTTTGCTAGGATCGTTGCTGGAAGATTTTGACCAGGCGCAAGTGCAAGCTACGATTCCACCGCCAGAAGATGTGGACCTCCCGCCACTGCCAGAAGGCTACGAAGGTTCCACGGAAGAAACGAGACCAACTGTCGAAATTGGGGATAGTGTTGATATAACGGCTCCAATTGACGATACAGCATCCGAGTTAACAGAACCCATACAGGAAACCGGTGAAGAGCCAAGAATCACAATTACCGATGATGAAATAGATGAAGCTCTCTCAGAGGATCTCCTCTCACCCATCGACACCGACGAGGGTGACAGTACACAGCCCCTGGACCTGGAGATGTCTTTGAAAGAAATAAGCAGTACAGACCTTGCCAGTGACGAGGCTCTTTTGGACCTTATTGGTGAACAAACGGAGCCGGTTGTGGATCTCGAAACGACTTCAGATGCCCTGGAACTTGGTGGCGACACGGAGCCGATTGATCTCGATGAAGCTGCTGCTACCGCACTCAGTGACACCGACGAGGTGACGGTCATAGAAACAGACGAAATCGCGATGTCCGACCACGAATTTACAGAACTGGACATCGACGAGGATGAGCTCGACGACCTTGCTAAGGAGCTTGAAGATGCTCTCATAACCGCAGAGCGTGAATTCAAGAAAGATTTCAAATTTCCCGAAGACGAACCTGAGCCATCAAAAAAAGAGACGAAAACGGATAAAGAATAATAGTCAAAACCCTTTCAAAAAGGCTTGACAATTTCACAACTTTCACTTACATTTCCTATGCCTAAAGCAAGGCGAGGTAGCTCAGTCGGTAGAGCAGTGGACTGAAAATCCTCGTGTCCCCAGTTCGATTCTGGGCCTCGCCATCACTAGAATTTTTAAAAAAGAGCCGGCTAACTATCAGCCGGTTCTTTTTTATCCCGCGCATTTTCGACGAACCATTGCTTGAAAACAGTCTTTGGTTGGTTTAGTCCATCAATATATCCTAATAGTGTTGCATTCCCTGAAATACACTGGTAAAATAAAAGATAAGTGGAAACAATAGGTTGTAAAAAACGAGATTGATTTGCTTATTATGGAAAAATACTGAAAATGTTTCACTCCGAATCCAAGGTTCCGAGAAAGCTTATCGAAGGTCAAGTCTCTTCACCTCATTGCTCTTTGCTCCGGTTGAGCAATTCAGTGAAAGGCAATACTTACAGTCGAGTACCAAACGTCTTGTGAGGTGCCAAACAAGCAAGACCGTAAAAGGATAGTGCATTCCCATGACAAAGACCACTACAAGATTAGCCCTAACTTTGCTCGTCTTTTTCATAGTCGCCACATTTGTAGCCGGGAGTGTTCTATTCAGGGCGGAGAAAAGGATTCACGAGAGTCTCCTAATCCGCGGCCAGTCTCTCGCCTCCAAATTTAGTAAAAAGCTTAACACTGTTTTCTCGGACGTGAATATAGAAACCCCGTCCCACAAGCGGCTAGAATTAAAGAATGAATTGGCAGCCGATTGCATTGCGTATCCGAATTGCATTGCAATTTATCTTGTAGCACAGAAGAGAGATGGCTCACTTGTATACCTTACCTCCAAGGGACAAACTAGAAAACAAGGCACATCAAGTTCGGATTCGCTTCCCGAGAACACGGTAGCCACAATAAAAAAAGTATTTACAGATGGTAAACAAATCTTTCGGGAATCATCCAGATTCGGAAAAAGAGGTAACATCAGTATTTTTATTCCTGTTAAGTCGAAATCAGGGGAAAAGGTAGATTATGTCCTTTTCATACAGGTTAACTCGAAGGTCATTGAAAGACAGTTACTGACCCAGGGGCTTTTTCCCTTAGGGCTCAGTTTTATCCTGCTTTTGGCAGTCTTTGGAGGATTTCTTGTCATATCACGAACTTACGCTGAAAAATTATCAACAAGCAAAAAACTGTTATTGATACTGGCATCTTCCCTGGCTATCATTATTCTTTCTACAATAACGATGTACGCTACTCATCACATCTTATGCGAAAAAGAATACAAAAGGTCCGAGTATTTTACCAGGCAGGTTGCCCAAAAGATTAACTACGTTGTAGTTTACCCTCTCAAAAACACGGCTAATTCAATTGCGCATTCACGACTATTTTACCTTACCGCGGCGGGCCAACTCCCAAGAGATAATGAGAAAATACTCATCGCTCTTAACACCGTTAAAGCTGATTACAATGCATCCCTTGCGTACATTCTTGATCGAACCGGAACCGTAGTCGCCTGTACTCCCTATGATAACCATAAGACCTTAACAGGCAATAACTACTCCTTCAGACCTTACTTTACAGAAGCCATGAAGGGTAAACCTTATCTTTACCTAGCAGTTGGTGTAACAACGCACAGGCGGGGAATATATGCTAGTTCGCCTATTTCAGAGGGCGGAACTGACCCGGTAGGAGTATTTGTTATAAAAGTAAGCCTTAAGAAAATCGACAATATCCTGTTTACGTCCGAAAGTATAATGGCTCTGGTGTCTCCTGATGGTGTGATATTTGCCACTAATAAACCTGACTGGCTCCTTCATTCTACAGGGTTGAGCGAAACACAAAGAAAAAGACTCATCAAAAGCAGACAATTTGGCACCGAAACGCTCGAACCGTTATCCCGGGGTATTAAACTGAGTGGCAGGCAAACCAGGATAGGAAACAAAAAATTTATAATTACGAGTGCCCCAGTTGATATCGTGGATTCCAATGGTCGGTTCTGGAAGATTATCAGACTTAAAGAGTTAAGAAGTTACGTCTTTATGGTGGTTTGCTCAGGGGTATTAACCGCACTGATTGCTTTGCTGGTACAACTCTACTTCGTGTCACGGATGGAAAGGCAGTGGCTCCAGAAGAACATAGAGCTTAGTGATAGAACCCAGAAAATACTAATCGAAAACTTAAGTGCTGCAGTGGTGATAATCGATGCCGAAACACACAGGATTGAGACTGTAAACCCTGTAGCTGCTTCATACTTTGGAGCGACAGCCGAGGAAATGATTGGAAAATCCTGCTACGGTTATCTTTGTCCTTACACTGAAGAAACCTGCCCCGCGATGTCAAGGACTGAAGATATTTACAGTGAAGAAGGAAAGATACTGCGCAATGATGGTACCTTCCTGCACATAATCAGGTCCATCAAGGTTCTGGACATCAAGGGCGAGAAAAAATTCTTACACACCTATGTAAATATTACCGATTTGAAAAAAACTGAAGAGGCACTCCAGGAAAGTGAAAGGAATTTTAGAACGTTCTTCGAAAGCATTGGCGACATGGTCACCGTAGCCACCTTCGACGGAAGGATTCTTTATGCTAACTCTGCGCTGATTCACAGACTCGGGTACTCAATTGACGAACTATCCAGGATGCACGTATTTGATCTGCGACCTCCAGAATCCAGAAGTGAAGTTGAGGCTTCATGCGAGGCGGTCTTTCGTGGTGATCTCGAGCGGTGTCTTATACCGTTGATGGCCAAAGATGGTTCAAAGATTCCAGTAGATACCAGGGTATGGAAAGGGAAATGGAATGGAACAGAGTGCATATTCTGCGTTTCAAAAGATATTAGCAAAGAACAGGAAGCTTTACAAAAATTCGAACAGTTATTTAGGAATAACCCGGTAATGATGGCACTTACCGCGATTCCTGACCTCGTACTTGCAGATGTAAACAACGCTTTCGAACAGACTCTCGGATACAGCCAAGATGAGTTGAGTGGAAAAAGCTGGAAAGACTTGCAAATTCTCGCTCCTTCTGATCTTGAAAAACTCGAAAGACACCTTGCTGAAGAAGACGTACTTTCTAATATCGAGATGAGAATGAGACACAAAGATGGGAGCATTAGGTACGGGTTGTTTTCTGCCCAGTACCTGAAAGCAAATGGCCAAAGTAGTGTCCTTATCGCCATAAAAGACATAACAAATCTCAAGAAAACAGAAGCTTATCTAAAAGCAAGTGAACAGCGGCTTAGAGCCATAACGGAGTCCGTACTTGATGCGATAATAATGATTAACAGTGAAGGACGAGTTTCTTTCTGGAATCCTGCTGCCACCACGATTTTTGGATATACCAAGGAAGAGGCTCTCAAGCAACCTGTGGCAGATCTAATAATACCGCCTTCCCTCCGCGATGCCCACACACTTGCACTGGAAGATTTTGCCAAATGCGGAAAGGGAAAGGTCTTTGAAAAAACGCTTGAACTCAAGGCAGTCCGCAAGAATGGTAAAGAAATTCCTGTTTCTCTTTCGTGTGCACCTGTATTGATACACAACCAATGGCATGCCGTAGGTATTTTGCGAGATATAACAAACGAAAAGATGGCACAGGAAAAGCTGGTTAAGATGAATCTCGAACTTAAAAAAGCCATGGAAAGGGCAAACCAGATGGCGATAAAGGCTGAAGCAGCTAACAAAGCCAAGAGTATATTTTTGGCCAATATGTCGCATGAAATTCGTACCCCTTTAAACGCCATCCTCGGATTTGCACAGGTGCTCCAGAGTGATCCGAGGTTCCCTGAAGATCTCCTGGGCATACTTGATATTATAAATAGGAGTGGCGAACATCTTCTGGGTATCATTAACGATATACTGGAAATTTCAAAAATCGAAGCAGGGCGAATAACTCTCAGTCTTTCCACTTTCAACTTGCATGACCTAATTTTAGAAATAGAAAGAATGTTCAAGCCGAAGGCTGAAAGCAAGGGATTGGATTTTACTATAGAATACCAACCTGGCTACACGGAATGGATTGAAACCGATAGGATCAAGTTGAGACAGGTACTGATCAATATTGTAGGAAATGCCATTAAGTTTACTGCTCGAGGTTACGTAAAGGTTAGAATTAGTTGCGAACAACCTTCCGGAGAAAGTAACAGGCTTTTACTTACGTTTGAAGTTGAAGACAGTGGACCGGGCATCTCACCAGAAGAGATCAAGCACCTGTTCAAGCCTTTCTCCCAGACATCGGAAGGTATGAAGGTTGGCGGTACCGGATTGGGACTGTCGATAAGCCAGGGATACCTGGATGTAATGAATGGGAAACTTTCAGTGAAAAGCAAGCCAAACAAAGGAAGCCTCTTCATCATTCAGATACCGGTAAAAGCTTTTGATCTTAAGGCTGAAAGAGCATCAAAAAAGGAGGAGTATAAATACGTAACAGGAATAAAGTTTGAAGGTGCTACACCGAAGATACTGATAGTGGACGATAATCCTGGAAACAGGAAACTTCTAGGTGTTATTCTGGAACGAGTTGGATTCTCCGTGAAGAAAGCAAGCGGGGGTTCCGAGGCACTGGAAATTTTTGAAGATTGGTCCCCCGATCTGGTATTCATGGACATAAGGATGCCGGAGATGGATGGATATGAAACAACAAAGAGAATTAAAAAAATTAGAAAGGATGTTCCCGTGGTAGCCGTAACCGCAAGCGTTTTTGCCATTTCGGAAAAGCGATTCACCGAAGCAGGTTTTGACGACTATATAAGAAAACCCTTCAAACAAAACGAAATATTCGAAGCCATAAGGAAGTTCGTCGACGTAGATTACATTTTTTCATCACTTTCCGAATCAAAAGAAGAAAAGCTACGGGATATCGATCCCGATGAAATGAGAAGACTACCTCAGACCCTTCTCGTTGAAATGCGTAAATCTCTTGAAGAAGGAGACATAAACAAGCTAAATTCCTTGATCTTAAGGCTTGAACCTATGAATGGAAACCTAGCAAGAAAATTAAGACAATTGGCTGAAAATTACGATTATCATAGCCTTGGTAAGATACTAAATCTATAATTGGCAATGTCATCAACTTCTGATCACAGTGTAGCTGTTATCTAAGAGGGCGTTATGGGAGAAAACCAAGAGTCGTTACCAAGGTACACCGTCATGGTGATTGACGATACACCGACCAACCTCACTCTTCTAAATGACATACTTCAAAAAATGAATTACCGAGTACAAGCTTTCCCACGAGGAGATCTTGCTATCAAGGCAGCCTTAAAAAAACCGCCCGATTTAATCCTTCTTGATATCATGATGCCAGAACTCAACGGTTTTGAGGTATGCAAAATCCTGAAAGGTCATGACCATCTCAAAGACGTGCCTATTATCTTCATTAGCGCTCTGGATGACATTCAAAACAAGGTAAAAGCCTTCTCAGTGGGAGGAGTTGACTACGTAACAAAACCGTTTCAATATGAAGAAGTCCATGCCCGCGTTAAAACACACCTTGAATTAAATGAACAGAAAAAGAAATTGAAGGAGAATTACAAGCGCTTAAAAGAACTTGAGGCAATGAGGGATAGCCTTGTACACATGATCGTCCACGATTTGCGTTCACCCCTTATGAGCATTACGGGTTTTCTCGACTTAACACTCATGGAGAAACTACCTGAAAAAGCCACCGAGTACCTAACCCACGTAAAAGATTCGTCTAATATGCTTTTAGAGCTTATAAATACGCTTCTTGATGTAAGCAAGATGGAATCCGGGAGGATGGAATTGACATACTCTCCTGTAGATATTAATGAGATCGTCAGGAAAGTTCTGTCAAGTTACGCCTCGTTGAAAAGAGAGCGCACCTTGGAGTTGAAGTCCGAGAGGAAAGAAATTGTTGTCCCCTGTGACGAGCAACTCATCGAAAGGGTCATCTGGAACCTCGTTGGAAATTCTTTAAAGTTTACTCCCGAGAAGGGAGGTAGGATTATCGTTACGACGAGACTCAGTGAGCTACATGCCATTGTCTCTGTATCTGATAACGGCCACGGTATACCAGAGGAATACCAGGGGAAAATATTCGACAAGTTTAGCCAAGCAGCCTTAAAAAAATCGGGTACAAGGGCTTCTACGGGCCTGGGATTGACTTTCTGCAAATTAGTTGTCGAGGCTCATGGTGGAAATATTTACGTGAAAAGCCGCGAGAACGAGGGTTCCACCTTTTTTGTCGAATTACCCCTGGCACCCCAGACCTCACCACGGGACTCATCAAGTGCAGGGTAATGGTGGTGGATCATCACGAAAAAAAAATTATACACATTGGACTCACAGGCGGTATTGCCACGGGAAAATCTACCGTCGCTAAAATGTTTCAGGGCAAGGGGGCGAAACTAATCAACCTTGACAAAATTGCTCACGAAGTTATGGAACCAAACACGTCAGCCTGGAAAAAAATAATAGCCACTTTTGGCGAGCGTATATTACTCCCCGACAACACTGTAGACAGGATAAAGCTTGGGAAGATCGTTTTTTCAGATCCAGAAAAACTTAGGAAACTCGAAAAGATTATTCACCCGGCGGTTCTCGAAAGATGGAGAGAAAAGGTAGCTAGAATTTCAAAAGAAGCGCCTGGGAGCATCATAATTTCAGAGGTACCTCTTCTTTTTGAAAAAAACCTCCACTGCAGCTTCGACGCCACGATCCTCGTTTACGCTCCACCCAGTGTTCAAATAAAACGACTTATTGATAGAGATTCAATCACCCCTGATGAGGCAAACAGGAGGCTTCAAGCACAAATTCCCATTGACGAGAAACTTTCTCTTGCAACGTGGATCATTTACAATGACTCCACTCTGGAAAAAACGAGAAAGCAAGTAGATTCCCTGTGGAATAAACTCCTTGAGTTGTCAAAATAAAAAACCCGTAGGCTACTTTATCCCACGGGCTTATCGGATAAACATTCTAAAGGTGGAGACCTAAGCGGCTGCTGCCTCCTCTTTTTTGTCTTCCTCCGTTCCCTTATCCTCAGAACCTGAACAAACGCTGCTTTTACAACCTTTCTTTTCAATGTGCTCAACGAATTCTTCTTCGTAATACTTCAAGGCGAGTAAAAGCGGCATACTTGTGGACTTGGCAAAATCACAGTAGGCAGCCAGTCTCATGGCGTCACAGACCGCTTTTAATTCCTCAATGTCCCCCTTTTCTCCTTCCCCGGCCATGATTCGATTCAAAATCTTCCTTAACCTTATATTTCCCTGCCTGCAGGGGACACACTTCCCACAGGACACTCCCTCATCCCAACGCAAAAAATAATCACTCAAACATACCATGCAGATACTGTCATCAATGGCAAGCAGATACTCCTCTTCCCTGTCAAACAGTACATCGCTCCGGTAAGACCTGTAAGGCGATATGTGGAGAAGATCAAAGATGACCCTCCCCCGCATTAGGGTCTCAAGCAGTATACCACCTGCCATATCAGGGGTAACCTTTGAATAGAATATTTTCTTCTTCGGAAATCCCACGAAAGGTCCTTCACCGCACTTCCCACTACAGGCGGTTTTCATCAATCCTACCCTGATATCGAGACCATTCTCCTTTACTGCCTCCAAAAGCGTATCCCTGACTTTTTCACAACCACACGCACAATCTTCCCGGTAACAAACGGTAATGCATGGTTTGTCAAAGCCATCCGGGCAGAACTCTTCGCTTAACTTCCCAGTCAACCCATAGGGGTAATAATCTGCCTTTTTTGTCCCGAACAAACCACCCTTATTCTTCCCCTTACCGAACTTCAATGCCATTAGAGTTCCCCTTGTTTCACTCTAGTTTTTAATACAACATGCTGGCAGCTGCCTTAGCAATGTCAAACAACTGACTCGGAGCAATACCGAGCAATACAATGGCAGCAATCAAGCCATAATTGAGTATCTTTAAACCTGCTCCAACTTTTAGGGGCGGAATTTCATCTTCATCTGGTTCAAGAAGATAAGCAGCCTTAATAATAATCAAGTAATAATAAAGTGAAATTGTAGCGTTTATCATGCCTATAATGACCAATGCAAGGTAGCCCTTTTGCATGGCGGCAAGGAAAACTAGAAACTTACCAGTAAATCCTATCGTCGGAGGTATTCCGGCAAGTCCGAACAAGCCAAGCATTAGGGTCATCGCTAGCAAGGGAGATCTTTTGTGCAATCCCGCAAGATCTTTCACCCACACATTTCTACCATTTGGCGCCACTTTAACTATAACCATAAAACAGGAAAAGTTCATGATCAGGTACGCCAACGCATAAAACATTGCGGAGGCAAATCCAGTCTTATCAAGCGTAAGGATCCCGATTAACACGTAGCCTGCATGTGCAATACTCGAGTAAGCAAGCAATCGTTTTATGTCTTTTTGAATAATCGCAACCAGGTTACCAAACGTCATTGACGCCACGGACAAAACAGTCAAAACCTGTACCAGCATGTGGTTATTTTCGCTCGCAAGGCCCACAAACCTTATTACTATAGCAATGGCAGCAACCTTGGACGCCGTAGCAATATACGTGGTCACCTGGTTACTGGCTCCCTGGTAAACATCCGGTGCCCAGAAGTGAAACGGGAAAACTGCTTGCTTGAAAAACAAACCCGCCAGAACCAGCATCAACCCGATGGCACCTGCAGGCTGGGTTATGAGATTTGGGAAAAGCTTGAACAACTCGGGCAGGTACGTTGTATGAGACACCCCAAATAACAAGGACATTCCAAAGAGGAGGAATGCCGAAGCCGTTGCCCCTATAAGAATGTACTTAACGCCTGCTTCTTTGTCAAAACCAGTGCCTCGGCGCAAGGGTACAAGGATGTACAAGGAATACGAAGAGAGCTCAAGCGCAATGTAGAAGGTTAGAAGTTCTACTGCACTCACAAGCATCATCATCCCGATGGTGCACGTGGTAAGAAAGAAATAAAACTCGGCGTGCTCCCTTTCGCTAATCCCCTCGAGATTGTCACAGATTGCAACAACGAAGAAGAGGCCGAGGGCAAGCATAAACTTGAATACTTGAGAAAATAAATCCACCCTGTAGGCATTGTAGAAGAGGTGTCCGTGCATCTTCACAGAGAAAAGTGTCACGAACAAACCCAGGCTTGCCAGACCAAAAGCTACCAGGAAGGTTCTCCTCCGGTTTGCCACAGTCTGGACAGACAACAGGAAAAGAACCAATGCCATCACCGTGTAGTAAATCTCAGGTAAAAAAAGTAAACTCTTCATCTCACCTCTACCCAAAACAGAGTTAAATTAAAATCCACCCACAAACGGTATAACTGCGCTCTGAATAACGTCCAAAATCAACCTCGGGAACAATCCGAAAAGCAAAAGGATACCGGCAAGAATAATCCTTGGCGTAGCCAGAAACAAAGGTACATCCGGTATATGTGCATATTTCTCGTTCTTTGGCCCGTAAAAGGTTTTCATGACCACTCTTAACATGAAGAGTGAAGTAATAACGATTCCGCATATAGCAAGGATGCCTCTCACAGGGTATGCCTTAACAGCGGCGATGAAGACAAGAATTTCCGCCCAGAAACTGCTCAAACATGGCACACCAACTCCGCATAAAGCGGCAATGATGAAAAATGCTGATGCGACGGGCATTATCTTTGACAACCCTCCAAGTTCGTCAATCATCTTGGTATGCGTCTTATCATAGATATAGCCGATGCTGGAGAAAAAGAGCGCCGTCATAACACCATGAGAAAACATTTGAAAAACCGCACCATTAAGACCACCCACACTCATGGTAGCGAGCCCAAGTCCCACAATTCCCATGTGAGACACGCTGGAATAACCAACAACATACTTCAAGTCGTTCTGGGCAAGGCCAATAAACGCCCCGTATACGATACCAATTGTGGCAAGGAGAGCCATAAGTTGAGCCCAATACTGCAATCCTTCCGGGCAGAGGAACATCCCTACCCTAAGGATTCCATAGGCACCCAATTTCATTAAGACTCCCGCGTGAATCATGCTCACCGCCGTCGGAGCCGCAACGTGACCAACCGGAGACCAAGTGTGGAATGGCCAGACACCAGCCAGTATTCCAAAACCCAGGTAAAGCATAATAAAAGCAATTATCTGTACATGCTTGGTAAAACCAGCGTTGTGAAGCGCGATCAAATCAAAAGTATTTAATCCGGATTTAGTCCAGAGATATAAAATGGCTGGAAGAATTAATGCACTACCAGCAAGGAGATAAAGGGTCAATTTCATACCGCCGTATTCCTTACGGGTTGAACCCCAGATAACGATCAACGGATACATTGGAAAGAGTGCAACATCGTACCAAACAAATATGAAGAAAAGGTCAAAGCTCATGAAAACGCCATATACACCGATAACCAGGAGATACATGAAGGCGAAGAATTCCTTTACCCTGGTCTCGAGCTCCCACATGGTCAATACCCCGGTGAAAAGCACAACCGAAGTAAGAAGAAGCATCGGCAGGTTTATGCCGTCGGCACCAACAAAGTAGTGTACCCCGAGGGATTTAATCCAGAGATAGCGTTCTACAAACTGCAGGCCACCCTTGCTCGTGTCGTACGTAACGTACAGGTAGAGCGAAATTACAACAGTTATACCTGCAAAAAAGAGACTCACTTGTTTGATAAGCTTATCTCGCTCCGGCGGGATAAACATGATAACAAGAAGCGCCACCAAGTTTGTTAGCAACAAAACTGTGAGAAAAGGAAAGTTAGCCATTTCCATCGATATCATAAGCTTGTCCACCTGATTCTACTGTTGGTGATCAATATTGCACAAAAACACGTCCCTCTTAACCACAACTCCCTTACTATCCTAGGAAGGAAAGTGCTACAAACCCCAATATAGCTACCATCACAAAAATATTGTATTGAACCATATTGGACTGTAGAAAGCTCGCAATTCGCCCACTTCCCTCAGTTCCCCTACACAGGCCATCAATACCTCCATCAATTACTCTACGATCGTTACGAGTAAAAATATTGGTGAAGCCACTATAAATAATCATATCAAGCGCCCACCTGTAGAAATGATCCATGTACCACCTACGGGCAAAAAGTTTCTCTATTGCAGGCATACGGCTTAGGAATCCTTCTTGTGAAGCACCCTTTCGGCCGTATTCTAGCCAGGCCACTGCCACCCCGATTGCAACCAGGCTTATGGCGGTTATCGTCAACCAGTGCCCGCCTGCATGGGCAGCTTCAGCACCATGTTCAACTCCATGGGCAAGTATGTAATCACCCAAGAGGTAATGCTCGAACTGCTTTTCGAAAAATCCCAGAACACACGTTACCGATGCCAGGATAATTAGCGGCCAACCCATTAGCCAGTAAAGGATTCCTTCCCCTTCATGGTGTTCTTCTTCATGATGAGTTTCTTCCATCTCTTTTGGAAATAGCATCACAAAGATCAGCCTAAAGGTGTAATAGGCCGTAAGAACTTCCCCGAAGAGCCCCGCCGCCAGCCAGATCTTATTAGGATGGCTGGCAAGAGCGACCATTATGGATTCCTTGCTGAAAAACCCGGAGAAGGGAAAAACTCCGCTCAGCGCAAGGGCACCTATTGTCATACATACCATCGGCACTTTTAGACTTCTTGCCCCCTGCCTAGACATTACGAAAAAGTCGTTGGTATGGTAGTGGTGAATGAAGACACCGGAGCAAAGAAAGAGCAGGGCTTTAAATCCTGCATGGGTTGTTAGGTGAAACATGCCTGATACGTATCCACCGGCTCCAAGCGCCATCACCATGTATCCAAGCTGACTTACCGTGGAATACGCCCACACCTGCTTGATATCTCTCGCCACCATCGCCATGGTAGAAGACAGCACCATGGTGATGGTCCCGATCAACAGGGCAAACTGGAGTGCGTCGGCAGACCCGGAAAAAAATGGAAAGAGCCTTGCAAACATGTAAACACCTGCTGCAACCATGGTTGCCGAGTGGAGCAAGGCGCTTACTGGTGTCGGGCCTTCCATTGCGTCGGGCAACCAGGTGAGAAGCGGAAACTGTGCACTTTTACCGATAACGCCGCAGAAAATAAGGATTGCGGAAATCGTTATAAGCGGCGCTGGAATCTGCTTCGCCACAGCAGCGCTGTTTACGCCCACGATGCTTAGGTTACCGTAGAACAAAAGAAGGATAACCAGCCCGATGAACATCCCCACGTCACCAATACGGGTGACAACAAAGGCTTTCTTGCCTGCCTGGGAAGCACTCCACTTCTCATAGTAGAATCCGATTAGGAGGTATGACGCAAGGCCGACCAGTTCCCAGAAAATATAAAACTGGATCATGGATGGTGCCACGGTCATGGTCATCATGGCCCAGGCAAATAGCGATTGAAAAGCGTAATACCTCGAAAACCCCGGATCTCCTGCCATGTATCCCAACGAGTATATCTGCACAAGCGACGCTATGACAGCCACGATCACGAGCATTAACATACTTAGGTGGTCAACGAGAAAACCAAAGGGGATTATGGTTTTCCCGGAAATTATCCAGGGAAGTTTATACTGAAGAGGTTCAGCAAAGTGGCGGGATGCAATAAAGAGATAGATGGCACAGATTAACGATATCAAAATAGCGCCAATAGAAATGGAACACGAAACCTTTTCCCACTTCCGGGTATAACAGATGATTGTAAGAAAGGACAGAAATGGTAGAACCACCGTTATTGTACAAGCCAGAAGAATTGGATCTTTCACAAACATACGTTTTTATCCCCTCAATTCTCGAGCACGTTCTATGTTTATAGACCTTAACTGGCGGAATAGCGCCAAGAAGATACTCAGAGCAATTGCCGCTTCAGCCGCCGCTATACCCATTATAAAAAGCGTGTAGATCTGCCCTATGCTCGTATCCGGTGACAAAAACTTGTTAAAAGCCATAAAATTGAGGCTCGCTGCATTTAGCATAAGTTCGATGGATACGAGTATAGCTATGAGAGATCGCCTCATCATTACTCCGATGAGGCCAAAACTAAAAAGAACCGCAGAGATTAAAAGATACAAAGTTAGGCTATTCACGAGGAAACCCTCCCGTTAAACCTGGAAATGATTATTGCACCCAGCATAGCAACCAACAACACCAGGGATATGACTTCAAAAACCAGGACGTACTTCGTCAGAAGAAAGTCACCTATGGTTTTGACAGACCAATCAATTTTTCTTTCAGCCGCAGGCTGCCACGCTGTCTTGTATATGACCCCGATATTAACACCAAGAATAAGTAGCCCGGCAAACACGCCCGTGGCTATCTTGGATATCTTTCTCTTCGGTTTCGGCAGGTGAACGGGCCTTGAAAGCATGATAGCAAAAACCATAGCAATACAGATTGCTCCCACGTAGATCAGCAGCTGCATCAACCCAATAAACAGGCTACCGAGAAAAACGTAAAGCGCCGCCACACCGGCCAGTGCCAGAGCCAGTCCAAGCACATTGTAAAGAATATTCCTGTGAAATACAGCTATTATGGCGCCACAAAAGGTCAAACCGACCACGATGATAAAGGCGACCTGAGGCAAAAAACCCTGGCTCAATATACTTCCACTCATCTCGCTGACTCCTCAAAATATCTCACCAAATCAATGACTCCATCCCACCGTGATTCATCTGCAAGTTCATATTCCTTCGAGAAAGTCAAGGTCTGCATCGGGCAAGATTCAACGCACAAACCGCAAAGACTACAGTGACTAAAATCAATGTAGTAATGAACAACCCGCTTTGCATCCAAAGCCTTGTCTTTCTCTCCCTGCAGCTTAATCACCTGTGAAGGGCAAACCCTCATGCAGGTGCCACACGCTACGCAATAGTGGGTACCAGTATCCGGAAAGCGCTTCAACTCGATATGCCCCCGGTAACTGGGAGACATCTCGATTCTGTGCCTCGGGTACTGAAGAGTAACAACCGGCCGATAGATTCTTTTGATTGTTACTTCAAGGCCCTTTACTAAGCTCCATCCGCCAACTAAAATATCTTTGAAGTATCCCATATTCGCAATTCACCCTACTAAATGAGTTTAATTACTCCCGCAGTTATAATAAGGTTTGCCAAGGCTAAAGGAATCAATACTTTCCACGAAAAACTTATCAATTGATCGAACCGCAAACGCGGAAACGTCCAGCGGAACCACATTATTACAAATACCAGCAGGTATGTCTTGGCCAAGAACCAGATAATCCCGGGGATACCAAGGCTAAACCCGAAGGGTCCTTGCCATCCTCCCAAAAACAGGGTTGTCGCAACGGCACACACAACGAAAACGTTCGTGTATTCAGCCAGGAAAAAGAGACCAAAACGCATACCGCTAAATTCTGTGTGGAAACCCGCTACCAGTTCTGATTCGGCTTCGGGGATATCAAAAGGCGCCCTGTTGGTTTCAGCAGTGGCACATATAAAATACGTGAGGGCCGCAATTGGTTGTATCAGGAAGAACCAGTAACTTCCCTGGGCTTGAACAATTTTCGACATCTGCAAAGTTTTTGTCATCAAAACCACGCTCAGCACCGAAAGCAAAAGCGGGATTTCATACGCGATATTTTGCGCCACAGACCTGATTGCCCCCAGCAGGGCATACTTGTTGTTGGAACCCCATCCACCAATCAAAATTGCCAAAACATTTATGGTTGAAAAGGAAAAGATCACAAGAAGACCGACATTCATGTCGTTAAGAGGCAGTGATTTCGAAAACGGAAGAACTATGAATGGTACGAGCACCGGTACAAAAACAAGAACCGGGGCAATTATAAAAAGGATCCTGTCGGCTCTTTTCGGTGTAATTAACTCCTTCCCCACCAGTTTCAAACCATCAACAATTGTCTGGAGCAACCCATAAGGTCCCACTTCCTTTGGCCCAATCCTCAACTGGATATGACCAGCAACCTTCCTTTCCAACCAGACAAGAAACAGGGCATTCAACTGGCTAAAAATTAACACCACGATCAACCCAACGATAAGCCGCCCTAACTCATTACTTAAAATGTGCTCCATTACTCCCGCCATAAAAGAATTCCCCTCTGTTAACAATCTGGAGAAAACAACCTAATTAAAACAATTTACATGAGTTAACGATCTATTTCCGGCACGACAATGTCAATGCTTCCGAGAATCGCTATTGTATCGGCCACCAACGTTCCGGGTAAAACCTCGGTCAACGCCTGCAAGTTGGAAAAACTTGGCACCCGAATTCTTATCCTGTAAGGGTATTCCGTTCCGTCGCTCACTATGAAAAACGCTGCTTCCCCTCGAGCGCTTTCAAACGGGAAGTAGACTTCTCCCTTCGGTGGTTCGATTTTAACCGGTACACCACTCGCTTTTACAGGACCCCGAGGCAGCTTCTTGATGGCCTGCTCGATAATCCTGCAACTCTGTTCCATTTCATTTAAACGCACCATGTAACGATCCCAGATATCTCCTTTTTCTCCCACCGGGATCTCAAAGTCGACTTCCTCGTAAATCTCGTACGGTTCGGCCTTCCTGACATCGTAAGGGACACCACATCCCCTGAGATTTGGACCTGTTACCCCGTACTTGAGGGCAATATTCTTATCAATAATCCCTATGTCCTTCACACGGTGGATGAAAATAACATTCTTCGTAACCAGGTTGTGGTAATCTGTCCACCTGCTACGCAGCCTTTTAATAAAATTGAGGGTTCCCTCGATAAATTGGTCGTCAATGTCCTTAGCAACACCACCGATCCTGCAGTAACAATAGGTCAGCCTGGAACCGGTAATATAGTCAAGAAGGTCCAGGATCACTTCACGATCATCAAAACAATAGAGAAACGGGGTAAATGCGCCGAGATCCATTAGGAAAGTACCAAACCAGAGAAGGTGGCTGGAAATCCTGTTAAGCTCGGAACATATAACACGGATGTACTTGGCTCGCTCTGGAACTTCCAGGCCCATCAGTTTTTCGACGGCCAGAACGTAGCCATGGTTGTACAGAAATCCTGATAGGTAATCTACTCGGGAAGGATTTGGCATGAATTGCTTGTAAGTACGGTTTTCAGCCATCTTTTCATGGCCCCTGTGCCCGTACCCTATTATCGGGTCGGCTTCCACGATGTACTCACCATCTAGCTTCAAAAGAACTCGTAATACCCCGTGAGTACTCGGATGCTGCGGACCTAAATTTAAGAAATACTCCTTCGTTAATACCGGCTCACTATTTGTCGTCGCCATAAATCTCATCCATCCTGTGATAAGCGTTCACCTTTCCAAAATCTTTCAACAGCGGATGAAAATCCACATCCTCGGGCATCAGAAGAGGCCGCATATCAGGGCTTCCTTCAAATTCTATCCCAAAGAAATCATGAACCTCTCTTTCATGCCACAAAGCAGCACTGTATATACAAGAAATGGTAGGAACCTTCTCACCCTTTCCGACCATTAACCTGACAACAACCCTATCCCTGGTTTCGAACTTGTTGAAGTGATAGAGCACCTGAAACCCGTCGGTGAAATCAAGGCCCGTGATTGCTTCCAGGTAATACAATTCGTCGTACATGGCTTCTGCCGTGTCGGTTATTTTCGCCACCGGCACAACCACCTCCAGGAAACAACCCGTTTTTGAATGATCCGTTTCGTTGATCTTGGCTTCCGGTACTTTGTTTTCTATAGTCTTACTTAACAAGTCTAAAGGCATGCTTCTTTCCACTCCCAAATCGAGAAAACCTTCTTAAGATGTTACGTTTTTCACCCTTCGTTATCTTGTCTTCAAGAGCCAGTATGCCCTGAATTAATCCTTCGGGTCTCGGTGGGCATCCTGGAACGTAGACGTCAACAGGTACAATTAAGTCGGCGCCTGGCACAATTGCGTACTGCCCGTCGTATTCGAAGGGGCCACCGGAGATGGCACAGTTCCCCATGGCTATACACCACTTGGGGTTAGGCATCTGATCCCACAGCGTCTGTATCGTTGGCGCCATTTTTTTGGATATGGTTCCTGCAACTATCATAAGATCAGATTGGCGCGGCGAAGGTCTGAAAACACCAAAACCAAAACGATCAAGATCAAACCTCGAAGCACCTGCAGCCATCATTTCAATGGCACAACATGCCAAACCAAATGTCATGGGCCAAAGAGAATTGGCTCGCGCCAGATTAAGCACGTCTTCAAGCAGAGCAAACTGTACCACGGGGGGGTCTAAAACCTTCTTTGCCACTCAAACACTCCTTTTCGCCATGCGTAAACTATTACCAAAGAAAGAATGCCAATGAATATAACAATCTCCACGAAGTCCCTTATGTGGAAATTTCCGTAAGCCAGACCCACAGGAAAGAGATACAAAACGTCCACATCAAACGCGAGGAAAATGAGAGCGAAAATGTAATAGGCTATGCTGAATTGCACCCACGCTGGACCAATTGGTGCCATGCCGCTCTCATAAGTCTCATCTCGCTTAATTCCCTTACTACGCTTAACAATCAAGTACGAGATAATAATGGGAATGATTGCGAAAATTAGTGCAACCAGCAAAAAAATCGAGATATACATAAAATCCGTGTACACGGAGGCAGGATGCATGCTATTCCTCCCCAATCTCTATGAGTAGCTGTTCTACCTTAGAAGGATGATAACCTTAAAATACAAGTACCACTAAAATTACTTTTTATTCCCCTTGAAACAAGTAGCCTTTCTTGCCTTGGCATTTCTCACATAAAAGGAAGCGAATGTCAAGCAAAAACTTTCACGTTTTGATGTTAACAAAACAATTATCCTCGTTGCGCAAACTACCAATCATAACCTATTATAACTACTAAGATTATCAGATACCAATTTAACATCCGAGAGAATCATCTTCCGGCAATCTAACATTAAAAGCCACATACCAAAAAAATCTTTTTAAATCGTTCTAAGAAAAATCGTTGTTATTTCCATGTGTTATACTAGTAGACAGAAACAGAGCGACGCAAAGATGAGGTGAAATATTTCACATAACCTGTTGGGTAGAAATATTGCTGCCACGGTTGAGATATCGCCGGTAATGATTTATATGTAACTTCAAATGCCGGTTAGCAACGTTACTATCAAAGGAAGATAAAGATGAAATCCTACGAACAATGGCTAGAAGAAGTTTATTTTCTTACCTTAAGGAGAAGAAAGCGAGACCTAAACCTCCAGCTGGGTAAACCGGCTGATGATTCGTGTGCCGTTACTTACGACGCGGAAGATCTAATGAGTCTTAAACACGAAATCGAATCCACCCACAGTAACCCTTCCTTATATTACGAAGCTGTTGATCATTATTTAAGAACAAAGGCAGAACCTTTTCAAGCCATGCTTGCCACGTGGATGGGGGGAGCAAAAGCCTACGTAGGGGATGCCGTTATACCGTTCAACGATGCTATAAACTGGTGTCAGAAGGCCAGCGACCCAGAGAAC
Source organism: Desulfobacterales bacterium (assembly GCA_026983715.1). GTDB lineage: Bacteria > Desulfobacterota > Syntrophobacteria > B119-G9 > B119-G9 > B119-G9. The sequence goes on from JALSTM010000119.1 coordinate 37,861, forward strand.
CGAAAAACTCTTGCAAAAGAACTTCTCGCCTTATGCAGATTTTTAACACAATTCAGCCACGCTACCTGGGAAGCAATCACAACGACCCTCGTTGAGATCCTCGGGTTTCGCAGTTACCTCCATTACAATGAATCCAAAAGAAACACGTCTATCGTGGAGTTTTCTAACTTGGCACAAGAATTTTTAAGCAAAACATCTCCCGTTTACTTCGAGTCAATCGGGCTTCTTGTGGAAAAAATAGCGGGTTTGCCTCTCGAAAATGCTTCCAGGTATGATGCTATTTACCTGTTAGGGCTTAGGTACATGGATCACTTGATGCCAGATAATCTCAACATGGAAAAAATCGAGGCTTTTTTCGAAGACGTTAAACTCTCTCTCAGGAACAACATACACATGAAAATTCACAGGGGGACTCCTGGGCGTCAAACCTACTGTGTGCCCGTGAAAATACCTTATGAGATCCATATTATTACCGGTGAAATATCAGGCTGGCTTGATGTCGAATCCCTCTTTCACGAACTCGGACATGCTTTCAGTTTTATTTTTACGGATCCTTCTCTTCCCGTAGAAAAAAAGGACTTCTTTCATTCTGCAGCTCTTTCCGAGAGTTATGCTTTCCTGTTCCAGAAGCTTTCCATGTCCAGGTTATTTTTAGAGGAAGTCCTAGGAGTTGATTCCGAGTTGGCCCAGGGTATTTCCGGTATCCACCGCGCCAAGTGGCTCACGCTTGCTCGAAGATACGCCGCAAAACTTATCATTGAAACCAGGAACTTTGAAAACCACGATCTCATGGAATCAAAGAAATACTACTCCGAGGTAATGGAAAGAGAAACAGGTTTTTCATACGAACCGGACACGTATCTTTTTGATCTCATGCCCGATTTTTACACCCTTGATTACTTTTGCGGATTTGTAGGTGCCGCCATTATGGAAAGCTATCTCACAGACAAATTCGGAAAGGGGTGGTTCCTAGAACAGAAGGCTTATGAAACCTTGAAAGAATGGTGGCATGGGGGTAATTCGCTAGAATTAAAGGACTTCCTGGAAACGAAACTAGAAATCCCCTTTGACGTAAACTATCTTGTAGATGATTTCGATATGGTAGCTTCCAGAGCATTTCCCTTGGAATCTTTACCATGAGACTTAACAACCCTTGACTCCAAGCCCATGGGGTCATTACGATTGACTAAAAGGAACTCTTGGCTCCGGAATGCTCCCTTCGCCATGCCGGACTCATGGCCTACTCGCCGGTTTTATAATTATCGTGTCAAACCAAAAGCCAGAGTACAGTCATTGCGATCCCGCACCCACTTCCTGCGAATTGTAGGAGCAATGGCAAATAGTCGTATCTGAAGTAGGTGCGGGATCGCCATGACAGAATGTTGCAAGTGTTTTTTGGGAATCGGTATCCTAGTTAGGGGCAAGCTTTGATCTGGCATCCAAAAAATTCCAAGCAGAGCAATCCCTGGATTCCCGCCTCCGCGGGAATGATAAGTCGCATAGCGACAACCAAAAACTTTTCTACGCCTAGAGGCGAGAGGTTTCGATCATCCCAGAAAGAGACACTACAAGATGTCCCCTGGCTTCTCGGAAGCCAGGGGGCATGGATTTTAGCCGCTTAATCCACGAAGTGATAGTAATCTAGCCCGAAGTGAGTGATCTGATCTTCTCCCATCAGGTATCGCAACGTGTTTTTGAGTTTCATCAATTGGATAAATAGGTCGTGTTCCGGGTAAAGGTTTTCGGCATGCATGGGGCTCTTAAAGTAGAAAGACAACCATTCTTGTATACCGGTCAACCCTGCCCTTTGGGCAAAATCCATGAAAAGTACCAAGTCTAGAACAATGGGGGCAGCCAAGATGCTATCACGGCACAGGAAATCCACCTTGATCTGCATTGGATAACCAAGCCACCCAAAAATATCAATGCAATCCCAGCCTTCCTTGTTGTCACCTCTTGGTGGGTAGTAGTTTATCGTAACCTTGTGGTAAAAACCATCGTAAAGATCAGGATATACCTTTGGCTGTAAAATGTATTCCAGAACCGATAGCTTGCTTTCTTCTTTCGTTTTAAAGGACCCCTTGTCATCGAGTACCAGGCCATCTCTGTTGCCAAGAATATTGGTAGAATACCATCCCTCAAGGCCCAGCATTCTTGCCTTCAGCCCTGGGGCAAGTATCGTTTTCATCAGGGTTTGACCGGTTTTGAAATCTTTGCCGGCGATAGGAATACCCTTGGATTTTGCCAGTTCTACCAATGCTGGGATATCAACGGTAAGATTCGGAGCTCCGTTGATAAAAGGTATACCACTTTCCAGGGCTGCCACGGCATAAAGCATACTTGGCGCTATTTCCGGATCGTTTTTCTTGATTCCGTCGTAGAATGCATCAACGGACTTGTGTACATCGGTTGGTGCAAGGTAAGTTTCCGTGCTTGCGCACCATATCATTATACATCTATCTAGATCATTTTCTTTTTTAAAGGCTTCAATATCGTCTTTTAATGCTTTGATATTATCTTCGTGGTTCTTATATGGTTTTTGGTGATCCCCGTCGAGGTTTTTTACGAAATCTTTGTTAAAAACAGCGGGAAGAGGTTTAATTCCACTCAAGAAATCGGCCAAGGGACCCACGTGCTTATCTTGCAGTACTCCCGCTTGCTTGCAGGCGTCATATGCATTTGCCGGGTATATGTCCCAGCCTCCGAATACCAGGTCGTCAAGTTCAGCCAGTTTAATGAATTCTCGGATCTTTGGTATTCTTTTCTCAAACCTCTTGCCAAGCCGTATGGTACCAAACTGGGTCAAAGATCCGATAGGTTTAGCATAACCTCGCCTTACGGCTTCCACTCCGGCAATAAATGTAGTACTAACGGCACCACCCAGGCCGGGAATCAAAACACCAAGTTTACCTTGAGGTTGAACGATATCATTTTTTTTTAGTACCTTTTCTTTTTCCAATGTCCTTTCCTCCTTCACTCTAATTAGATGTTCCAATTTTACTATTCTAAGTATTACCGTAAACTAACTCAGTAACGTACAAATGCTAGCACTGTCCAAGGTCTTTCGGACTATTAAAGTAACTCGATTTTGTCCAGTCCATATCTCTCGAGCAGATTTCTAATTTCAACCGGGAAAAGGTAGAGGACTTCTATAGCCTCAGCTGCTGGAACATTTTCTTTTAAGTACTCCGCAAACCCAGTTATCTTATCCTTGTCGGCTGATACACACAACCTGTCGGGTTTTTCACTCGGTTCACCTGAAGACCCCGGGAGGCATACGGGAAACCACCCTTTTTTCCCCTTCAAAAAAGCAACATAGAACTGGTCTTCCTTGTTTTTTTCCAGGAATTCCTCGCCGTCAAATTCCATCTTGGCATCACTCCGCTTTTTTCTTGAGTCTAACGTACACGTGATTTAGAAACCCCGCTAGTATGGCTCCACTGATTAAAATAATCAAGTTCGAAGCGAAAAAAGTTACGAGGAAAAAAAACGGGTTGGTAAGGTCATAGGAAGCTCTACAAAGCTCGATCCCAAAAAAGAGGAAAAAAACGGACAATATCCCTTGTATTATCTTACCTGTCCACCAAAATAAAGCTCTTTGTGATCTAGGTTTCCCGGCAGAATACTGTCTCACTGGTTGTTCCCCAATCTTGATCTATCTCGCTTCTTGGGAATGATAAAATAAAAAAGGTTTCCATTTTTTTGCGGTTTGCACCCCACTACTCCACCGTGTATCTCGATTACGTGTTTCACGAAACTCAATCCATGTCCGCTACCCAGCTCAATTCCCATTCCTCGTCCCCGATAACCTTCTTCAAACACTCGTGCCGCTTCTTCCTTTGATAATGGCGGACCGGTCGTAAACACGGTGAATTGCACTCCGTCTATTCCCTGTCCAAAATAGTCCTTTAACACCTTCCGTCCGCACGAAACAAACTTGACTTTGTGTCCCAGGTAATCCACTATTTCCCGGGTATACTTGACAGCATTGGAGAAAAAATTGTCAAACACCTGCGATATAAGCCCTTTGTCCACCAGCAGTTCTATTTCATCGTCGGGCACGTCTTCAAGCAGATTTTCAATAACGATACCCCTTTCCCTGAACTTAGGAAGGTATCTACTTAACACCGGTTCCAATATCTCCCGCTTAAAATTGCAAGGTTGCTCTCTTAAAACGTACGTCCCCTTAACGAAGTGTTCTCTTCTGAATAGTGTTTCCAGAAACAGGCTTATATGTTCGTAATGTTTCTTAATTTCTTCTGTTTGGGACCTGAGTTCTCCTACATTTTCTTCAAACTTCTCCTGAAAATCAGCAAGCCTTTCAGCCATTTCTTTGCATGAACCATCGTCAAGCTTTCTTATCTCTTCGAGATCGATGCTTATTTTCTGGAAGTTTTTTATAATTTTATCTAGCCTGCGGAAGAAGAGCTTATAATGGAGATTGGGGGATATAACGTTATGCTCAATATCAGCCACCAATCTGTTGATAAACTTGATATGTTCAATGTTTTGCTGTATGAGCATCTTCTGATGGAGGTTATATCCAATTCGGTTGGTAAACTTTTCAAAAAAGAAAACCCAGTGCTCGCCAATGTCTTTCTCGCTTATAATTTCAAACATCCCCAGAATCTGATTTGGAACATGGAAAGGTACCCTCTTTCTTAACGCTCTGTTGCCTCTGATGGGGAAGACGAAAGAAGAGCCTTTCCTGTAGAAGGAATCAGCCAGTTTTATATGCTCGACGTCACCGCTAGTACTTTCAACAATGCCATCTTCGCTGGTACAAACCAGCTTGATAACATTATCTTCTTCAACAAGGTAGAGCCTTGATTCCAATCCGAAAAATATCTTGGGGACTGCAACGCTAATGAGGTAAAGGGCTTCGAGACTGGTATACTCCTGGGCAAGGTCGAAAAACGTTGCAAAGGCTTCCTCTTGTAGCCTCTCGAAGTTGTATTTCTGGTAATCCTGCTTTTTCTTCTCGACTCTTCGTATTATTTGCTTTAGTCCAATCTTGGGCATAACGAGTCACCTGGTGTTTCTCACTTTACCCTAAATCCGTGACGGAGCTTTATGGTGATTTGTCTAACATGTCTACCCTGCTGGTTGCAGGTCACACACTCAGCATGGGTCATTCTTCGTTGTCAAACAATTTTTTTCCGCCCCGCGGGCCGCCTATCTGCACCGCATCTGCAGCCCATGTGAACGATCACGGATTCATGTTTACAAATAAGCAGCCTAATGGGTGCATAGTCTTTTCACGGTTAATACCGGGGTAGGTTTTACTCCCCTAATGACTGCACGTAAATCAGAATACTGTAGCTTTCTCAAGTAAACAAGACAAAAATGCAAGAGGTTTTTTCAGGGATGATGTGAATACTAAACCGGGGGTTTTTTATTCTTTTGATCCTTCAGCTTGTTTAGCACATGCACGAAGCGCCAGAGAGCCGTCAAGTTGGTGCCCACGGCAAGCACTATGAGTGTTATGATAATAGTTGCATCCCTACCAAGCAAGGAACCGTCATCGGGTTTCACGGACATGTTCAGGAACGTATTAATCATTCCGAACACCCCCAGGAAAATAATTCTCTCACCGCGCTGGAACAGTCCTACCAGGCAGCACTCTCCAAGCCCCTCGGCTCTGGCTCTCGTGTAACTAACCATAATCGACCCGAACACGAGGAAAATAAGGGTTAGGCTTATGATGTTATCTGCAATTCCCTGGCGATAAAAATAGTACCAGAGCCCTATAATAATGAAGAGTTCAGTATAACGGTCGAGAACGGAATCGAGGAAGGCTCCAAAACGATGAGACTGCTCCAGTTCTCTTGCGAGGGCTCCATCAAGGGTATCAAGCAACCCGGTAAGAAGTGTTAAAAGTCCCCCCCAGAACGTACTGAAGGCAAAGGCAAAACCTGCTATTATGCTTAGAAAAAAACCTAAAAATGTTATCTGGTTTGGTTTTAATTTAAAAGAAATGCATACCGGAATGAGGTATTTGCCCAAAAACCTGTAGTAAGCGTTCTCAATTTCGCTACCCTTAAGCACCTCATCCCTCTTTCGTGGTCTGTTGGTTATACAAACCCCTCGGCAATCAAGCCGATCCTTCCATGGGTTACCGGCAAAAAGTAACCTTGATAATACCAGAAACAACAAAAAAGTCGAGACTAATCTTACTCAAAGTCTGGTTGCCTCCCCTGCAGACCTTCCGCCAAACTTCCCCTCCCAGATTAAGGGATCTCTGATAAATTCGGATCATTAGAACTAGTGGATCGATTCCTAAAGAACATTTGCAATATTCTGTCATTGCGAGGAGGCTACCAAAGGCAGACAACGAAGCAATCTCACTGGAATATCCAAGTCTTAGAATACTTCCCTATAAACATGTAGCGCTTTAGCGTGTCTTAATCCTGACAGTATCGCAAAAAATCTCCTGTTTTGTCATTGCGATCCCGCACCCACTTCCTGCGAATTGTAGGAGCAATGGCAAATAGTTGTATTTGAAGTAGCTGCGGGATCGCAATGACCGGTTTTAGGACTTTTTGCGAAACCATCAATATTTATCCTGAGTTTTGGTTGCGGCTTCGCTGCCTTAGCATTTTCGTCAATCAGTATCCTGAATCCGTGATCGTTCGCCTGGGCCGAAGGTGCAAGGAAGAGCCCGGCAGACTATAGTACGCCATGTCTGCTGGGCGATGACGCCGAAGATGCGGTGCAGGTGGACAACCTGCAGGGCGTAAGAAGATCGCTTGACAAGATGAAGAATAATCCACCCTAGCTATGTATCCAATAATGTGCAATTTAAATATGTTATACAAATTAGCCATAAGGTTTTATCACGGATTCAGGAGTATCTCCTGATTGGCAAAAACAGCACTTTTTTCCGGATGCCCTGTGAATTTGCGATGACATTAAAAATCTTTTTTGAAACCCTCTAACGAAATGGTTTATTATGATAGCCAGATGTTGGCCTGTGATTGCTAAAAACGCACCTCAGTAGCCGATTTGTATTATCAACATAAAAGCTAAGCGAAAGGGGAAGATGAAACTAGAAGACATCATGACCACCAGAGTGGTAACGCTTGAAATGGACGACACGCTGGAAGTTGTCAAGGAAATATTTGAGAATACGAGGTTTCACCATCTACCCATTACAGAAGATGGCAAGCTTAGGGGAATTATTTCTGACCGAGACTTTGCACGACATATCAGCCCTTTCATATCGACTCTCTCCGAGCGAACCCAGGATGTCAACACGCTTAAAAAGAAAGTTCACCAGATAATGAGTCGAGACATCATCACGGCTTCAAAGGAGACAACGATCCCAGAAGCGGCCCAGATACTTTTGAAAACAAACGTCTCGTGCCTCCCGGTAGTTTCAGACGAAGGCACCCTAGAAGGAATTGTAACAATGAGGGATCTTTTAAGAGCCCTACTCAAAGACCACCTGGAAACCCTCAAAGAATGTAAAGGCGGCTTCATGACGTAGAAAAAGCTTTCACATTTACCTATACTTTTTCTTCCAGGCTTCAAAATCCCAGGTGGATAAGAATCTTTCAGCCGCGTTGACTCCGTTTTGAAAAAGCTTCCGGCTTTCTTCTTTCGTGATGTTAAAGTCTGTCGTTTTTATTTCTTTAGTTTTCCCATTTAGATTTATTGTGACAGGGATTCCTATAGTCCTATCATAATCACCCTTCGACTTTGATATATGGTAATTGTCGTGTGCATCCATCATGGTTCCAATAATGGCCTTCAGGAAACTGATAGGATTATTAATCGGGTTTCTACTTCCCGGCTTAAGAGTTCTTGTGTCCTCTTCAATGAGTTTAAATCCAAAGGTAGGCCACGGAGGATTACTCGTACCATCATCCAGCAACCATATCGGATAATTACTTAGGATACCCCCGTCTACAATGAAATGAACCCTGCCACTGGCGTCAGTTAGTTTTACAGGTTCAAAGAAAAAAGGAATGCTCATGCTCATCCGAACTGCCCTTGATATGCTGAACTGATCAGGGTCATAGCCGAGGGATTTCAGATCCTGGGGAAGCACAAGGAGCCGCTTATCGGTTACATCCGAAGCTATAACCTGAAGCTTGTACCTGTATTTTTCTTCCTTGTACCTTGTCCTAATATCACCGAACATGGTTTTCCCTTTTTGAACCAGGAGATCATCCAGCCAGCCTTCAAAGTATTCCCCTTCGTATATGCCGTACTCAAAGCCAATACTCAATGCCTTCCCAAAGAGTCCCAGTTTATCTAGCAACCCTTCATCCTTGAACTTATTGTAATCGAGCTTTTCAAGTTCTTTCTTGATCCTGGAAGACCGGTAACCGACAGCCAATAGTGACGCCACGATAGCTCCGGCAGAAGTACCTGCAAGATTTTCAAATTTGTATCCAGCTTTCTCGACTACCTGCACGGCCCCAACAAGGCCAATCCCCTTAACTCCTCCACCCTCAAAAACTGCGTCCACCTTTTTCGCCATTTCTTCCTCCGATATGAAAAATAAATGATTTAAAAAGACATTAGAAACCTCTGATTAGTTACCTAAAGAACCCAGGACCACCTGCACCCCGTGCCGATTCCCTGATCAAAGGTGTAGATTCGGCTCTCAGCTCCGCTTCGGCCGGATTGACGGATTTTGTATTGTGCATTCCTACTTCTATAATTGATTCCTAGTTCTAGGAATCCGAATCCATCTGGGTTTCCTAGAAAGAATTACTAACCCTCGCCTATGAGAGGGGGGGTGCCAACATCCTCGAAAGAAAACCCAAGCTTCATTTACATGTATCTGGCATTGCGATCCTTCGCCCCCAGTCTCTCAAAAGAGCAGCACCGGTAAGCTCCAGTTTTCCGGCTTCTTTTTCGAAATTCCCCCACACCACGCTAGCAATTGTGCACCATTCATCTATTTCCCTTGCCTTGTCAAAATGTTCCGGGGTTAAAACAGCGTATGCTCGCGGATTGCCTCTTAGGTCCGCCCAATTCTTGAGCGCCGCAAGTTCAGATAAAAGAATGTATAGGCGAATCTTCGAACCGCGCGGTGCCTGAGAAAGTGCAGTATTCAAGTTCGCCAAGGAGTCCCGGAGTAGCCTCTTTAAATCAGCATATGGATAGTCTTTCTTCATCATGTGATGAAATGCCTGGTCATTTTTAACCAGTCCGCGAATTGCCAGAAGGAGGATTCGATCTCTTTCGAAGACTTTAGCTTTCGAATTTCCAAGGGCATCCGAAACGGTTTTCATGGCGCTCCCATAATCACCAAGCCTCCACTCAGCCATCGCCTTAATGGTATAAGCTGTACCCAGAAGCCTATCTTTCGCCAGGTTACTTTTGTTTTTTTCCAGCAGTTCAGATACAATTTTCACAGCCATCCTGTACGAAGTTGTAGCTTCTCCGGTTGATAGCAAGGCTTCCCCCGGATCTCCCAGCCTGGCACGATTCTCTGCCGTCGCAGCCATGTTAAACTGCGTCTGTGCTTCTCTAAGCTGCTGAATGTGCGTTACACACCCACAAGCAACAAAAACAAGCATGCAAAAAGTGAAAAAAACCCTGCGTCTCAAAGGGCTTATCCTATTTAACTTAGTTCCCATTTATTCCTCCATTTATCGCATACATTAGCCCTTCCATAAACTCACCTATGCTCCACACCTCTCCGCTTGAAATCTTTTTTATCTCTCTATCGATCGCAGCCTTTAGCAACCTTATATTTTTGGAAGAAATCCCTCCCTGTTCAAGTTGATCTAGGAATATCTCAACTATAACCTCAAACATTTCCTCCCTCCCAAGTACCCATCTAGCCTTTCTATCCACCTCGTCAGAAAGGATGGCAGATACTACAGCATCGAGGGCAAGTCCTAGTAAAGTACTCGTCTTTCCATTAAGCGAAACCTTGTCTAGAAAATCCTTTCTCCGTGCAACAGCCTCTACTACTTCTAATATCACGGCCTTTGCCATGGTCGGGGTTATTCTATTCGGGGGCACTGACTTAAACGCATTTACGGCTTCCCTGATAGCCAAACCTGCAAGACTGCTCTCACCACCGGCAATATCAACCAGCCACTGAGGATTCTTGGCCACCTCCTCCAGCGTAGCCTCGAGGATATCAAGTATCTGGTTCTTCGTCAGTTCAAGTGTCCATCCGGAACCGCCGTCCATGGCATTGGCAAGTTCTTCAAGCACTTCTTTTGCCACGGTTATCAATAGGTGTTTGGCCGGGTCATTGAATCCGTCTGGCCATACAAGCCTTGCATTAATCGCAGTCTTTTCAAGAAGAAGGCGTACGATATCTGGTAGTAAGTCGATACCAATTTCTTGACTTGTAGCCGATAATTCACTGGCAATCTCGGAAATTATTTTTTTTAGCCCTTCGTTATCAATACCCGCAAGCGAGGGGTACTCAGAAAGAACTTTAAGAGCTGCTTTGACCAGCTTGTCTATTGTTTTTCTGCCAAAGAGGTAGTCCAAGTCAAAGCTATCACTCCGGACCAAGAGGTCAACAATCGCTTTTCCAACCGATGTTACAAGAGCTTGCTCCTGCGGCTTGTGAATCGATAAGTATAAGCCAGGATTTTCGATAATTTCACTACTCAAATTGTTAAGGATGCTCCTCAGAACCAGCTGTGCCACGTCATATACTCTTTCCTTCTTCGATAGGTCGGTTTCCCCGAGCTTTGCCAGGTACGCATTAATGTCAGAAACCAAGCCCCTGGAAACTGTTTCGACGAAGTGCTCCGTCACGTGATCGCCACCCAGAAGATCGGGATTTTCACCTATGGCTTCTATAGCCGCAATGAAAAGCCGACGAGCCAGCAGGTCTATTTCTTCCGAAGCAAAATCTAGATCATCGATGGAATTAAGAAATCCAAGGAGCGCCCTTCCCTTTGCACTTTCCGTATCGATAAATTCGTGATTTGCTGAGAAATACTCGATCCCGATCTCAATAGCCGTTCCTAGTATCCTCTGATAGACAGATGGAAAGGGGCTCTTTTTCAATGCCCACTGGCGTACTTTTACAAGGGAAAGAAGAGCTTCTGACGTAAATCCAAGCTCATCTCCACGAATAACTCCTGCCTTAATGTCGTCTTCACGCTTGAAATCGAGGTAATAATCGACGTACTGTTCTTCTTCTGCCGGCGTCAGTTTTTCACCCCGCATCGATTTTTCATACAACTCCTTCAACCGAGCTACTTCGTTGAGATGTACTTGGCCGCTACCGCTAAAATATCCGTCTGCCGTCCCGATCTTAGCCTCGGGATTAAAGTCGGGTAGTGGTAGTACGAGTTCTCTTTTTATTGTAGCTTCAGCGTACGCCGTTTTTGCCTGGTGTCCCAGTTTAAGCCCAGCTTTTATTGCAAAGATGACCAGATCTCCAGTGCTAGTAAACACCTGTACCTCCTTGGTGACTCCATGGGAAATTCAATTTCCAATCCCACGGAGCTTTAATCGTACACATAAATTTGTCTATTAGCCTAGTTTCCCTACATTTCATCTCACTGGATGGATTTGTGAATTATCTGGAAACCGAGTTTTTCATACCCAGAGCTAAAACCGTGGTCTACCTTGGTCGCAACCAGGAATTTCTATCACCCCATAACCCACGGTTTTAACCGTGGGAGAAACACTAAAACTCATCCACAAACCGATTCATCGGTTTCACTTATACCTTGGTTAGTTTGCTGCAAAGTCTGTTAACCTATTTAACCGCCGTAAAGAACCGGCACATTGTTAGCTTCTAAGAATAAATGGGCATTCCTGGGCTCCGATCAAGCGAGGTACTATCATGCTGCCAATCCTGCGGAAGTACCAGACTTTCTAAGAAAACTCTTCAGCCCCAAAAGCGAATTCAACACATCATTCCAGAAAGGTGCCCCGAAGGAAATGAGTACTGCAGTGATAATCAATCCCAGGATCTTGGTAACGAGAACGAGGGGATCTTCCAGGTGAGATATGAGGGCATCAAATCTTTGAGAATTCCAACCCAGAGGCAATTCCACAGCACGTAGAAGACGCTTTTGCATCTCAACGGTTGTCAATTGAAGGGCCGCATACCTACGGGTCAGGTAAAAAAGAGCCGTACCAAGATCATCAAAAATAGCACGAATCCGTTCGCCGCCAAGTTCTTTTGCCGGAACATCTCTTTCCAGGTGACGTTTTAGATTACCGATTATATCATCTCCACCCTTTTCTGGTTGATAAGGAACTACTTTGCCACTCCTTTTTTCCACATCGAACCCCAAATCCTTGTAAAGCTCAAAATATTTTTCCAGAGCCAGGTATAACGCTTTGTATTTTCGATAATACTTCCTGTATGAATCCGCGTCCAACCTTTGGTTTTCTTCCAGGTAGTTTTCAATTTTGATTGCAAGATCGGAGAGTTCATTTATTGAAGCGCTCATAGGTTTCAGATCTACGCGGGTGGTTAGCAGGTCTGCCTTTTTCATTATTGCGGTTCGCACCTGGGGTGCATCTCTGAGGGTTCGATAAATGACGATAGAATCTGCATTCAGAAGGAAAACCATGGCAAGGCCGATACAAAATGTCCATACATTTATTTTTCTCACATACCTGTTTTCAAGGTCTCGTAATAGAGTCTCTCCCCTTAGAGAAAAACTGGTGTGAAGGTGAAAGATAAATTTTTCCACGCGGTCAAAAGTCTCGTTCAGTTCCTTAATAATGGCCAACATATCTCCCTTTAGTTTCAAAATTTCGTCTTCGACACCCGGCAAGGTGGATATTCTTAGCAGAAGCTCTTCACATTTTCTTTGAACGCTTTTCAAGTCTTCCAGCGAGACCGTGTGCGACGAATGAGAAAACAGTTTCTTGTAGAGCTTGAAAACATCATCAAAATCAATTACCAAGAGACTTGATACCAGTGGTAGGAGCTTCTTCCTGAAATCCACGAAGGCCGATCTTACGCTGGTGGTATCCTTACCAGGAGTCTCTTCAAGGAAATGTTCGAGATCAAGAAGGAAAGCCCGGATTTTTCTAAAGTCTTCAGCAAGGGAATTAATCGTTTTCTGAAAACCCTTGAATCTCTCTAGGGTTGACCCTATCGAACTCCGTTCTTTTCTGCTGCTAAGAGCTTCTTTTTCACGAAGTGAAACTCCAGGGAAAAGCTGTTTGTACATTTCAACAAGAAAATTCTCATACACAGCCCACCTTAGTTTCAGCAGGTTTTTGATGGCTTCAACAATTATTTGCAAAAAAACAGAGAGGCCGATTATTACCAGAACATAGGAAATTAATACATCGAGGTTCTCCTGCATGGGTTGATCTCCTGATTTCTACCCTACCCTGTAGCAATTGAGATTATCCGTATCCACGCAGAGATAGAGTTTGTTTAATTTTCATTTGTTCCTTTAAGATAACCCCTACCCATAGAAAATGAGAAATAGAAACTTAAACAACGGCTTCAGAGATTTCATCAATGGCACTTGCATAAGCCTGGGCAAGGCCATCCTTGTTATTCATCGCCCTTTCCAGGTCATTATCGTTATCGATAAAAAAAGGCTCTGCAATCACGCACGGTGCGTTAGTGTAACGAAGAAGGTAACCTCCCCTATCTTCGGCTGTTTTCGGCTTTATGCCCCTACTTGGCAATTTGAGGCATCCCACCAGGTGTCTCAAAATAATCTCCGCCATTCTTTTGCCCCGTGTCGACTTGTGGTAGTAGAGTATCTCCGTACCCGAAGCTTTTTTATTAAACGCGTTACAGTGGAGGCTCACCACGAAGTCTGGATCAAGGGAGTTGATATCGCCTGGAAGTTCCCTGTACGTTCTCCTGTATATTCTCTGTACTTCAGTAGTGCGAACCTTCTTTTCAATCCTCAGCGCCAGATCTTCGTTGAACTCGAATTCACTGATACTTGAATTTACGTTCACGGCTCCAGGAGATCGCTTTTTGTGCCCAATTACAAGAGCACAAAGCTTTCTATCTTCTTCCGGAATTTTTACTTCAGGCACGGGTTCCGCATGTTCGCCTTTGATATCCTCAAGAGTGAGGATGCCTTTTTTAAGGAGGGTCCTCACGATAATGGCACTCACGGGAGAAAGAACCTCAACGATGGTAGCCGAGTAAATAACATTTCCGGACTTTATACCGCTTACCAGTGCCATTTTGCCAGCATCTTCACTAGATACCTTAAGAACGCCAGACTCGGGACTAACCGCTTCCTGCAAAGAAACGGCGGTCATCAGGAGTTTCTTAGAGTCAACCCTCAGAAAACCATCCCTATCCAGGACACCAAGAATTAAATCACCTTTTTCCATTAGATTTCTCCCGTTTGCGGTAATAGGTCACTCGTTTCTGACAACAAAGTTATCTATTACGCATCTCCCTTTTTCGCTGAATATATACTGGCTTTACCGATAAGACACGCCTCGGTTACCCAAGGATCCCCTGTGAAATAGGTGTCCTGCCAACCCCAAGCCAAGTGAACCAAAAACGTTAATCAAGGCATCAAGAAGTAGCAGAGGGAGCGGTAACATTCTATTACCTCATCCGCAGGACGCATAGAAAGTCTAAGAGCTAACCAGATAGTGATAGATCTCGGCGTGATAAGCTATCCTCAATTCGGAATTTCGCTAAGCTCGTAATGTTCTTAACATAACACACAAAAACTGGCCGGGAAAGCAGAATATGGGTACTATCTATAAAAACCTTCTGTTGACTTTAAAGGGTTAGCTGTACTAAGAGATTGAGCGTTTCATAAAGATACGAGAAATTTGCCAGAGACCTGTACAAAATATCAACCAACTGAGGAACAGTCAAAATGATAGATTTGCATACACATTCAACAGCGTCTGATGGTTCTCTTGCTCCCACCGAGTTAGTGAACTACGCCAAGACAAAAGGGATAGAAGTACTGGCACTAACAGACCATGACACCATAGCGGGGATCGCAGAAGGGATAGAGGCGGCTAGGAAAGCAGCAATTGATTTTATTCCCGGAGTCGAAATAAGTGCGCTATGGCTTATAGGAACCATGCACATACTCGGATATTATATTGATCCCGACAGCGAGTTGTTGCACGGTACTTTAGAACATCTGCAGAAGTTGCGAGATGAAAGAAATCACAAGATTATTGAAAAGTTAAGAGAACACGGCGTGGATATTACATACGAGGAAGTGGAGAGGGTAGCTGGAGGCCAAATAGGTAGGCTTCACATATCCAGGATACTCATAGAAAAGGGATACGCCTCGGACGTGCAATCGGCATTCAAGAAATTTCTTACAAATGGAGCCCCCACCTATATCCCGAAGGTACGTCTCGAACCACCCAGGGCAATCAAATTGATAAAAGACTCCGGTGGTATCCCTGTTCTTGCACACCCGTGCACCCTTGGCTTAGATGATTTTCAAGACCTAAAGAATCTCTTCGTCGAACTCAAAGAGTCGGGAATCGAAGGGATCGAGGCATATTACCCGGATCATTCCAAGGAACTCACGGAGTTTTGCCTGGAGATGGCCAGAGAATTGAAGCTTCTGGTCACCGGAGGCAGCGACTTTCACGGGAGCAACAAGAAGCACATCGATCTGGGTGTTGGGCGCGGAGACCTCCTAATACCCGATGAACTCGCTGTTGGGTTAAAAGAATACAGGGAGAAGAAAAGTCTCACGGGGTAGGACTCGGCTCAAAAGAACAAGGTGAGAGTATTGAGCTATGAAGATTACCGACTTTAGGGTTTGCACTGTTGGAACAGGGACAGGAGTTCCGAGGGTCAAACGAAGATCCCCAGCTACCTTGGTCAAGATAAACAGGCACCTGCTCCTGTTCGACACTGGTCCCGGAACGTTGAGGGCCCTTGAAGAAGCAGGAAGAAGTTTCCGCGATATTGATTATATTTTCTATACTCACTTTCACCCTGATCACCTGAGCGATTTGGTTCCCTTTCTTTTCGTGGCACATTCCCCTGACTATGGCAGAAAAAAACCCGTGGAAATCTGGGGAGCCCGCGGACTTGCCAAAATATATCACAAGTACGTGGAAATATTCGGGCACTGGGTGGAGTTATCCCCATCCGAACTTTCCATAAAAGAAATCGATTCCCGACAAATCAACAATTTCGAGGTACCATTTGGAAAGCTAATAACTTACCCGATGTACCACACGTCAAGAAGTGTGGGATACAGAATTGAGATTGACGATGTCCCCTACCTTGCTATCACGGGAGACACCGAGTACGGTGAAAACGTACTGAAGCTTGCCCGGAACGTAAAAATCCTGGTGGCTGAATGTTCTTTTCCCGACCCAAAAGAACCCAGGGGACATCTCACCCCATCAAGGGTTGGGCGAATTGCCCGGGAAGCAAACTGCAAACACCTCGTGCTTACCCACATGTATCCGGAGTGCGACAAGGTGAACCTCTTTGAACAGGTCAGAAAAGAGTTTGACGGTAGAATAACCGTCGGAAGAGACCTCATGTGGATAGTGTTTTAGTCATTCTCAGAATTAAGGAAACTCGGATAAATTCGGATCTTTAGAACTAGTGAATCGATTCCTAAAGAACATTTGCAACATTCTGTCATTGCGAGGATCCCGCACCCACTTTATGACAATGTTTCCGACTTAATATCAAGATGTATGGCTTAAAGTGGGTGCGGGAGACGAAGCAATCTCCCTCGAATATCAAAGCGTTGGAGATTGCTTCTCCCGCGCTTACTTCAAATACGACTATTTGCCACTGCTCCTACAATTCGCAGGAAGTGGGTGCAGGATCGCAATAACTATGCTTTAGCTTTGTGTTTGACACAATCCTAAATCCGTGATCGTTCACCTGGGCCGCAGATGCAAAGAAAAGCCCGGCAGGTGATAACGCCAAAGATCCGGTGCACCTCGACGACTTGCAGGGCGCAAAAAAGATTGCTTGAGAAGGTGAAGAATAATGCCCCTCGCTATGTAGCCACTAATGAGCAATTTAGACATGTGATACAAATTAGCCATAAAGTTTCGTCACGGATTCAGGAAGATATCAAATAAAGGAGTAAGCCGAAGCCTGTCATTCCTTTGCGAAATACCAGTCATGTGATGTGAGAAACCGATGAATCGGTTCTTGGGGTTCGTATGCTATTTATACCCACGGTTAAAACCGTGGGCTACCTGACCCATCAGCCGAACAGCGTTCCCTTCAATCCACGGTTTTAACCAGGATCTGTCCGTATTTTTAGAGTTCGCCACCTTGAACCCACGGTTTTAACCTTACATCCTTACATGGATATCCTGCTAGCCCACGGTTTTAACCGTGGGTAGATGATGGACCAATTACATCAATAACCGATTCATCGGTTTCTAACCAAAGGAGAAATTTTAATCAAGGAGAAAATCTTATAACCATGGGTTTCTAGAACTAGCAATTAATTGAAGTAGGACAAAAACAATCCAAAATCCGTCATTCAGTCCGAAACGAAGCGGAGAGCCGGAATCTATCACCGTCACCGTTTATCTAGATGTCGAAGATGCGCCTCAGGTGTCCCGCATCAAAGCCTGCCCCTTATCTAGTCAGGGGGCGGTATGACGTGCAAATGATCCTCGGGGTATTTGCGTAATTAATCAGGGGTTCCTTTAATCTAATTTCAAAAGAATTGTAGGAAGTGTGATGTTCTACATGAATTTGATCAGATTTTTTCTCCACGTCTTTATAACTTTAGGGATTTTTTACCTGCCTAAAATCAACTGGAAGCAATTCCATGCAGGAGTATTTGTGCCAAAAATCCTGGCCTAGCGCCCCGCGCTTTCTTGAACCACGGATTAGTACCGAGCCATCATTCCTCGAGTCGCCACTAATCCTTTAAAGGAGATTCCTTATTCAGGATTTCTTTAATTTTCAGCCGAAGAGTTGGGATCTTGTTAGTTACAACATCCCACACGATCTCATAGTCTATTCCAAAATAATCGTGTATTAATTTGTCTCTCATCCCTGCCATAGCTTTCCATTCAATGCGAGGATATTTTTACTTGAACTCAGAAGGAATCTTCTTAACTGCTTCACCAATAATTTCGATGCTTCGTACAAAGGCCCTTTTCATGGTTTCATCGTCAAGAAAATCTTCTTTCCCTCAATTTGCTGATTGTTCTATGAGATATTCAATTTCATCCATAACATGGCGTAGGTACTCAAGAGGAAAAATTGACATATTCCACCTCTCTAATAATATGTGGGCCGATGTATGGGCTGAGAGCATCAATTGTAATTAGCTCTACTCGACGCTCAAGGATTTCCTCTAAAAAGAAGGCGAGCTCTATAAAATTATCGAAGCTCTTTTTATCTTCCTCAAACTCCACTAGTAAATCTATATCGCTTTCGCGCTTGTATTCGCTACGAACAAAGGAGCCAAAGAGACCCAATCTCCTTACTCCGTAAGACATTATTTTGTCTTGGTTTGAACGGATTAACTCCAGAACGTGTTCTTTCGTCTCAATCTCTCGCGCTGTCATATAATCACCTATCATTTTTTTATCAATCTATTGGTAGTTTAACAAGTTATTATATGATTTCTAGATATCTAGCAAACACAAGATAGATTGACAAGGATAGCGCAAGAATTCGTCTGTAGAAAGTTGCTTACCCTTTCTTCTGTGTCCTTTCCTTGTGGCATCCTTCCTTCACACCGTGAAGTTCTATTAGTTTGACTCATGTCATGGGATCAAGTCTGCTCTTGACTCATGTTGAGGTCGTGTTTTATTTGCTCAATTCGTTTTTTGAGAGTGCGACCTTTGATTGTCCTTTACTTTGTGTGGAACCACTCCCATTTCTCCGACCGACTAAGATAGCCTTTTTGGCTGCTCAACTCATAGCATTTTGAGCGATCCTCCTTTCCCGCTGCCAGGGGATTTCTGTGGATATCACCCCATTATTGACTCCACTAGGATCTCCAGGTGTGAGGCAAGGACAGACTAGACCCAAATACTTTCAGAAATTAATACGAGATTTTCATGCTTTGTGAGACGCGTACCATCTGAAGGTTTTAAAAATGCGAGTCCCTTTCAACAGTAGGGTGGGCTGTGCCCACCATTTTAGGGGAGCCGAGATGAGAATTCCCTACTTTGTAAAAGGGGGATTTCATGCTTTCTTACATGATGAAGGTTTGTTATGTCTTCAACTCTAAGTAGATCCTTGGAG
The DNA here is from genome assembly GCA_026983715.1 of Desulfobacterales bacterium. Classification (GTDB taxonomy): domain Bacteria; phylum Desulfobacterota; class Syntrophobacteria; order B119-G9; family B119-G9; genus B119-G9. The sequence goes on from JALSTM010000119.1 coordinate 56,987, forward strand.
AAGGTTTTATCGGTCGTTGTGGCTGACCCAATATGGTCCAGCTATACTTGCGAGTCACCAGAAAGAGTATTACGCTATTTTTCCTAAAAAGCAGGCTTCTTATCTTATGAGTTTTAAATCCCCCTATGTTAGGTGCACCTCAACCCCACTACATTTACACCATTTATTTTTTCGTAAACCTCAGTGACACCCTTCAACAACTCATCCCAACTCTTTGTATTCCCCTCTTTTTCAGTCCTGTTATCAATAACCAAGAATACTGCAAATCCACTTGACGCAATCCATGCAGGGTACCATCGACAACCTTCCACTACGACGAGTTAACAAAAGGGGAACGACGCAGGAATCTCCCTGGAATGTCGAGGTGTCAGAGATTACTTCGCCACGCTCGCGATGACCTTGATCCAAATTTCCATCGGGTTAGAGGATTGGTTTCCTCCGGATCATTTTCATTCAGAAGACGAGAAAACGTAACCTCGGAGAGGTAAAGAATTAGCTAGCCTATGGTTTCCACCGTGGGCATGATAGATTCGAAGTATAACAGATTGAAATAATTCCCTATAAACATGTAACGTTTTAGCGTGTCATAGTTCTTATACTACCACTGCCATCATAAATGAACCGCTCGCTTTGCTCAAGCCGCGAAGAACTATAAGAAGGAAAATATTGGGGGCGGCCGATTAATGCTGCCCACAGTGTCTTGCACCCTTTCAGGCTAGCAAGGGCAATGGACAACACGCATATCCTAGGAAACGCACGCAAGACACAAAGTTTCGGGTGCCAACTCAAGGTGTCTGAACTTAACAGCATGCCCGAAGGGCAGGTTTCTTTCCTTGAGCAGGCACTTGCCCCGTGAAATTTTTATCCAGTGAAACCTTGAATTGTTTCACCAGGACCGAAAGACATGTAGTATTTCACTGGGGAACTGCTCAAGGAAAAAAGAGTATCCCTTTGCGCTCTTTGCCTGCCCCGTTAAATCTTGTAACATTTAACGAGGGCGTCTTGGCGGTTCAAACTTGGTTCGGCTCGCTGCCTTAGTTTTGTAAGCCGGTTAGCGACTTTTTTTAAGCTCGGCGGTCACAGATGTAATCCGCAATATCGATCAGAACCTCCTTGGTAGGACAATTATCGAAGATGCTAAGCGCTTGCTTTGCACTGTAGATGTGTTTTCTCGCCAGATCAAGGGTATATTCAATGCCACCTGATGATTTGACGATTTCTTTAACTTCCCTGAACTCCCTTTCACCGATTTCGTCCCCCGTGACAAGTTCCAGCAGCCTCGACCGAACCTTTTCCTCACAATTGTTGAAAGCATGTATAAGGGGAAGGGTGACATTACCTTCCTGCAAGTCGTTGCCGATGGGTTTTCCGAACTCTTCCTCAGTCCCGATGTAATCTAAGGCATCGTCCGTTAATTGAAATGCAAGGCCGAGGTTTCTCCCGAAGCTCGCCATCGCCTCTTCTTCTTCGTTGCTCGCTCCTCCAAAGATGGCACCAACCTGGCACGCCGCCTGGATAAGCACTGCTGTCTTCCTTGTTATCACTTCCATGTACTCGGGGATTGTTATTTCCAGATTATCCGAGTTTACAAGCTGGAGGACTTCTCCCTCCGCCATGATGGTGGTGGTTTTGGATATAACGTCAAGAATCTTTAGGTTCCGGTAACCAACGGTTAAGAGTATTGACTTGGAGTAGAGGTAGTCTCCGATGAGTACCACCGCGGGATTCCCCCAAATGGTGTTGGCGGCAGGCTGACCACGACGGAGTTCGGCCTTATCCACCACGTCATCATGGAGCAACGTTGCGGCATGCAGGTATTCAAACACCACTGCAAGAGTTATGTCTTCATTCCCTTCATAACCGCACAACCTGGCGGAAAGAATCATAAGCAACGGCCTAAGCCTTTTCCCGCCACTATTCATGATGTAGTTGCCAACTCTGGAAATGAGAGGAACTGTGGAATCTAAGTGGACGGCAATCTCTTCTTCAATTCGCTCCAGGTCAGGTTTTACGTGGGCTAATATGCGTTTTTTCTGCAAAGAGCTTTTCAGGTTCACAGGTTATCAATTCTCGCAATTCGTTCACTATT
>JALSTM010000120.1 GCA_026983715.1 Desulfobacterales bacterium
GCCAACTCAGATTGTCTGTACCAACAGCATGCCTGAAGGGCAGGCTTCTTTCCTTGAGCAGTTACACACTGCTCAAGGAAAAAAGAATATCCCTTTGCGCTCTTAGCTTGCCCCGTTAAATCTTGTATTTAACTGGGGCGTCTTAGCGGTTCAAACTTGGTTGCGGCTTCGCTGCCTTAGTTCTTTGAGTAATTAGTCAAAAGTTCCGTTTCAATTCTGGTTTGCCTTTCTGGTGTTAGCTTTATGCGTTTTGGTTTGACCCATGGCAGTCTATGTGTTAGCTTAAAATTACTATGGGTTTGGCGGTAAAGGTATACGAAGCATTCAAGGATGACGAGAAAAAAGCTAAAGTTCTGTCCGAAGTAGTGGATGAGCTGGAAAGCCGCTTTTCTCCCCTTCGGGACGTTGCCACCAAGGGAGATGTCGAACTAGCAAAGCTTGCTCTACAGAAAGAAATAGAGCAGGTACGACTTTCTCTACAAAAGGAAATAGAGCAGGTACGAGCAAGTGTTATCAAGTGGGTAACTGGATTGCTGCTGGTTCAAACCGGGGTGATAATATCTGTAATTACCCTCATCAAATAATTTCAGTACTTGTAAAACCTTGTAATCAACAAACGGTTTACACTTTCAGTAGGATATCGGAATTTACATGTTCTTGAGTCTATTCTTGGTAGATTGAGATACCTTGGAAGATGTCAATACAGCGTTCTTAATAAACTTGTCCCTCATCCAGCTTCTGTTATTTGATATTACCTGAATGATATCCCCCGTGGTGGCTGGCGCACGTAAAAGATTTATTATGAATCGTTTTGGGACTCTACCGGAATTCAGGATATCCATAATTACTTTCTTGTCTTTTCCCGTTAGAACAGGTAATTTTTTCAGAATTTCACCTTCACTATTTAGAAACAACCCCTTGAGTTCCCCGGTAGACATTCTGTTGATTAGAGTCCTTAGACGCGCCCGTGCCCTGTTCCTGACCTCCCGTGATATGTTGGGGTTCTGGATCACCTTGGTAACTTCTGGAAGAGGAAGGTAATCAAGTACCCGGAAAGAGACCTTGATGGGGGTGTGAGGGTTTTCAAGAAGCCTGCGCTTAACAGTGTGGTTGGTAAACCAACGACTTATCCTGCTTATTTTTTCAAGTATTCTGGAACTTCGAGCCCTGTCTATTATCCGTATAATTTCAGCAGAAGTAAGCTTTTTGTTCTCAAGCAGATTCTCTAGGACTTTCTCGTTACTTTCCTGGGAAATTATGACCGTTAAAGCTTCCCTGGGTGCGGAACGAGCGAGGATCTGTTTCTGATCAAGGTTTATCTTTCCCCAAAGGGAGGGGAGTTTTTTTAGATCCCAGTTGAATTCAATTGAATTTTCCATGGTTTTAGAATAACTAGTTTCTTGCTATTTTAAGGCAAAACCATCACAGAGAGAATTTCGAAAAATTCAAGATTAAAATCTAGCTAAAAGAAGCTTAACATAATGAAAGACCAATCTGCAACTAGCATTTGTCTCAGCTTGAAAAAAGGAGAAACCCATGCCCTGGACAGAGAATAATGGAGTAAAAATCTATTATGAAATTGAAGGTGATGGAGAACCTATACTATTTTTCAGCGGAGTCGGAGGAGGGACGTGGTCGTGGTACAAGCAGTTGCCTTACTTCACAAGGAATTATGAGGTAATAGTATTTGACAACCGGGGAGCGGGTAAATCTGATAAGCCGAAACAACCTTATTCCATGAATGATTTTGTGGACGACGGCGTTGCTATCCTCGATAAGCTTGGAATATGGAAAACCTTCGTGGTTGGTGTGAGCATGGGAGGCATGATAGCCCAGAGTTTTGCCGTATCTCACCCTAAAAGAGTTAGGGGGCTCGTGTTAGGAGCTACGCACTGCGGGGGCTCAGAGCGGATTCCACCAGAACCTGAAGTCCTTGCATGCTTCATGGACAACGAAGGATTAACTGATGAAGAAATAATTGAGAAAAACACTAGAATTCTTTTCAGTGCTAACTTTTTGCTCAAGCATCCCACCGAAGTGGAAGAATACAAACGGGTGCAACTGCAGGCAGGAGTTCAACCTCAATATGCCCTGGAAAACCAGCTTATGGCCATTCGAAATTTTTCATGCTGCCACATGCTTCACCACATAAGCGCTCCAACCCTGATCATAGCCGGGAGTGATGATATTTTAGTTCCACCGGAGAATTCAAGGATACTAAATGAACGGATTGAAAATTCAAAACTGGTTATTCTGCCCGATGTTGGCCACGCGATTCACGTGGAAGCGGCAGAAAAATTTAACATAATGGTTGACGAGTTTTTCAAAAGGATCTCCCTCAAAGATGAAAGTAGGTAAGTGGTTTTGATAAGGAGTAGAACAAGAACAACTCGAATCCTGTCATTTCTTTACGAAATAGTGCTGTGGTGATATGGGAAACCGATGGATCGGTTCTTTGGTTAGGCATTCCATTCATACCCACGGTTTTAACCGTGGGGTACCATGCTGATCACCCGGATAGCGTCGCCCCTTAACCCACAGTTTTAACCGTGGATAAGTACCCTCATTCTTCGAGCTCGCCAGCTTCAACCCACGGTTTTAACCGTGGGTATGAGGTAGAGACTTTTCATGCAACCGATTCATCGGTTTCTCGTACGCTTTTACTAATTAACCACAGATCCGTCCAAGAACCGCAGGGGTAGGAAAAGCATGGTTGACTTTTTTTTTCGTATAGTAAGAGTCCTTTAGGGTCAGAAAAAGTAAGATACAAAAGGTTATACAAGAACAGGTGTCATCAAGATTTCCTTTATACTTTAGGAACCCTGATAAAGTCGGATTTCTGAAACTCCTATAAAATAAAAAAGCCCAATAAGAAGAATCCAAAATCCATCATTTTGGCCGAAGTTAAATTTCCCTCAAAAGCCTACAGGAAAGCACAGTATTTACAATAACCTGTTTTTAAATCGCAGGAAAGCGGTTCCGAGCAAAAATACACTATTTATCAGAGGTCTTTTAGATGTGGTCAGGTGTCAGCAAGAAATTCTTCATCGCCTTTGAAATTTCTCCTTCTCCACCAAGAAAGAAATGGTCGCATCTGTGAACTTTTTTTAAAGTTATCTTCCAGGGAAGTTCAGCGCACCATTTTCCCAATTTTTCGAGAGGACAAATGTAATCTTCAGTTCCAGCCACAATGAGGCACTTTACATCTTTCGGAACTCTTAGGTTTTCAAAATTGTATATCCCCACAGGGGGAGACACCAGCACAAGTGGATGCCTTGATAAAGTGCTAGAAGAGGAATTGACAATTACCCACGCACCGAAAGAGTATCCCGCAAGAACGATATTTTTAAATCCTTCATTCTCGCAATATTTTATTACGCCGAGAAGATCTTTGACCTCTCCTACACCTTCTCCGTAATGGCCTTCGCTTCTACCCACTCCTCCAAAATTGAACCTCACTGTGGAGTAATCTGACTCCTCGAGAGCAGTTTTAAGGGCGTAAACAACATTATTGTCCATGTTGCCACCATACAAAGGATGAGGGTGACATATTATTCCTATTTTTTCAGGATTTTTGTCCAAAATCCTGGCTTCGAGTTGACCTCTTTCTCCTTTTATGAATAATTCTTTTTCTAAAGGCATAATTTTTTGCTCCTAAAATTTTATTTTTATGTTAACTAATCAAATGTGAAACGCAAGACAAGAAAAAAACCAGGATAACACTCGAGGGGACGGGAACATGGGTAAGTTCAAAAGTGCTTTGGTGCTCAGCGGGGGAGCTGCCCGGGGGCTTGCGCACATTGGTACCATTGCAGAACTAGACAAGTATAACATCGATTTTGACGTAATCGTTGGAACAAGCATGGGATCAATTATCGGTGCTCTGTATGCGCTTTACAGGAACCCCAAGAAAATATACGAGTACGTCTACGACTATTTAAACGGTGAGATATTTCAGAGGAACTGGCTCCCCGTGCAGGAAGAAGAAGCAAGTGATAGCGGGGCTGGTTTTTTTCATCGGTTTTTGATCAATTTGCAGAAAAGCATCTATTATACGAGATCCCTTACCAGGTTAAGCCTGATAGCCCCGGAAAACTACGAAGAAATGATAAATGCAATGTTCGAAGACGTGATGATTGAGGAGATGCCCGTAAAATACGGGGCGGTGGCAGTCGATTTAATTACAGGCGAGGAAGTTGTGATATGTTCCGGCCCGCTTAGAAAGGCCATCGCGGCAAGCTGTGCTATACCCGGTGTGCTTCCACCCATAGAAATCGACGGGCGAATGCTGGTAGACGGGGGAGGCCTTGATAATCTTCCCATAGTACCTGCCCTGGAGTTGGGCGGTAGTTTTGTCGTTGCATCTGATGCATCATGGGATATAAAGGACTTGGAATTGGAAGTACGGTGTGCTCTCGATGTTGTATTCAGAACAAACGACATAACAAGGCTTTACTTGAATGAAATCAGGCGCAGTATGGCCGACCTTCTAATTGAACCAAGAGTTGGGCACATTCAGTGGACAGAATTTGGTAGAATGGCGGAAGTTGTCTCAGAGGGTAGAAGGGCTGCAAGAATGCGGCTTCGTTCTCTTAGGTGGAAAAAGTTGCAGTACTGGTTTTGCACTCTGGGGGGGATGACTGCTCGTAAAATTCCTAAACTTCCCAAAAACATAGTTTACTTATAGTTTCTAGGGTGGACGAATAAAATTTTGCAAATTTTTGTTTGACATCCATCTAGTTTTGTTGTACTGGTCTATTGTCAGACAACAGACCAGGTTGGATTATTCATGAGAAGATTTAAATCTCTCAGAAAGCCACTTCTTTCTAAGGAAGTTGAGAGACAGCTAAGAGCATCTATTAGTGCTGGTGTTTATAAACCTGGTGACAAATTGCCCTCTGAGCGGGAACTCGTTAACCAGTTTCAAGTTAGTCGAGTGACGGTACGGGATGCTCTCAGAAACTTGCAAAACCTCGGTCTGATCTCGGTTAGGCGCGGTGTAAATGCAGGGGCGTATGTTTCAGAGCCAACCCCTCAACCCATTACCCAGAGCATAAACAACCTGATCCAAATGAAAAAAATCAATTTTGCTCACCTTATTGAAATTCGCCTCTACATCGAGCCAGGAGTAGCCCGAACTGCAGCAATATGCCGCACTTCGGAGGACCTCAACACACTGAGCCAACTGCTAGATCAGGCCGAGAAATATATTGAAGGATCTGGCAAAGAGGCTAGGCTTGCAAATATCCGCTTTCATAACGAAGTTGCCAAGATCACTAGGAATGCACTTGCAGTTTTTTTTTGCCATTCCATAACTCAGGTTTACTCCAGGATAATTGTTGAGAAAACTAAGAGTAAGCTGAGCAGGGAAAGTATCAACGAACTCCATTCAGACCACAGGAAGATATTTGAGGCAGTAGCCGACAGAGATCCCAAGAAAGCATCTGATCTTGCGAAAAAGCACCTTATCAACACCTACTTTGCTTTTGCGGAGATCATGCCTCACGTTAGAAAATCAGAAGTCAGCGACCGCATCGAACACTGGGCCAAAAATTTGTGATGGGCTAGCAATAGTTAAACTCCTGCGCAATCATTTCTCACGTAAGACCGCTCGGAAAGCAAAGCAAATTCTTACTCAAATCCTTCCACGACGTTAACGCTTACTTTTTCATTGACAAGCACTTGAAAAATAATTAATAATTTGTGTGGGTTTTCACATAAAAGAGTGTAGCGACGAACGTTACACCCCCATTTTTGCGCTAATTTAAAAGGACGTGCCACGAAGGCAGGGAAACGAAGTCCCACTTGCGTGGTTTTTTGTGCTCAAATTTTGGGCATTTTCTATTTTTGGGAAAGTTAGCGCAGTAAAAACCAAAAATGGAAAGGAGGTGACAAGAAGGGTGGCATCCCAGCAGTAGTGGCTTAGTAGAGTAATGGGGTATAGCGGTAATAGTCTTTAATGATAACAATAGGGGATGATAAAATGAAAAGTGTTGCTGCATTACTTTTAATACTAATTTTCACGTTCGTCGGAGCGTGGCCTTGCCTGGGAGGAGAACAAGTTAGCAAGGCGGAACTGGAACAATTGCTCAAAGTAACTAAAGAACTTCGCCAGCGAGTGGAACAGCTCGAAAAGAAACTTCAGAAATACGAAGCAAAGGAAAAGCAACTGGAAGCCAAGCAACAGGAACTCGAAAAGGCAAAGGAAGAAGTCAGCGGTCTTAAAAAGGCCCTCGGAAACCTGGAATTTGCAGCTGATATTACGATGGTTGCGCAAGGTACCATTAACAATGACGATAATGCGAAGAGGGCAGGGCTTGAAGGTAAGGACAAGATTGATGCTGCATGGTCCATGGATTTAGACATCACAAGTAAGATCGGTGAAAATGGAACCGGTTTCCTAAAGTTGGAAGCAGGGCAGGGAGATGGCGTCAATGACGAAGTTAATGCAATCTCTGGTATTAACGATGATGCACCAGGGTCAAGTAATCCTGAAGTAGAGGTGACGGAAGCCTGGTTTGAATATGCGTTTGCCCCAGTTCCTCTTGTTACGACAATCGGGAAAGTTGATCTTACCAATTACTTCGATGCCAATGAAGTGGCAAATGATGAGACCGTCCAATTCCTTTCTTCTGGCTTTGTAAATAATGTGGCCGTTGAATTTCCCGATGATAACGGGCTCGGAGCGAGAATCACTTACTCTCCCACGCAGTTCATCGACTTAAGCGTGGGCTGGGGCGAGGCTGATGCTAATTTCGAAGACATAATTGATGATGGATTTGGTATTTTTGAGATTGATTTAAAACCTACGCTCCTAGGAAAACCTGGAACCTACAGGGTGTACGCCTGGTTAAACGGGTACAATCATTTCGATACAGGTGATTTGAAGGATGTTGCCAATGGAACCAAAGCACTGGATGACGTTGATGATAATGAGAATAACTGGGGAGTCGGTTTTTCGTTTGACCAGAGCCTTTACAAAAATGTCACCGCATTCGTCAGGGGCGGGATCATGGACGATGACGTAGTAAGGTTCAACGAAGATTCAGGGGAAGTGGATGGAGCACCGATTAAAGGCGCCATAAGTGGTGGTTTCCAGGTAGGAGGTTCATTTTGGGGTAGAAGTAATGACAGGTTTGCCGTAGCCTTCGGGACAGTATTCATCGATGACGAATTGGAAGGAAACTACGGACTGCCAGATGACGTTGCCGACGAATATCACCTGGAACTCTATTATGCATTGTCACTATTAGATGGGAGTCTTGAATTCTCGCCAGATTTGCAGGTTATCTGGAATCCAGGGGGTGATAACGATGCTGATACGGTCACGGTTGGTGGTGTGAGAATGCAGGTTAATTTCTAGTAGCGCTTTCTAAATGTTGTAACGAACAAAAAAGTAAAGCATAGTCATTGCGAGCGAAGCGAAGTAATCTCCAAGATTCTGATATTCCAAGGAGATTGCTTCGTTGTCTGCCTTTGACGGTCTCCTTAATTACCCCTTTTCTAACCAAAAAAGGGAACGCTTTTAATCAGGCGTTCCCTTCATCTCAAAATGCAAAAACTGTTGTCCTCTTTTAGGCTCGTCTCACGTTCACGGCCTGGGGTCCTTTGGGGGTTTCTTCGACTTCAAAGGTAACCCTTTCTCCTTCCTGAAGCGAACGAAAACCGTCGGCTTCAATAGCACTGTAGTGGACAAAAACGTCTCCCTGCGTTTCGGTTTCGATAAATCCGTAACCCTTCTGATCATTAAACCATTTTACTCTGCCCTCTGCCATAAGCGACCACACTCCTTTCTTGGTCCTTCGTACTGCTCATCAGGAGTCACTTTTGTGGCAGTCTTGAATCGGTATCGCTGCGGCGAAATCCAATTTCAAATGACACCATAACTCGACCCTAACTTGCGTACTACTAGTAAAACAATAAAATTTAATAATTCTCTAATATGGCAACGCCACAAGAAAATCTATATCAGATTAGAACAATTGCTACAAGAAATTTTAAAGAAAAGTTGCTGTTTGAAAAAATTAGGAATCATGAGAGAAGCTTGAACATTGTTTTTTCACATTTTTGCTTATGATTTGAAAAATAAATTAGAATATGCTAATTTTCGCTTACACGCTAATTTGGAGGTAAGAAGTGCCGAGAAAAATTTTACTCTTACTCATTATAAGTGTCTTTTTCCTGTTGTGTAGAAATATGTTTGCGTATCAAACTCTGGTTGTTGATGAATTTCATGCTTCAGACGAGGGAAGTTTTCCGCGAGGGTGGGAGTCCAAACGCCTTGATGAGGCAAAGTCTATTTACAAGGTAAGACTTGAAAATGGTAACGCCATCTTATGCGTGCATTGTAAGAATAAGGCTGTAGCCATCGGGAAAAAAATAGAATTCGACCTGAAAGAATATCCAGTACTTAGGTGGAGGTGGAAGGTTTTGACTTCGCCGGATGGAGCCGATGAGAGGCACAAGAATACAGGTGACAGTGCTGCAGCAATATACGTGGTTTTCCCGAACGGTATGAAGGTGTGGAGCCCGAAAGCCATAAAGTATGTATGGAGTTCATCGGCATTGCCGAAGCATTCTACAACTGTCAGTCCGTATGCCAGCAATACGAAGATAGTGATCCTGGAGAATAATACGAGTCCCAAGGGCGTATGGATTGAAGAAAAGGTTAACGTGTACGAGGATTACGTGAGATTTTTTGGCAATAAAAATGTAAGAGCGAAAATGATAGGTATCATGTCTGATTCTGACAACACGTGCAGCGAAGTCCATGCCTGCTACGACGATATCAGATTGGAACATGTGAACATTACTCCTTGAATACGTATTATTCTACCGTTTGTGATTTTCACACCGACAGTGTATTTAAATTTTTCACTCAAGAAGCTTTACCAACCTAAATGAAACCTCACTATGCAGAATCTCACCCTGGTGTTGTCCTGAAAAATTTCTTCGCTGAGGTGTTGACATGACAGCTTTTAAGACTTAAATTTAATAAAATGAATATTTGCTCAGGAAAGATCTCATGTTCAGGCTCAACAATGGGGAGAGTGACCTTGCTTTTGATCAATGCTCTGGCTATGATAAAGTCTTAGCCAACTTATGGAGCTAATTTTCAAATTTCAAGTACTTTAAAAGCATTCAGAAATACGGGAACCGATCCCACCTTGCATCACTTCTCTCTACCCTGAGCTTACGTTTTGCCACGGTAAATTAGCCGCTTTTATTTATTAGAAGATAGTAGAGGTGGCATAACTGAAGCTGTTTTTCGGGCGTGCAGAGTTTTGCGATCTCAATTCGGGCTGCTGCAGCTAATCAGGAGCAAATATGAGCAATGATAACGACCTTACCGTATCGACCATTTTTGAGCCAAGTCCGGAAATGAAAATCCTTGAAATACTAGAGGATCCAGTCATTATTACTGATCTTTCAAACAAGATTCTCTGGTTGAGCAACAAAGTGGAAAAAGTATTTCCGGCGGTACAAAAAAGAGCAATTGGAGAAGATCTCTTTACCGTGCTTGACCCTCTGATTACAGAAAGTAGGGAAAGGTGGTCGAAGGCGGCGAAAAACATAAGGGAAAAAGGTGCTGTACAAAAATTTTACATCGAGTTTGGACGCTATTCCTTTGAGATTTTTGGTTCTCCCGTCAAGGTTAAAGATAATTACGAAGTAATTGTGTGGAGATGCAAAGAGAAAAGAGAAGAACTGAGAGAAGAACGTGATCCTGCCCACCTTGGATCTTTCATACGGACGATTCAAAGGATCGGCCGGCTGATAGTAAATGAAAAGACCGGCAGTTCCTTAATTCAAAATGTATGCGAAGGCCTATCAGAGAGTGAGGAGTTTAGCGGAAGTTGGGCAGTTCTTCTTGATAATCAGAAAAAGCCGCTTGAATCCGCTGAGTTCGGTATAGGTGAAGGTTTCCAATCACTGATGAATCTTCTTGCCACGGAAAAATTACCCCCGTGTATAGATAGATTGTTTGATATACAAGAGGAACCTTTTACTATTAACCATGAACTATGCTTCTCTCACGGATGCCCTGTTGCAAAAAGACGCGACCCTTTCAATGCCATCGTTACCCGCCTACAGCATGATGGTAAATTTCTTGGAATACTAGCATATTATAGAACTTGCTTTCCTTGCTTCAATAGAGAAGAAATAACTCTTTTTAAACATCTGGCAGCAGATATTGCCTTCGTTCTGCATACCATATCCCTGGATCAAGAACGGAAAATTTCCGAAGAAGCTCTCCAGAAGAGTGAAAACAGGTTCAGGTTACTTGCCGAGCACTCGTTTTTCGGCCTGGCTATTATGAACCCTGACAGGACTTTCGAATATTTGAACCCCAGGTTCACAGAAATAACCGGCTATACACTAGCCGATGTCCCGAACACGAAGACCTGGTTAAATTTAGCGTATCCAGATGACAATTACCGTGCAAAGATGCTTATTTCCTGGAGAGAAGGGTGGGGTGGAAAGATTGAGCCGGGGAAAACAAACGAGGGGATATACAGGATACGGTGTAAGAGCGGAGAACACAGAACGCTCCACTTCAAGAGTGTAGTGGCAGACGATGGGAAAATTATCTCCAGCTGTGAAGATATCACCGAAAAACAAAATCTGGAATTGCAGCTCCAGCAATCCCAAAAAATGGAAGCGATAGGTAAACTTGCGGGAGGAATTGCACATGATTTTAACAACCTGCTTACAACAATTCTGGGCATGTCTGACCTGATACTTATGGATCTCGATGAAGGCGATGATAGGCGCCTGGAAATAAAGGAAATAAAAAAAGCTGCGAAAAGGGCATCTTCACTGACAAAACAACTGCTTGCCTTCAGCAGGCGCCAAATACTCCAGCCGGTAGTGCTGAACCTTAACACCATAGTACTTGAAATGAACAAGCTGCTGAGACGGCTTATCGGAGAAGATATCGAACTTGTGACCGTTCTTGGTGAAAAACTGGGCAATGTGAGAGTGGATCAATCTCAAATCGAACAGGTTATCATGAACCTGGCTGTAAATGCAAGAGACGCCATGCCCAAGGGTGGAAAGCTCACCATCGAAACATCTAACGTTGAGCTTGATGTTGCGTATTCTAAGAGCCACGTGGGGGTGAAACCAGGTTCTTACGTGCTGCTAGCAATTACCGATACCGGATCGGGAATGGATCGGGAAACCATGGCACGAATCTTCGATCCTTTTTTCACGACAAAAGTAAAAAATGGAGGTACCGGCCTCGGACTTTCCGTGGTTTACGGGATAGTTAAACAGAGTGGAGGAATTATATGGGTATACAGCGAACCCGGGAAGGGTACAACATTTAAGATATACCTACCTAGGGTTTACGAAGAAGTTCAAAAATGGAAACTAGATGATATCAGCAGCGATAGTCTGGCCGGAACGGAAACGGTACTTGTGGTTGAAGACGACGACATGGTGAGAAGGTTAACCAAACAGATCCTTTCGTCTGCGGGCTATAAGGTTTTTGATGCCAGGTATGGGGAAGAGGCACTCCATATTTCAAGGGAATACAAAGGGAACATCGATTTAATAGTAACTGACGTTGTTATGCCACAAATGAGTGGCAAGGAACTGGTAAGGCGGCTGAAAGCTTTTAGACCGGAGATGAAAGTTCTCTACATGTCTGGATACACGGACAATGCCATAGTAAACCACGGAATTCTGGAGCCGGATGTGGCCTTTGTGCAAAAACCTTTTTCTTTAACGGGAATCTTGAAAAAAGTCAGGGAAGTTCTAGGTTAGGAAGATTTGATGCTCATCCCATCTTTTATTGTGCTTCTTGACCTTTGTCTTCAAGGGGTATTTTTATTGTAAATGTTGTATCTTTTCCAAGTTCACTATCGAAGTGAATCGTACCACCGTGCTTTTCCACGATCACCTGGTGAGCAATGGCCAGCCCCTGGCCAGTACCTTTGCCAACCTCTTTTGTTGTAAAAAAAGGTTCAAAGACCCTGTCCCTGATTTCTCGGGGAATTCCGTTACCCGTATCACTTATTTTTATTTCGCACCACTGTCCTGTTTTCGAGGTACTAATGGAGATTTTCCCCTTTTTGTCTGGATTTTCCCCGAGAACTTCAGTGATTGCGTGCACGGAGTTGATAATAAGAGTCAGTATTACCTGATTTATTTCTCCTTCCAGGCAAGGAACGAGCGGCAACTGTGGATCCAGGTTTGTTTCAATTTCTGCGAAATACTTCCATTCATTTCGTGCTACCGCAATGGTGTTTTCGATGGCATGATTTATGTCTACGGGAACCTTGCTTTTGCCGGAAGGGTGAGAGAACTCCTTCATAGCTCGAACTATTTCAGATACCCTGGAAACGCCTTCTTTGGCCTGTTCTATTGCTTCTGGTATTTCTTCTACAAGGGAGTCTAGATTTATTTCAGAGATAAAGTCTTTGACTCTCATAATTTCTTCCGAAAGAATTCGACGAGATTCGATTTTTGAAATCAGCTCATTGTATATTCCCAGTAACTCAAGGATATCACCAAAAGCATCACCTAAAAAATGCAGGTTGTCTCCAACAAACTGGGAAGGAATCGTTTGGCTTTAAAACAGGTATAGCTGTTACAAATGATGGAAAGAGTTACCACGACCTGAACATGTTTAATTTTGCTTGACAAAACCAGAATTTGCTGATATATGGCCGAACCAAAACGAGATTGATCAGAGAAAATTTATGAAAAACCACCGGCAAAGTAATCATAGCAGATCATTTTATTGGTGGTGGCAGGCTGTTACATGAGCCTGCCCTCATAGGCTCTATCTCTCTATTAATGAATAAAGAGAGCCATGGGGTAGGAAAAGGTCCCATGGCTCAAGTTTTTTAATGCCGCGGGGCTTTTTCCCGCGGCATTTTTTTTCATAAAAATCAGGAAAGGAGGAATAGTATGACGCAAACGAAAGTATTTCTTGATGAAAGCGAGCTACCTAAGCAGTGGTATAATATTCTGGCAGATTTGCCCACTCCAATGAAGCCACCGCTACACCCTGCCACGGGAGAACCCATCAACCCTGAGGATCTTGCTCCCGTTTTCCCAATGAATCTCATAGAGCAGGAAGTGGCCACAGACCGATGGATAAATATCCCTGAGCCTGTGCTTGAAAAATACGCTCTTTGGCGGCCAACCCCCCTCTACAGGGCAAGGAACTTTGAAAAATTCCTCGATGCCCCTGTAAAAATTTATTACAAGAATGAAGGAGTCAGCCCCCCGGGATCCCACAAACCCAACACTGCTGTAGCCCAGGCGTATTATAACAAAGTCTTCGGAATAAAGAGAATTTCCACGGAGACGGGAGCTGGACAATGGGGCAGTGCTTTAAGTATGGCGTGCCAGATGTTTGGGCTCCAGTGTCGTGTATTCATGGTTCGAGTGAGCTACGACCAGAAACCCTACAGAAGGCTCATGATGGCAACCTGGGGTGCAGAGTGTATTCCTAGTCCCAGCAACATTACTGAGGTGGGGAGAAAGATCCTTGAAGAACACCCTGACTCTCCCGGTAGCCTCGGTATTGCTATCAGTGAAGCCATAGAAGATGCTGTTGGGGACGATAACGCCCGATATTCTCTGGGTAGCGTTCTAAATCACGTGCTCCTTCATCAGACCATAATTGGTTTGGAAGCCCAGAAACAGCTTGAAAAACTGGGTGAATATCCCGATGTGGTGATGGGTTGCGCTGGCGGTGGTAGTAACTTTGCGGGAATTTGCCTTCCCTTTGTGAGAGACAAAATACATGGCAAGGAGATCTCAATTGTAGCCGCTGAACCAACTTCGTGTCCGACAATGACTCGGGGACCATACGCATACGATTTTGGAGATCTGGCCAAGACAACCCCGCTACTTCCCATGCATACCCTGGGACATGACTTTGTGCCTCCCCCGATTCACGCAGGTGGACTACGATACCATGGCATGGCACCCATAATTAGTCACCTATTGAAGGAAAATCTCATCGAGGCGAGGGGATTTAACCAGATAGACACATTTACTGCAGGTGTAAATTGGGCAAGAACAGAAGGGTTTATCCCAGCCCCAGAAACAAACCATGTCA
>JALSTM010000121.1 GCA_026983715.1 Desulfobacterales bacterium
TACATCGGCTGGGGGAAGGTCTCTTTGTATTTTCCGGTATCAAGAGGTCTGGGAACAGGGCCTTGCATGTAACAAGCACTAAATATGATCATCCCGAAGCGGTGAAACTGGTGAAGGAATCATTTCTAACTGTTGCAATACACGGGGCAGAAGGCTATGAACCGATGACCTTTGTTGGTGGGCTGTGTGAAATAGGAATAGATGCTATCGCCATATCCCTTCAAAATGCCGGTTTTGATGTTTCAACGGATCCGCCGGAAAAAATTAACGGAAGGCATCCCCAAAATATAGTTAATAGAAACCGCCGTGGAAAAGGGGTTCAAGTTGAAATCACGGAAGCGCAGAGGAAACTATTTTTCAAAGGACTTCACTCAAGGTATCTCCGTGAATACAAAACGGAAGATTTCTTTGAATATGCTAAGGCTTTGAGAAAAGGGATAGATACGGCGAAAAACATCATACTCCCAAGAGACTAACAACGAGCATATGGTAAGATTATTGCTCATCGCCAGCACTTACCATTGCCCCGTAACCTACAGTTTTAACCGCGGAGAAGAACATCACGGATTATCGCAGAACCGATTTATCGGTTTCTTTTTTAAATCACAAAGAAAGGAGTACCGAAATGGAAGGGAAGCATAAACACAGGCACCTCCACTTTCATGAACACGAACATGTTCACACTCACGAGCACCTCCACGGCGATGTTGAACATTCCCATGAACACAAGCATGTTCATGCCCACCAGCACGAACACGAACATGCTCACGAGCATGCCCACGAAGGTGACAAGCACGACCATGACCATACTCACCAGGGGGATCATGGCCCTCATGACCACGATCACCCTGACCATGAAAAAGAACCCCATGACCACGAACACTGACATCCAACAAATTACTGTTTTCAAGGCGAACACCTTTTAGGTGTTCGCCTTTTTAGTTTGTGAAAACAGCGTTTTAATGAAGCATATTTTCATTTTTATCTTTGATTAAATAGTTGATA
Source organism: Desulfobacterales bacterium (assembly GCA_026983715.1). Classification (GTDB taxonomy): domain Bacteria; phylum Desulfobacterota; class Syntrophobacteria; order B119-G9; family B119-G9; genus B119-G9. The sequence continues at coordinate 1,006 of JALSTM010000121.1, forward strand.
ATCTGATAAGCTTCATGATATTAAAAATCTAGTGTGAGCTAAAAAAGGCCAATGTTTACCCAAAGTCTTTCCGGGGTTTTAACTGATTGTTCACTATTGAAAATTGCCGATACAGGATGCTGGTCAAAGAGTGATTTCCCGGGGATACCTTTTGAGGGGTAACGGAATCTATCAATAGTTTTTTAATCTCGAAACAAAAAGGGGTATTTGACAAAAATGATATTAAATTCGATTCTTGGATGGTTTTCCAATGATCTTGCAATCGATCTGGGCACGGCAAATACGCTTGTATACGTGAAAGGGAAGGGAATTGTTTTAAGTGAACCCTCTGTCGTTGCCGTTCGAAAAGACGGTCGCGGTGGCAACAGGGTTCTTGCCGTGGGGAAAGAAGCGAAAATGATGCTGGGGCGTACCCCGGGTAACATCGTTGCCATTCGTCCTATGAAAGACGGGGTTATTGCTGATTTCGAAGTTGCAGAGGCAATGCTTCGGCATTTCATAAGAAAGGTCCATAACAGGCGTTCCCTGGTAAGGCCACGAATTATCATCTGTATCCCATCTGGTGTTACCCAGGTTGAAAAAAGGGCAGTGAGAGAATCCGCTGAATCTGCAGGTGCCCGGGAAGTATTTCTTATTGAAGAACCGATGGCCGCAGCCATAGGTGCCGGCTTACCCATAACCGAGCCTACTAGCAACATGGTCGTAGACATAGGAGGGGGCACGACAGAAGTAGCCGTTATTTCCCTGGCCGGCATCGTTTACAGCAAATCGGTAAGAGTTGGCGGCGATAAAATGGATGCCGCGATTCTTCAGCATATAAAGAGGAAGTATAATCTTCTTATCGGTGAACGCACGGCCGAGCTCATCAAGACCACGATAGGTAACGCTTATCCCACGGACAAGGTGGAAACGATGCTCATAAAAGGGAGAGATCTCGTAAGTGGCATCCCCAAAACCATAGAAATTGATTCCAACGAAGTCCGCGAATCAATCCAGGAGCAGGTCGACGCAATTTTGGAGGTTGTAAAGGTTGCCCTAGAGCAGACACCTCCCGAGCTTGCAGCTGATATTGTCGACAATGGTATCTATCTGACCGGCGGTGGAGCATTGCTCAAAGGCCTGGATCGCCTATTGCGCGAAGAAACTGGCCTACCAATATCTGTCACGGATGATCCGCTGTCCACCGTGGTGCTCGGGTCCGGAAAAGCCCTGGATAACCTCGATATTCTTAAAGAAGTAATGATTTAAGACTGTTAAAGTTCGTGTTTGGGAGTGGTGTTTGCTATTGCTAAAGCGTATACGTCCAATCCTTTTTTTTATTTTCATTGCCTACTTGCTGCTCTATGTCTTTTCTCTTAATTACAAAAAAGGACAGATGAGCTTCCTGGAAAAGGCCGTGGTGGAAGTGGTAAGTCCAATTCAGAAAAGTGTGCACCACTTTTTTAACTACGTTGGCGGCTTTTTTGATTCGTATATAAACCTGATAGGAGTTAAACAGGAAAACAAGCTGCTCAAGGCGAAAGTGGCAAAGCTTGAAAGCGAACTTAACAATTACAGGGAGGCTTACCTTGCAAATCAGCGTTTGAGGGAACTCCTGGGGCTCAAAAGAAGTATTTCTCAGTGGCCTACGCTTGCCGCAGAAGTTGTGGCATGGGATCCCAGCGGATGGTACCAGACCATAACCATCGACAGGGGATTCCTTGATGGGGTGCAGATTGGCATGCCGGTTGTCAATGCAAAGGGCGTTGTGGGCAAGGTCACTGCACTCTCAAGACATTACGCCAGGGCATTGCTTCTAATTGATCCGAACTTTGCGGTGGATACTTATATCCAGAGGAACAGAGTCTACGGGATAGTTAGCGGATACAAAAATGGTATTTGCAGGATGCTGTATGTACAGCAGAACCAGGATGTAAAAGTCGGAGATGTAGTTGTTACTTCCGGGATGGCAGGTTACTTTCCAAAAGGGTTACCGGTTGGCACTGTCAGTAAGATCAGGGTTAACAGGGCGCAACTTTTTCAAGAAATTTATGTCAAACCTTACGTGGATTTTTCAA
>JALSTM010000122.1 GCA_026983715.1 Desulfobacterales bacterium
TCTTCCGGGACCAGCAAGAACGCAAAGGCAGCTACCATGCACATGATACCCAGAAACAGGGCAAGATTCTTGCCAGGGATCATGTTGGACATAAAAGAACCCAGGAAGACACCTGGAATGGCATAAAAACAGAAAAGGCGGACAAGATGCCAGTCGACTTTTTTGAGCCTGTGGTTGGCGTATGCCCCTGAACCCTGGCCAAATATCTGTATCAAGAGAGAAAGCACGATGGCTTCGTGCGGATTTGCTTTAAGAGCCAACAAGAAAAACGGGGCCCACAGGATACCTCCTCCTATGCCTGTTAGAGAAGACACCGTAGCAATGGCAATGCCTGCTGGAAACGTAATCCACGGATCATGAAAAGTCATCTAGTGGCTTCTTTATCTTAATTTCGTAAAGGTTAAAATCTCCAAGTAGGTTTTTTAGCCCTTCGAGAGAACCTCGAGCTTCCAGAAAGCTGCTTTCGATCTCTGACGCAGCCTTGTGGCTCCCTTCCTCGTGGATAATTTTCGTCAGATTTTCCTTGCACCGATACATGTTACTTTCAATGTCATCCAGGTAAACAAGTGTATTTGTGATAATTTCCTGGATATTTGCTGTAAGGTCATTTATTAGTTCCCCCACTTCGGCCAATTCATCGTTCGACTTCACTTCTATGGATTCCCTGAGATCCCCGGATGCTATTTTTTGCGCAGCCTTAACCATGTGATTAAGCGGTCCGATGATGTTTTTGACAAACATTATAAAAACCATGGCAGATACCACCACGAGCAATGCAAGAAGAAGTATAATCTTATTTCGCCAGTACTTGATTATTTCAAGGGTGGGTTGAGGTATATGTTGTTGCTTGGCATATGTAACTTGAACACTTTCGAGCACTTGTCTGGATACTTTTTCTATTCTGAATTGTATCCAGAATTCACAGGCCATAAATACCGTCACAATGACTATCAATGAAAAGTATATAACCATTTTCCGTGCTATGCTGGATTTTCTTCTCATCTGGTCCCGGTCTTTTCCAAATTTTGCTAGATTAGAATCTTTTTTCTGACTATTTTAGAATTTAAGGGTTTAATCTTGCAAAAGATTCTTGCTTGACATGTGGCTATTGCCTAAATCCGTGACGAGAGTTTATGATTAATTTGTATAACATATCTAAATTGCTTATTATTAGTCACACAGCCAGGATGGGATATTCTTCACCTTGTCATGCATTTTTTTCCGTACTATGGGTCGTCCACCTGCACCGCATCCGCGGCGTCATCGGCCGCGGGAGATAATGAACTATAGTTCGTCGGGCTCTTCCATGCATCTACAGCCCAGGTGAACGATCACGGATTCAGGCATTTCTTTTTATTGAAGGTTTCTTGACTTGACCAGGCCATGCTAATATATTCCGTGTTCTGATCGGGTAAAGCGTGAACCGTTATGCGGTAAATTGAAGGGCTAAAAGGAGGAAGCGCGGCGTGATTGACAGTTATCTTGTTGAGTGTATTGAAAATAGCTTGGAGCAGATTGCCAGCGAAAAAGGGATAGAGGTTAAAACCCCATGGGATATTACCATCGAGGTACCGAAGATCGAGGAACATGGCGACTATGCCACAAACGTGGCCATGGTCAAAGCCAGGGTATTCGGAGAACCACCTAGGAAGTTAGCGGAAAAGATTGTGGGTAGACTTCAAGACAGGGAAAATCTCATTTCGGATATTAATATAGCCGGTCCCGGCTTTATAAACTTTTTCATTAAAAACAGTGCCTGGCAGGAGGTGATCAGGGTAATTATTAAGAAGGCTGAAAACTATGGCAAGAGCAACTGGGGTAGGGGAGCTCGAGTTCAGGTAGAATTTGTAAGTGCCAATCCCACGGGCCCTTTGCACGTGGGACATGGTAGGGGTGCGGCAGTGGGCGACGTGATAGCCAGGGTCCTTGAAGCTACCGGGCACAAAGTATCCAGAGAATACTATGTAAATGATGCTGGTCGACAGATGGAAATACTGGGGCATTCGATATTGCTGAGGTACCTTGAGTTGTTTGGTCGCGAGGTCGACTTCCCTGAGGACTATTACCAGGGTGAGTATATCTTTGACTTGGCAAGAGAAATAAAAGAAGAAAAAGGTGACTATTATCTGGGCGTTGAAGAATCTCGTGCAATTGCTGAGCTCTCAGAATACGGCGGGAAAAGGATTCTGGATGAGATAAAGGATGACCTAAATCGTTTCGGGATTGAGTACGAATGCTGGTTCAGCGAAAAAAGCTTGTTTGAGAACAGTTCTGTTTCCAGAACCATAGAAGAACTGAAAGGTAGAGGTCTTATTTACGATAAGGATGGTGCACAGTGGTTTAAGTCATCGGAATTTGGTGATGAGAAAGACCGTGTGGTAGTTAGGTCAAATGGGGCATTGACGTACTTTGCTTCCGACCTCGCTTACCATAAGAACAAGTTTGAAAGAGGTTTTGAAAAGGTAATCGACGTTTGGGGTGCTGACCACCACGGATACATTGACAGGATAAAAGCAGGCGTAAAGGCTCTGGGGTTCAGCGACGAAGCACTTGAGATAATACTGGTTCAACTAGTTAACCTTCTTAGAAAGGGTGAGCCGGTGGCGATGTCTACGCGTAAAGGGGAGTTTGTAACTCTGCGGGAAGTAATGGAAGAGGTTGGAAAAGATGCTGCTAGGTATATCTTTCTTACAAGGAGATCAGATAGCCATCTCGATTTTGACCTTGAACTGGCAAAGGAAAAAAGTAGTGATAACCCCGTGTACTACGTCCAGTATGCCCATGCCCGAATATGTAGCCTGTTTAGAGTTGCAAAAGAAGAAAACATAGAAGTTGACTGGTCTCGGGATGTTGACTTGAGCCTTTTGAATCTGCCGCAAGAGAAAAGAATGATGAAAATTCTGGCCCAGTTTCCCTCCGTTGTGAATAACTCGGCTATATTTCTAGAACCACACAGGTTGCCCTATTATCTAAATGACCTGGTTTCCGTTTTTCACAGTTACTATAATAAAAACAGGATAATTTCCGATAATCGGCCTCTAATGATGGCGCGTTTCTGGCTCGCCAGATCCATTCAAATAGTTATCAAAAACGCACTTAATATCCTGGGAGTAAGTGCCCCCGAGAAAATGTAGATGAAGAAAAAAGAAAAACCGTCTAGGGAACCGAGATCCTACAATTTCAGGCTTACGCTAGCACAGCTTGTTGGTCTGGCGGGAGTTGCGCTTCTCGTTTGTTTATGGATGTTTGTTCTTGGCATTCTTACCGGGAGAGGTACCATATTTACCAAATTAAAATGGCTTGGCGTAGAAAGTGAAAAAGAGGTCAAATCAGTTCAGGGTGACAGGACACGGAGTCGCTTGGCTAAAAAAGAAAAAAGAGAAAGTAACGAGGAGCTTGATCCTGAAAAGCTTGAAAAGCAGCTAGAATTTTTCCATAAGCTTGAACACGCCAAGCAAGGCCCCACAAAGGAGATTGTTCCAACAGGTGCCAGAAATGAACAAGTAAATCCTCTCTCCAAGGAAGCAAAAAACAACCGTGCCAGAAAATTTTTTATCCTGGTAGCGTCTTTCAGAAAGAAAGAAATGGCAGATGTAGTTGCGAGAAGGCTCAAAAAGTACGATTACAAGGGTTACGTTGAAAAGGTAAATCTAAAAGAAAAAGGGACCTGGTACCGGGTCTGTGTTGGCAACTACGTTAAAAAGGATGAAGCAAGAAAGCATGCAAAAATAATTCGCGAAAAATTGAGGGTATCTCCGCTTGTAATGCTGAGATCTGAATAGCGATAAACGCCGATGTTTCTAGCCACGGACAAAGCTGTGGAGCAAGGGGTGACGAACAGGGTAACCTACGGTTTTCAAGCGTGGGGGTAGGGTTCGTCGTGGCTAATGTAATCTTGTGAAGCCGCGGTGGCTAGGTTGTACCTGTTCAAGGGGAGGATGTCTCAGCAATCTAATCCTCTTTTACCAGTTCCTCTGAATATATAAATGCACCATCTCGCATTTCGACATGGTTGTTTTTCCTTGTTAAAATCCAACCACTTTTCCCCTTTCCTCCGAAGGGTAACCTTAGAGGGGTAAACTTGAATTCGGGGTTGTTATGCACCATACCAAAATGATCCTTAAATTTCTTGGTAGTGGTGTCGGATGGTGTGCCAAAATATGCCAGGAGAAAACCGTATTTGGTGTTTATGGCTGCTTTGAGAATCTCGTCTTCATCCTTGCACCTGTGAAGTATCAGGAAAGGACCGAATAACTCGAGGTCGGGGTACTTGGTGGCTTCCAGGACAAATGGTTTAATCCATTCTCCTTCAATGGATCCGCACAGAATCTTTGCATCTTTGCAACTCTTGATCGCATTTTCCATCAAAATCCTCGTACGTCGTGCTTTTATTGGGCCTATGTCGGTATCTTCTTCCATGGGATCTCCCACCTTAATCTTACCCGTTCTTTCAAGAATCCTGTCCTTTATTTCGTCGTAAAGGCTTTCGTGTATAAGGGCTCTTTTTAGAGTGGTACAGTACTGCCCACCATTGATAAAAGCCCTGGTTGTTATGAAATTAGAAGCCTTCTCCGGATCGGCATCCTTGAAAACAGTGGCTACTGGCATGCCACCGGGTCCGGCAAAAAATATCCTATCGAAATGCTGGATGAAGTTCTTGTAGTACTCCCCCACTGCACCGGCACCTGATATAAACAACACCCTTACAAGGGGGTCTTCTATACACTCTTTACCGAAAATCCTGTTGTCCTTTGGATATACTGATTCCAGTTCCGGAAAAGGTACTACAAGTTGTGTAACTATTTCTGCAGTTCGGGGAGTAAGAGAAGAAAAACTGAATCGTAGCCTGTTGCCTCCGATTATGGCCGCGCCCCCCAACCTTGCAAGCATCACGGTTGGCGCATCGTAGGGAAATACCGCGGCGACGACACCGTATGGCTTCTTCCCCTCCACGTATTTCGTTTCTTCTTCCATGGTTTTCAGGTGTTCAACGGAAAGATCTACTTCAATAGAAGTGATTTTTTTCGGGAAACCGGCGTCTTCGGCAGCAGCTCTAATAAGGCTTTCTTTTGCTCCTGCAATCTTTTCTGCCAATTTAGTACAAGTATTTAACCTATCAATCATTTTGGTTTCCATCTTTCCGTCCTTTCCCATGGCGATACTCTTAAATTGAATCAAGTTGTTACATCGGAATATGAGACGAATAACACCGTGTTGTATTTTAGTACTAAGCGAGTAAAATTAAAAGGAAGAAATTGCGGAAGGCAAGGAATAGAAATGCAATTATCCTACGGCAGCGAAGCCGCAACCAAAACTCAGGACAAAGATTGATGGTTTCGTAAAAAGTCCTAAAACCGGTCATTGCGAGGCTCCCACACCCACTTTATGACAATGTTTTCGGCTTAATATCAAGATGTATGGCTTAAAGTGGGTGTGGGAGACGCGGCAATCTCATCAGCAAGAGATTGAGGATTAGGGATGAATCAGCTTCTGCTTTACTCCTTAATCCATCAATTCCTACTCCGGTCTTACCCCCATAATCAGTGAGATTGCTTCGCTTCGCTCGCAATGACAAAACAGGAGATTTTTTGCGATACTGTCAGGGTTAAGACATGCTAAAGCGTTACATGTTCATGAGGAAGTATCCTAATCTTGGTGGTCGGGGCGAGAGGATTTGAACCTCCGACCCCCTGCTCCCAAGGCAGGTGCGCTAGCCAGACTGCGCCACGCCCCGATATTCACTGTCAAACAGGTACAGGTTATCTATCACAAACATAGCAAAACGGCAAGTTTTTTTGATCCAAGCTTCCATGGCAAGTACAAGGTACGGATTTATTCCGGGCTAGAAACGAAATCTTCCACAAGGGTCTTCATTCGTTCCAGGGCTCGAGCCCTATGGCTTATCCTGTTTTTAACTTCAAGGGGTATCTCTGCCATGGTTTTACCGAGTTTAGGAACGAAAAAAATTGGGTCATAACCAAACCCGAATGATCCTCTCGGTTCAAAGGTAATCTCCCCAGGACATCTACCCACAGATGCCACCCATCGCTTGCCGGGAGATGCCAGGCTCATTACACACCTGAATGCCGCCCTTCTTTTTTCTCTTGGTACCCCGTGAAGATCTCTCAAAAGTTTCGCATTGTTTTCTTCGTCAGTGGCTTTTTCTCCCGCAAAACGCGCCGAATATACTCCGGGTTTACCACCGAGGTAGGCAACTTCAAGCCCTGAGTCATCTGCCAACACGTATTTTCCTGTCATGGCGGCTATGGTTCTGGCTTTAATAAGGCTGTTTTCCAGAAATGTTTCCCCGTTTTCTTCAATATCTTCATCGAACCCGATGTCGGCCAATCCGAGAACCCGAAAAGGGAAATCAGTTAGAATAGCTTTTATTTCTGCCAGCTTTCCTTTATTATTTGTTGCGACTATAATCTCTATTGCTTCGCTCATAGTTCTATGTACCCAGGTATCCAGATATTTTTCGAAATCCTTGCGCAATAGTTCAACTTATGGTAACAGGATTTGCCTTTTACCGAAAGAGTATTTTTTGAGCATCCGTGAGGAGCTACTTAATGTTAAACCTGAGTGCGTGACAAAACTATATGAGTGTCTTGCACAATACGGCTAAATTAGAGGTTATTGTCCATACAATCAGGGCGGATTATTCTTTACCTTGTCAAGCAATATTTTTCCGCCCCGCGGATCATCTACCTGCACCGCAAATACGGCCCGGGTGAACGATCACGAAATCAGGTTAAAAAGGAATTGTGTAAAATTGATATGCTGAATTTTTTGTGAGGAAGAAGTAAAATGGCTGAAATTTCCCCTTTTCGAGGTATTTATTTTGACTCTGCCAAGGTTCCGAATTTAAATGACGTAATTACACCACCGTATGATGTTATTGAACCGGAGCAGCAACAAGAATTTTATAGGCGCAGTCCATATAACATGATTCACCTTATTCTTGGAATGCACTGTTCCCTAGAAGATGATTCTGAAGAACAGTATAACAAGGCCGGAGAGCTTTTCAACAGGTGGTTGAAAGAGGGCATCCTGAGACGTGACCCCGTTCCTGCTATATACCCGTACGAAATTGAATACAGGCTCTCTCCAAGCCTGTCCAAAAAGAGAAAGGGCTACATATGCCTGCTGAGGTTAGAAGAATTCGAAACGGGATGCATTCGGCCTCACGAAAAAACATATGAAGCAACTAAATCCGAAAGGCTAAAACTCATGTGCTGTTGTAACGCCAACCTTAGCCAGATATTTGCCCTCTATTCAGATCCTGCAGACGTTGTAATGCATTACCTGGAACAAGGACGGGAATCCAGTCCCCTGATCGATTTTGAAGATGAAACCGGAATAAAGCACAAGATATGGCGCACCACTGACAAAAGGATATTGAGAAAAGTCCATTCGCTCATGAAAGATAAGTCTATTTTTATTGCAGATGGCCACCATAGGTATGAAACGGCATTAAATTATATGCGAATAATGCGGGAGAGGTTCCCTGAAAGGGGTGAAAAGGCATCCTTTAACTATGTAATGGTTTACCTGGCAAACCTGAATCATTCGGGAGTATCCATACTGCCAACGCATCGCATGCTCACCGAATTTAATGGCTTCAACGTGGAGAAGTTTCTCGAAAAAATGACGAAATATTTCGAATACGACGAATTTCCGTTCGACGAAGCGACCAAAACAGAGGTATTGGAACAGTTTATTGCCAGGCTGAAGAGCTTTGAGCGCACTGGGGGTGCTTTTGGGTTTTACGTCCGGGGTGTCCGGAAATTCTTTCTCCTTCGGGCTAAAAAGGATATTGTAAAATCCTTTTTACAGGAGAAAAAGTTTCCGGAAGCAATGTTGAATCTCGACGTCGTTATCCTTACGCACCTCATCCTGAAGCACGTTTTGCAGGTTTCAGACGAATTCCTGAATAATGAAAAGAAAATGTGGTACGAGCACGACGCTCATAAGGCGATATCTCTTGTTGATTCCGGACAATACAAGATGACATTTCTTATCAACCCAACGAGAATAGACCAGGTCCAGGCAATTGCAAGCGCCGGTCTGATTATGCCCCACAAGGCTACATATTTTTACCCGAAGGTTATTACGGGAACGATCCTCAATTTGATAGATCCTAGCGAGGACGTTGATTTTTGAATTAGATGATTCCCGTCGATGTAACAGAAGATAGCCTGTTTGGTGGCAGGCTCAAAATATTGCAACCGGTCAAAGGATACCGGTTTGCATTGGACGCCGTTTTACTTGCCGGGCTATCACGTCCGTTACCCGATGAAAACGTCGTGGATCTCGGAACGGGGTGCGGAGTCATCCCGCTTATCTTTGCCTACCGCAACCAGGGTAAATCCATAACGGGCATAGAAATCCAAGAAGCTCTTGCAGAACTCGCTTCAAGAAACGTGGAAATCAATTCCCTGAAAAACAAGGTGAAGATTCTGAAAGGTGATTTTAAAAAGATTCGTGAATACCTACCACCCGAAGAGGCGGACCTCGTTGTAAGCAATCCCCCGTATAGGAAAGTGCGTACCGGAAGGATTAACCCTAACGAGGAAAAGGCGCTGGCAAGGCATGAAATTCTTGGCTCCGTGGAAGATGTGCTTAAAGCTGCTAAGTACCTTCTAAAAACGAAAGGGAGGCTCGCAACTATCTATCCCGCTTACAGGCTCGCTCACCTAATCTCAGCAGCATCAAAAACTGGTTTCGAACCCAAGAAGCTAACAGTAATTTACTCTGCTCCGGGACAAAGTGCCTGCCTCGTATACATGGAGGCTCGCAAAGGGGGAGGAGAAGAACTTCACATTGATCCTCCCTTCTATATCTACGACGCGTCCGGGGATTACAGCCCCCAGATGAAAGTGCTCTACGAGTAAAAGCATCATACTAGCGAAAGGCCTCGACGAGGCTATCCATATCTTTCCTGGATTGAAGGATTCTTACGTCTTTGAATCCGGCTTTTTGTAAGGTTTCCGATATCTCGGAAAAAGTATACGTGGTACCACCTGGGGTATTTACGAGCATGTTGACAGCAAAAATGGCTCCCCCCGGAGGATCGGTCCTTGTCTCATCCATTACGTAGTCACGGATTACTATTCTTCCACCGGGAATGAGGGCATCATAAGCCTTTTTGAAAAGCTCCTCGTTTTGCGACAAACTATTTTGGTGTATTATTGCAGAAAGAAAAACCAGGTCGTGCCCTCCTGGAAGCGGATCTTTATAAAAGTCTCCTTTTACAAGTTCTACCCTATCCCAGTACTCGGTGTTTTTTAGTCTTTCCTGTGCGATCTCTATAACGTCTGGCAGGTCAAAGAGAGTTGCCCTGAGGTCTCGTGACGCTTTAAGAAATGCTACCGTGTAAGTACCCGACGCTCCCCCCACGTCAAGCAGTTTTTTTGCTGTTCCAGGATTAACGGCCTTCACTATGTCATCTGCCCTGTTTTTGGCAACTACGTGCATGGCTTGAATGAAGGTTTTCAGTCTCTCCTTGCCCCTGGATAGAACTGATATCTCTTCAACCTTAACTTCCCCTTTAACTATTGGTGTCAGTTTATTCCACTGGTCCCACAGGTGAATGAGATGTTCAAAAATTCCTCGGGCATTGTCAGGGTCCTCGGGGTCCAAAAATTTGAGCAGACTTTGAGATATACGATACATGCCTTTCTTTTTCTCTACAAGACCCAACGCTGCCAAGGCATCCATGATAATCCCCATTCCTCTTTCCGTAGCACCTAATTTGTCGGATAATTCGCTGGCACTTTTTTCTTGTCTAAGGATTTGGTCAAAGACTCCGAGCTCTAAAGCGGTAAAAAATATCCTTGAATCGCAAAACTTCCACCCCAATTCCATCAAACCTTCCATGTTCCATTCTTTTCCCATGTATCTCTCCTCATACATTTTTTAGCAATTCCCTGGCATGAGCGAGGGTTCTATCCGAGATTTTCAGTCCTCCAAGCATGCGTGCTATCTCTTTTTCCCTCTCCTCGCTGCCAAGCTTACTTATAAATGTTTCTGTTCTTTTATTTTTTACCTTCTTGAAAACAGTGAAATGAAGATTACCAAAGCATGCGATCTGCGGAAGATGCGTGATGCAGATCACCTGCTGATTCTTAGATATCTTGCTCAACATCCTACCCACAAGAGAAGCTGTTTTACCCCCTATCCCCGCATCTACTTCGTCGAAAATGAGAGTTTCCCTGCTCTGGTTGTCCGAAAGAAGAACCTTCAAAGCAAGCATTATCCGAGATAGTTCTCCTCCGGAGGCGACTCTTGCAAGTGGTTTCAGTTCTTCCCCCGGGTTGGCCGAAAAATAAAATTCTACTATATCTATTCCCTTCTCGTTAACCTGGACACCGGGTATTTCCTTAAAACGTACGGAAAACTTCGCTTCTGTCATGCCCAGTTGTTGCAAGTTTTTTTCAACAGCCTTGGCAAAACGGCGAGCAGCCCTTTTCCTAGATTCTGAAAGCGATCTTGCCTTGTTGTAAACTACATCAAACTTCTTCTTTAGTTTTAACTTTAACTCTTCCAGTAGAAACTCAGTATTTTCCAGTACTTCAAGCTTCTCTTCAAGCTCCCTTAATCGTTGAAGAACACTGGCCGTGCTACCACCGTATTTCCTGGTTACGCGCTGAATTTCATGGAGCCGTCCCTCTATGTCTGCAAGCCTTGTCGGGTTGAATACTATGCTATTTTTGTAGTCACGAATTGAGTAAGCCAACTCGGATAGGTTTACCTGGGATTCGTTTAGCATTTCAAGAAAGCTTGATACACTTTTGTCTATTTGGGACAATTCTTCAAGGTTCTTTTTCACTACTGACAGCTTTTCCAGGATAGATCCGGTTTCCCCGTAAAGCAAATCATAGCTTTCGCTGGAAGCTGAAAAGAGAAGTTCTGCGTGTTTGAGTAAGTTTCGTTCCCTTTCAAGTTCTTCCTCTTCCCCGGGTTTCAGGTTTAGCTTCCTTATTTCCCGAATCTGGAACTTGATGAAATCTTCCTGTTCCTCTTTGTTTTTGGCTTCGCGACTCAACTTTTCCAGTTTCCTTTTGAGTCCTTCGTACTGGAAATAGAGTACCTGGTAGTCCCGAAGTTCATCGTTTAGTTGACCAAAATTATCCAGTACCCAGATATGAGTATCCGGGTCCAAAAGTCTCTGATGCTCGTGCTGGCTGGAAATATCCACCAACCCGGAAGTAATTTCGCTTACTAGGGAAACTGTTGCGAGCTTGCCGTTTATGAACACCTTGTTACGCCCTGTTTTTGATATGCTCCTGCTGATAAGGAGCTCCTCTCCGCTATCGAATCCCTTCTCCCTCAAAATGTTTTGGACGCTAGGACTACGACCAATATCAAATAGGCCCTCCACCTGTGCCTCGTCGTAGCCACTCCTGATTAAATCGGGGCTGGCTCGACCTCCCAAGAGTAGGTTAACGGCACCCACAAGGATAGATTTGCCTGCTCCCGTTTCGCCCGAAATGATGTTGAGCCCCTCTTCGAAATTGATCTCCAGTTCCGATATTATCGCAAAATTTGTTACTCTGAGCGTTACAAGCAATTATCTACTCCTACCCTGAATATTCGTGGGTTATCCTCGTTCGGCCGGAACATTTTATTTGACAACCCACGTGATTGGAAATAGATTATTTTTGTCTTTTACCTGTCATTCCAAAGGAATATCTGGTTATCATTAACAAAAATGTTTTCAAAAGTCCAAGGGAGGAAGATACCATGAGTTCAGACTGTATATTTTGTAAAATTGTAAAAGGCGAAATTCCTTCCACCAAGGTTATGGAGACAGAAAAGAGCTACTGTTTTCTGGATATTAATCCTATTAATCCCGGGCACCTACTGGTAATTCCGAAGGAGCATTTTACCACAATATTCGATATCCCGGATGATGTCCTTGCCGACCTGATTTCCACGGTAAAAAAACTGAGCGAGGCAGTCTACAAGGCCGTAAGTGCCGAAGGCATAAACGTCGTTCAGAATAACTACCGGGCTGCCGGTCAGCTCATTGACCATGCTCACTTTCACATCATACCACGGTTTTCCAATGATGGATTCCTCACATCCTGGCCTGGCAAACCGGCCAACGCATCAGATCTAAATGCGGTAAAAGATAAAATAACAAGTCACCTGTAAATGTTGAAACAGCTATTTGATTTTAGGAAGCTCTGATTAATTTTAATTCTGATTTCTAGGACTACCAATCAATTAAACAAGTAGGACGAGCACGACGCATAAACCGTCATTCCGGCCGGAGCGAAGCGTAGAGGCGGAATCCAGGATTTTCTAACTAGATGCCGGATCGAGCCTGCCCCTGGCGAGATCAGGGGGGGCATGACGTGCAAGTGGCCATTGACAAACTAAGTAATTAATCAGAGTTTCCTTTAGTATAAACCCGGGTAGTATGGGCGCGAGAGATAAGGGGATCAGCAGGTTGGATCCCCTTTCGAATAGTATTACTTTTTTTCCGGTTCCCATTTGTTCAGCACTTCCTGTACCCAACCCATGGCAGCCATCATTTTGGGAAAGCCCACCGTGGTCATGGCCAGCAGTACCACGTGGTAAAGCTCTTCTTTCGTTGCACCCGCGTTTAGGGCTTTTCTCGTGTGAGACATAACAGCACCTCGGGAGTTGTTACCGATTGCAATGCCAAGTTTTACGAGGTCCTGGGTCTTTTCATCTAGGGGGCCACTTTTCCTACATGTGATACCCAGTTGTTTGTAATCTTTTATCACCTCCGGAAAATTCTCCGAAAATATCCTGTAAAGCTCTGGCAAATACATTTTTCCCTCCTTCCTTTAGAATTTCAAGTTGTTTGGGCGTCACATCGACGCATGAAAATAGAACCTTAATCCGTAGGGCGTAAAAAGATTGCTTGACAAGGTGAAGGATAATCCTCTTTCCACGAATCCCATAGCCCCACGGATAAATCCGATGGGTGTCCTGAGACCGTGTTCACCATATCCATGATTAGAACCGTTGTCTACCTTGCCGGTGATCCCCACTATTACTACTATAAGAAAGTCCACAGTTTTAATCTTTCCTTTAAACCACGGTTTCTTTCGTCTTTTTCTCCTCAGCCCACGGTTTTAACCGTGGGTAAAAATATCGGGGCTTATCACAAAACCGATTCATCGGTTTCTAAGGTTAAATAATTGCTATTTGCTACTCTTCTGGTTCTTTTACATAAAGCAAAAGGGCTGCTCCGGCAATAAACAAAAGAAGCAATGATCCTATTCCCCACCTTGAAGCAAGTTCCCCCACTTTCGGCAAGTTTCCGTTGTAATAACCCGTCATAAGCAGGATTTCCCTCGCCCCTAGCACGCTAATTCCTACCAGGGCCGGTCCTATTATAGCAGCAAACTTTCCGAGCATGTTGTAAAAACCAAAATACTCTCCTGACCTCTCTTTCGGAATTAATCGGGAATAAAAAGATCTACTCAAGGCCTGAATACCACCTTGCACCAGCCCAATCAAAATTGCAAGCACATAAAACTCAACACTTTTTCTCATGAAAACGCCCCATACTGTTATAAAGGCGTACATAAAAATCGCGAATAATATGGTTTGTTTCGTTCCGAAAAATTCACTGAGTTTGGAGAAACCAAGGGTAGCGGGGAAGCCAACAAATTGAGTGATCAAAAGTGCCGTGATCAGTATCTTGGTGTCGAATCCCAGAGATAGGCCGTAATCTACGGCCATCCGCACAATGGTATCAACCCCTTCGATATAAAGCCAATAAGCTATCAAGAAAAGAACAATGTTACGGGATTTTCTTATCTTTTTGAGGGTGGATAAGACCTGCTGAAAACCCAACCGGAACACGGACTTGTCCTTGAGCGGTGCAAGGGGCAGTCGCTCCTGGGGTTCAGGTACCCAGATTGCCGTAAAGAAGGTAAAGAGACCCCACCAAATGGCAACGCTCAAAAAAGAGAATCTTACCGCCGTTGCTGAGTTATTCAAACCGAAAGAGGCAGGGTGCA
>JALSTM010000123.1 GCA_026983715.1 Desulfobacterales bacterium
GTGGCAGGGTTTGATCTGGGAGACTTTCCGATAGGACCCTGGCTAACATGGATCACACCGCCGAGTTTTTGCCACCCTTCTAGGGCTTTAAATTCTCCGTGCACAATGTTTTTCCTGCCATGGAGAAACTTCTGGAGAGCCTTGAAGAGAGTGTGGAACAGTAGCGTGCTTTTCCCGGAGCCCGACACCCCTGTTATGCATGTGAAAAGACCAAGGGGAATTTTTACGTCAATACTTTTCAGGTTGAAGCTTGAAGCTCCCTTGATGATTAAGAAATCATTCACCGGTTTTCTTCTTCTTTTGTTGAATACTCTTAGCGAACCGCTAAGGTAGCCGGCTGTAAGAGAATTCTTACATTGCAACAGTTGCCGGGGTGGTCCAGAAAAAATTATTTTTCCTCCATTAACTCCTGCACCGGGTCCAATGTCTATAACGTGATCTGCAGCCATTATCGTTTCACGATCGTGCTCGACAACCACAACCGTGTTTCCAAGTTCCTTCAAGGAAATTAGTGTATGGAGAAGACGACGGTGGTCATAAGGATGCATGCCAACAGAGGGTTCATCAAGGATATAGGTAACTCCTACAAGTCGTGATCCTATTTGGTTGGCAAGCCGTATTCGTTGGGTTTCACCTCCGGATAAAGTTGTTGCAGGTCTGTCCAGGGTAAGGTAATGAAGGCCGATATTGATTAACAGTTCGAGTCTGGAGATAACTTCAGAAAATATCCTGGAAGCCACCGGATTGTTGTTTCCCCTTCCCTTGATACTTTTGAACCAGTTAAGGGCTTCCTTGACGGACATTGAAGAAATATCCGCGATGGTGAGTCCTTCGTAAGTAAATGAAAGGGCTTCCTTTCTTAATCTTGTTCCACCGCACCGGGAACATGGGTTCTTCCTTATGTATTGTTCAACCTCCCTTTTCTCATCTTGGGTTTTTGCCTCGGCAAGTTTCTTTTTCAGAAAAGGTACTAGACCCACAAATGGTCTCTTGTGAATGAAGAGCTTCTCTCCAACGTAATGATGAAATGGTACCTCCTCATTGCCTGATCCGTAAAGTATCGCATTTTTTGCCCTTTCAGGGATCTCTTTAAATGGGGTGTCAATACTAAATTTGTAGTGTCTGGCCAATGATTCGAGCTGTTCGTAGAAAGTTACGGAATTCTTGTTGGCCCATGGACCAATTGCGCCATCCCGTATGGAAAGATGGGGGTTAGAGATAATAAGATCTGGATCGAAAGATTCTTCAACCCCGAGGCCATCACAATGCGGGCAGGCTCCCTCGGGATTGTTGAATGAAAATAATCTTGGAGTGGGTTCGGGGAGTTTAACGCCACAAAAATGGCATGCATGTATATCAGTGAATACGTATTCTTTGTCAGGAAGTTCATATATTACAACTTTTCCGGAGCCGATTTTGTATGCTAGTTCTACTGAATCTGTAAGCCGTGAGCGTCTCTTCGGGTCAACGACAAGACGATCTATCACCACTTCCACCTTTGTAACGTTTTCCGGGGGGTTATTTGCAACCTGGGGAATTTCCAAAATCTTCCCGTTTACCCTAACCCTTATGAATCCTTCCTTTATGAGGGTTTTAAGAGACCTTTTTAAATCCACCCCCTTGGGAGACTCTGTGGGAGACAGAATAAGAATCTTTGCCCCTTGATGATTTGAAATTAAATCGTTTACGGTATCTTCCGGATGGCTTACCCTAATACGTCGATGGCACTTGGGGCAGCTAGCTTCTCCCAGCCTGGCAAAAAGCAGGCGGAGAAAATCATAAATCTCCGTTATCGTGCCAACGGTAGACCTCGGGTTGGTGGCAATTTGCCTATTTTCAATGGCAATGGTGGGACTTAAGCCCTCCACACTATCTACGTCCGGTTTATCGAGTTGCTCGATAAAGTGCCTTGCATAAGTGGAAAGAGACTCGATGTACCTTCGCTGACCTTCGGCATAAAGGATATCAAAAGCGAGGGACGACTTTCCGGAGCCGCTGGGTCCCGTTATCACGGTGAAGGAATTGTGAGGAATTTCGAGGTCTACATTTTTCAGGTTATGCTGCCGGGCGCCTCTTATAAGTATCGATTTTTTCACTCTGCAGAAGTCTCCTCCGCACGTTATTTTCTGAATTAACCGGACACTCCCCTTTTAAACCTGTTAATCGCCATGGTAGAAGCCAGGTGAAGTGCTTCAACAAAGCTACTGGGATCGGCCATCCCCCTTCCGGCTATATCGTAGGCCGTGCCATGATCGACTGATGTTCGGATTATGGGGAGTCCGAGAGTGACATTTACCGCATCAGAGAAATGTACTAGTTTAAGTGGTATTAATCCCTGGTCATGGTACATGCTTATAACCCCATGGTGTTTCCCCTTGTACGCTTGGTAAAATACAGTATCCGGTGGATAGGGTCCCGAGACGTTGATCCCGGACCTTTGCGCACTCTTTATAGCCGGTCCGATTATTTCTATCTCCTCTCGTCCGAATTTTCCAGCCTCACCTGCGTGAGGATTTAACCCGGCCACGGCAAGGAGAGGCTCCTGAATTCCGAAGTCTTCTTCCAGTGCTTTTGCCGTTATTACAATCGTGTTAAGTATATTTTCCACGGTCAGTAATTTTGGCACCTCGGAGAGAGGGCAGTGGATGGTTACAAGAGAAACCCGGAGCTTTTTTCCTGCAAGCATCATGACGAATTGCCTGGTATTTGTAAGGTGAGCCAGAAACTCGGTATGCCCGGGGTATTTAAATCGGGCTTTCTCTTTCAAAACGGCTTTGTTAAGAGGGGCTGTGCAAATTGCACTCGTAGTGCCTTCCAGGGTAAGATATACCGCTGTTTTTATCCAGTCTATAACAGCTTTTGCTCCGTATACCGATAGGTTGCCGTAACAAATATCATCAACACTGAGAGAATATCCACCCTCGAAAAGAACAACACCGGAAAGACACCCTATTTCATCGATACTGCTTGCACGAGTTATATCTAGGCCAACATTAAGGTTCTTCATTTCCCTTTCCAGGGCAGCAATGGAACCTATTATGATA
>JALSTM010000124.1 GCA_026983715.1 Desulfobacterales bacterium
AAGTCCGAGGTTGAAAGAATGATAAAAGAAGCTGAGCAGCATGCCGAGGAAGACAAGAGAAGGAGAGAAGAAGTAGAAGCTAGGAACCAGGCCGATAGCCTGGCTTACCAGCTCGAGAGAACCCTGAAAGACCTCGGTGACAAGGTTCCTGTTCATGAAAAAGCAAGGTGCGAACAACTGATAGAAGATGCTAAGAAAGCGGTAAAAGAAGAAGCGCCTCTGGACAAGGTGAAACAGCTCATAAGCGATCTGCAGCAGGCACTGCAAATGGTTGCTTCTGCTGCTTACCAGCAGACCGCTCAGGCAGGTCCTGAGGCGGGCGCAGCAGATACGTCTGCCCAGGCAGGTAAAGGTGGAGATGATGTAATTGACGCAGAATTTACCGAAAAGTAAAGGACTGTGTGCATGCCGCACACGCCTAGATATAAGCAACTTGCGCGAAATTTTTTCGCGCTGTCTCAAGTGACAATAACTATTGGCCGGGTTAATCCCGGCCAACTTATGAGAAAAAACCCAAGAACTTATTGCAGTTTGTGCCGGGAGCGGAATATTGCCCAGATTGCACAAAAATTAGAGAAACCTAGACCCTCGAAGAAGGTGGGTGAAAAAGATGGAACGAGACGAAAGAGAAAAAGAGAAAAAAACGGTTATTATTCCGATAAGAAGGGCAAATGAAAAAGTTGCCGGAAAAGAGACCGATATTTCTGCAAAAGCGGCATCCGTGCAGGAGATGGAAGACAGGTGGCGAAGAGCGCTTGCTGACTTCGACAATTATCGTAAACGCTGTGAGCGAGAAATGGAAAAAATACGCGAGGATGAAAGGGCATGTGTACTCGCTAGCATGCTTCCCGTGTACGATAGCATCGAGCACGCCTTGAAAGCGTGCGACGATTGCGATCATCCCATTGTAAAAGGTGTCGAATGCATTCAAAGGCAGATGAAACAGATCTTCTCATCATACGGAGTTGAAGAAATCGAAGCTGAAAGGGTGCTCTTTGACCCGAAGTGGCACGAGGTGGTCGGGACCGTGGCTGACCCACAGCTTCCTGACGGTTTGGTATATGAAGTTGTCCAGAAAGGTTACAGAATGGGAGACAGACTCTTGAGACCTGCTAAGGTCATCGTGGTAAAGAATTACCTAAACAACGGTAAGTAAAATATCATATGCTACCAATATGATGTATGTTGTGCCATAGCCAATAAAAAAACGAGAGGTGGACGACGGTAGAAGATGAGTGTGAAATACAAAGACTATTACGAAATACTTGGAGTACCAAGAAATGCTACACAGGAGGAAATCCACGCTGCTTATCGAAAACTAGCGAGGAAATACCATCCTGACGTAAATAAATCTCCGGATGCGGAAGAAAAATTCAAAGAGATCGGGGAAGCATACGAGGTACTGAAAGATCCGGAGAAAAGGAAGAAATACGACCAGCTTGGTGCCAACTGGAAAGCAGGACAGGATTTTACACCTCCCCCGGGGTGGGATGTCCATTTTGATTTTTGGACTCCCGGCAGTGCCGCGGACAGGGGAGAAACAAGCTGGAGGACAACGGATTTCAGCGATTTCTTTGAGACTCTTTTTGGTGGTGCTTTCAGGAAAGCCGGAAAAAGGTCAGAAAGAACCAGTGGTCCGTTTGCCGGGACATGGGTACAAAATGGAGAAGACACGGAAGCAAAGATAACAATCTCACTTGAAGATGCTTACCGTGGCGGAACCAAAAGTATAATGCTCCAGACTCCTAAAGTTGATGAAAAGGGGAATGTAACCCTGGAAACCAAGAGTTACGACGTCAAAATCCCGGCAGGGGTTGTTCCCGGACAAAAGATAAGATTAAGCGGGCAGGGTAAACCCGGTGTTGGCGGTGGAAAACCCGGGGATCTCTATCTAATCGTGGACATCTCACCACATCCTTATTATCGATTGGAAGGCCGGGACATTTATTACAAGCTCTACGTTACACCATGGGAAGCAGCACTTGGAGCCAACATCGATGTTCCGACACCAGGTGGTTTCGTAACTGTTAGAATTCCACCTGGCACATCGAGCGGTAAAAAACTGAGGCTCCGGGGAAAAGGACTCCCAAATCCCAAGGGAAAACCAGGAGACTTCTACGTTGAAATAGAGGTTGCAGTTCCGGAGAAACTCTCACCAAAGGAGAGAGAGCTTTTCGAGGAGTTGAAAAAACACTCAACATTCAACCCGAGACGATAAACGTTGTTGAAACAAATACAGGACAGAAGGGTGATTAAATGGCAGCAGCAAAACTGATGGTAAGGCTTGTTAGTGACAGAGGGATGAACGGGAGTGATTTACTGACATTGTCCGAAGTGGCATATCTCAGTAAACTGCATCCCGAACTGATAGCCCGGTTTGTCGCACTCGGGCTATTGGAACCGAAAAGACGCTCAGGTTTAGGGGAGCCTTTATTCGATACAGAAGCGGTTCTGACGGCGAGAAAGATCTGGAGACTCAGACATGAACTAGGCATCAACTATGTCGGAATAGGGTTGGTACTCGATCTTCTGGATCGAATTGAGACTCTCGAAAGGCAAATTGAGAAATTAAGGACACTTTTGAACGATCAAACATGCATGGACCTGTGATTCATCAATAATAACAAGGAAAGAAAGGAGATAGTCCTATGGATATAAACAAGTTCACTTTGAAATCTCAAGAAGCTCTGCAAGCAGCACAAACCAAGGCCATCAAGTATGGTCACATGGAAATCGACGGGGAACATCTAATGTTAGCCCTATTAGAACAACCAGACGGGCTTATTCCCAGAATCTTCCAGAAGATGGAAATCCCCGTGGAAGAAGTAAGGCGAAGGCTAGAAGAAGAACTTTCCAGGAGACCCAAAGTTTCTGGGCCCGGTGCCGAAGCGGGGAAAATCTACCTTACGGCACGTCTGAATAAGCTTCTCATAGCTGCTGAAGAAGAAGCCCAGAGGCTCAAGGACGAGTACGTGTCGGTGGAACATATAGTCCTGGCATTCATAAAAGAAGGCATATCGACGCCCGTGGGTCGCAT
>JALSTM010000125.1 GCA_026983715.1 Desulfobacterales bacterium
ATATAAAATTCCTCGTTTTTGCCAATTTTAAAAAAAACGGGTTCATTGGCCGGAGCACACTCGATCATTACAACAGTTTTATCTTCCGATTCCACCAGGGAAACCTGTATGAAGGCCGAAAACTCGGGTACAACGTCCTAGTTTATCAAGTTTTTTACATGCCACAAGCACCTGCCGTGATTTTCAAAATTATCTGGTTCAATACCTACTGTCTTTCCATTATCATTTACACCGATCAGCAAGGCTGCGCCATTGGAGTTAAAAAATGCCACAAGTGCCTTGAGGCATGCAAGTTCGATTTCCTTCCTTTTTTGCCTGTCCTGAGGTTAGTACAAACGGTGCACTTATCCACCGGCCTTTTTTTCTATAAACGAAGTAACTACTCGTTACCACGGTCATCAGCAAGTATCAATCTGCTAAATATCTTATTGTTGGACAGGAAAGAAAAGAAATTGTTGTTCAGGCTTACTACGTCATCCGGGTTAAGTTCCCCATTTTCTCCTATGTCATGTATCACCAGCAATTTATCATTTATCTGGTCAAAAAAGTCCCTAAGTTTTTCCACTTCGGTTTTATTAATATTGGTAATAATGGTAGTTGCGAAATGGGTTTTCGTCCTGAAATACCCGTAAACGTTTACTCCGATAAGAATTATTACAAATTCCACCACGAGGACAGCCAGCGATATAGCCATATTAAACCGTCTCTTGCTCTTGTACTCACCTTTTTCTGTCATATTAACCCCTGAGGTTGTCTTCTGAACATGTATTATGGCATACCCAGCTGTCAAGACAGTTTTTAGGAAAATGAAGGCAAGCCGAAAGATTTCATTGCGACCGCCCGACTCGAGCACAAGACCTCCGAAAAACTACACAACAGCCTTCGGACATTTACGATGTTAGAAGCTTTCTTTGCTGGGAATCAAGCTAATCCGTTGCCCCGGTTAACTTTTCGGTGATCTACTCCCTTCCTTCGGGCTTGGGACGCTCGGAAAGCCCCGCAAGCCACCCTTCCGTGGCTTCGGGGAAGCAATCAAAGCGCGGGACATAAGGTTTTATATCTATGAGAGGTGTTTTATCCAAAACATCAATACCGAGAACATGAAGTATGTTTCCTTCCCGTCCTATGAGCCTGACCGTGGTAATTCCAATTCCGTTCGGTCTGCAGGGATGCCTGGTGGCGAAGATCCCGTGGGGGCTATCATCTAGAAAAGTGGGACGAATCAACCTTATTTCTGACGCCCTGTCAAATAGGTAAAGAAGGATCACGTGAGAAAAGGTTTCTATGTCTTTTAAACCTTTCGCATACTCCGGGAAGACCTCAACACGCCCTTTTGCCTCAGGTTTTAGCTTGCCCTGTATAGGGGTCTCTTCCTTGGTTTTGAAAGGAGAATAGATCACGCCAATGTCCACAATTTCTCGTTTCATTTTTATAAATTACTCCTCCGGCCTACTTCAATAAAAGTGCTAACGGATACCATCAACGCCATAATTTAACAAACTTCAGATTTATTACTCAATCCTGAATCCGTTACCGAACTTTATGTCTGATTTGCATAACAGTTCTAAATTACAGGTTTCTGGCCACAGAGTCATCGTGTTCTATTTTTCATCTTCTCAAGCAACCTTTTTACGCCTAGATATGTGGCCAATAATAACCGACTTAGACATGTTATACAAATTATTTACAAAGTTTCGTCACGGATTCAGGACCCTTTCCCACTTGGTACAATAAATGCTTCACAGATCCATATTAACTAATATATTTTTAGAGGATATAAACGATGAAAAAGTTGAAAATAGATTGTAAAAGTTACATATGGCTATTGGGATGGATGCTACTTCTATCCCCATCAAGACTGCTTGCCCAGGGAAACCATAGCACGTGGGGTAACCATCCCGGAATGTTCATGGGTTGGGGAATGGGAATTTTCGGCATGCTATTCATGTTCATTTTCTGGGGACTTGTTATACTTGGAGTTGTATTTCTTGTAAAATGGATTTTCGGCTCCAGCCGAAAAAAGGACCAGGGCTTATCCGCAAGTTCCAATGCCATGGAAATACTCAAGGAAAGGTACGCCAGGGGAGAGATCGACAAAGAGGAATTTGAAGCAAGAAAGAGAGATCTGATGACATGAATTACCCCAGATCCCATATATTGAAAATATGTTTCAATCCTTGTGTAAATTTTTTTCACTGACCAAGATGCGGGTAACAAGGAGAGGAGTACACGATGAAAGAAATGCATCACAACGAACATTCAGAAGACCATGAAGACCATGCCACTACAATCGACCCGGTGTGCGGAATGAAGGTAAAGCAGGACACGGAACTTCGGACCGAACATGACGGGAAGAAATACTTCTTTTGCAGCAAACATTGCCTGGTCAAGTTCGAGGAGAATCCGGAGAATTTCATCCGAGAAAGCCACGAACATCATGAGCATCAGAATCACCACATGCATCATATGCATCATGGGAAAGATACTGAAACCGCGATCGAGTCAGTAGAAGATAAGGCGGGTGGTAGAAAGTACACGTGCCCCATGCATCCGGAAGTGGTACAAACTGGTCCAGGTTCCTGTCCTAAATGTGGGATGGCTCTTGAACCGATGTTACCGGCCATACCCGAGACCCGAACAGAATACACATGCCCCATGCATCCAGAAATTATTCGGACAGAGCCCGGAAATTGCCCGAAGTGCGGGATGGCTCTTGAGCCCCGTATAATCGCGATGGACGAGGAAGAAGACACAGAGTACAGGGACATGCTGAGGCGGTTCGTAATCGGCGCCATTCTTACTCTTCCCGTGGTTGTTATCGCCATGCGAGGGTTAATTCCCGGAGGAAAAATCCTGGATCAAATAGCGAGCCCCAAGATGCTGGAATGGCTTGAGTTCATCCTTTCCACTCCTGTCGTTATCTGGGCCGGATGGCCGTTTTTCGTAAGGGGTGTTCAATCGATTATTAACAGGAGCCTCAACATGTTCACCCTTATAGGACTGGGTGTCTCCGTGGCATACATTTACAGCGTTATC
>JALSTM010000126.1 GCA_026983715.1 Desulfobacterales bacterium
GCGGATGCCCTGGTTGAAATAGGAAAGCAGGATCCAGAAATATTAAAAAACGAAGATGCGGCCAGAAGAGCCGCACAAGATCTTGATATCCAGGTAGACAGGTACGAAGGCCACGGAAAACTGCTAACCAAGATATTCGATCTGACCGTTGAACCGAAACTGATACAGCCAACCTTTATAACCCATTACCCGATAGAAGTTTCGCCGCTTTCGAGGAGAAACGAAGAAGATCCTTCGGTTACCGATAGGTTCGAGCTATTTATCGCTGGGAGAGAAATGGCAAACGCATTTTCCGAGTTGAACGATCCAATAGACCAGAGGGAGAGGTTCTTGAAGCAGGTTGAAGCGAGGAAGGCAGGGGACGAGGAGGCGCATCTTATGGATGAAGACTTCATCCGTGCGCTTGAATACGGAATGCCACCTGCCGCAGGTGAAGGAATAGGTATAGACAGGCTAGTGATGCTTCTTACTGATTCCCCGTCTATAAGGGAAGTAATACTTTTTCCATTGCTAAGGCCGGAAAAGAGTAATTAGTAAGTTTTAAGTTTTAAGTGATTAAGTTTTAAGTAGCAAGGAAACTTTAATGATATTTGAAGAACTAGTAGAACGGTACGTGAACAATTTTTGTAACATTTTGTCATTGTGAGAAGTCTGCCAAAGGGAGACTACGAAGCAATGTCGTCGGGATATCAAGGTCCTGGATATTGCTTCTCCCGCACCTACTTCAGATACGACTATTTGCCATTGCTCCTACAGTTCGCAGGAAGTGGGTGCGGGATCGCAATGACTATTCTTTGGCTCCATGATTACAGGTACTTGAGATAAAAATGAACTTTTCATTGATAAGAATCTGGTTCTGGCTAAGCTCCTTGAGATAATTTTTCAATTATGAATTTCGAACTATTTATCAGTTTAAAACACCTTAAAACCAAGCGAGGAAAATCGCTACTTTCCCTCCTTACCGTAATATCCGTGGCAGGAGTGGCGGTGGGTGTAATGACCCTTGTGGTTGTACTTGCAGTAATGAACGGGTTTCAAAACGATCTGCGGAACAAGATCCTTGGAATTACATCACACATAATGGTTTTCAGGGTCGGGAGCACCATTGATAACTACAATACGGTAATCGATAAGATAGAAGCGGTAGACGGCGTTAAGGCTGCAACACCTTTCATTCAAACCCAGGTTATGATTTCCGGTTACAGGGGAGTGTCAGGGGCAATTTTGCGAGGCATAGATCCCGACACGGTTTCCGGGGTGTTAAACCTTACATCCATAATGAAATCCGGTTCGCTGTTCGATCTCAAGCTAAAATACAAAAAGACGGAAAGTGCAAAAACGACCTCTTATCTTTATCCGCCCATAATTTTAGGTACTGAGCTCGCTTCAAACCTTGGTATAAGCACGGGAAGCATTATAAACGTTATTTCTCCCACGGGAAGGTTAACGCCTCTTGGGCAGGCACCGAGAAGCGAGAAATTTATCGTGGTTGGATTATTTGAAAGCGGCCTTTACAACTATGACAACTCCCTTGCTTTTATTAATCTGCGCTCAGCACAGAAATTTCTTGGGCTTCCCAACGTCTGTAACGGTATAGAGGTAAGGGTTCGTGATGTCTACAGGGCATCGGAGATAGCAAAAAATATTCATTTGGAACTCGGAAACGAGTACTTCTGCAGGGACTGGACACAGATGAACAAGAATTTCTTTGCAGCCCTTAAACTCGAAAAAACCGTAATGTTCATCATATTAACACTCATCATCCTCGTTGCATCTTTTAATATCATAAGCACCCTCATCATGGTAGTAATGGAAAAAACGAGGGATATCGCAATTTTAAAAGCCATGGGCGCCACCAACAGGATGATCATGAAAATCTTCGTACTGGAAGGAGTAATTATTGGTGCACTCGGAACCGTGATCGGTCTTTTTGGCGGTTTTACCCTGTGCAGCTTGCTCAAAAAGTACAAGTTTATTCAGCTTCCCGCAGACGTTTACACGATTTCCACGTTACCTGTAAAAATCGAATCCCTAGATGTGATTCTGATCACTCTCGCAACGATGCTCATAAGCCTGCTTGCAACCTTGTACCCGTCGTGGCAGGCATCAAGGCTAAATCCGTCTGAGGCTCTACGTTATGGCTAATGCTACCCCGGTATTGAAAGCAATCGATATTGAGAAGCACTTCGGTGAAGGAAACAACAGGGTGGATGTTCTCCAGGGGTTATCTTTGAGCCTGCACGAAGGAGAGAGAATCGCCATAATTGGGGCATCGGGAGTTGGTAAGTCGACCCTTCTGCACATTCTTGGAACCCTGGATACTCCATGTTCTGGAGGGGTATTTTTTAACGGCCAGGATGTTTTCAGGATGGATGAAAGGGAACTTGCAGCTTTCAGAAACAAGCACATTGGGTTCGTTTTTCAATTTCATTATTTATTGCCGGAATTTGACCCATTGGAAAACGTGATGATACCGGAACTTATGGCCGGAACATCCAGAAGCGTTGCCAGGGAAAAAGCGCTGGATCTACTTGAAAAGGTTGGCCTTTCGAAACAGGTCGGTAGAAGGGTCACAACCCTTTCAGGGGGAGAGAGACAGAGGGTAGCGGTAGCGAGAGCGCTCATTCGGGGCCCCAAGGTACTTCTCGCTGATGAACCTACCGGGAATCTTGATACCAGGACAAGTGAGAGAATTCATCAATTGCTAGTGGAATTAAACGAAAAAGAAAAAATAAGCATGGTAGTGGCGACTCACAACCTTGAGCTCGCCTCACTTATGAACAGGGTCTACAAGCTAAAGGATGGAATTTTGAAGGAGACCGAAGTTACAACTTTTTAGTATTAAGGAGACCCTTATTAATGACCCAAATAGCTAAGGCAGCAAAGCCGCAACCAAGTTTGACCCGCTAAGACGCTAAGAGCGCAAAGGGATATTCTTTTTTCCTTGAGCAGTGTGTAACTGCTCAAGGAAAGAAGCCTGCCCTTCAGGCATGCTGTTGGTACAGACAATCTGAGTTGGTGCCTGAAGCT
>JALSTM010000127.1 GCA_026983715.1 Desulfobacterales bacterium
ACCTGTGGCGTATGCCATACGGAGCTGGATGAAATCGAAGGGAGAACTCCGCCACCTAGGCTACCGGTGGTTCTGGGACATCAAGTGGTGGGGAGAGTTGCAGGGAAAGGAAAAGAAGCAAGCAAATTTCAGATAGGAGACAGGGTCGGTATAGGGTGGATATACTCATCCTGTGGAGACTGCGAATTTTGCAAGAAGGGCCTTGAAAATTTATGCCCCGAATTCAAGGCTACCGGGAGAGATGCCAACGGGGGCTACGCCGAATACATGGTAGTTCCTGAGGGATTTGCCTTCCAGGTTCCAGCTTTCTTTTCTGACGTGGAAGCGGCACCTCTTCTTTGCGCTGGCGCAATAGGCTACAGGTCGTTAAGGCTAACAGGGCTCCAAGATGGTCAGAACCTGGGGTTGACAGGCTTCGGAGCCTCAGGACACCTGGTTTTAAAAATGGTAAAGCATCGTTTTCCTAGTTCCAAGGTATTTGTTTTTGCTCGTAGCAAGCACCAGCAAGAATTTGCCTTTGAACTTGGTGCTGCATGGGCTGGGGGTACGGAGGATGAATCTCCAGAAAAATTGCACGCCATTATCGATACAACCCCGGTATGGAAGCCTGTGGTAGATGCACTCAGGAACCTGATGCCAGGCGGAAGGCTTGTCATAAACGCAATAAGGAAAGAGGATATCGACAAGGATTATCTCCTCAAGCTCGACTACCCGTCTCATCTCTGGATGGAAAAAGAAATCAAAAGCGTGGCAAACGTGGCTAAACGGGATATATCGGAATTCCTGGAACTGGCTGCCGAGATCAAGATAAAACCTGAGGTGCAGGAATTCGGGCTAGAAGATGCAAACAGGGCACTGATTGAGCTAAAAACAAGGAAAATAAAGGGAGCAAAGGTGCTGGTGGTTGACAACCGGAACTGAACACCAGTGAGGCGCCTCCCAAATATTTGCGAACAAAAAGCCAAATTACAAGCGGAGAAAGCTCCAAGACCTTTATATTCCAAGGGATTACTTCGTTATCTGCCTTTGGCATGCTCGTCGTAATAACAAATGTTCCAGTATTTTTTGGGAATTGATTACTGGCGACTCTTTAAAACCACATTCTCACCCCCACAAAAATGTCTGTACTTTCGGTGGGCTCCCCTTCCTTGTCAGCGATGCTCGCGGTGCCAGCAAACTTCTTGTGCCAGCTAACGCCAACGTATGGCGCAAATTCCCTCCTTATTTCGTATCTCAACCTGAAGCTAATGTTAACACTGTTTACTCCCGTTCCTATTCCCATTTCCTCTATCTTATTAAACGCAACCAGGGTATCCAACCTCGGCTGTAGAACCAATCGCTGGGTCAGAAGAAGATCATATTCAGCTTCAAAATCGGCAAGAACCTCGCCCTCGTTTGAAACCCTGAGATTCGTATCGATTTCGAAAAGGTAAGGTGCTAGCCCCTTAAAGCCTACAACACCAAAAACCCTGTCTTCCGAGTTTTCCCCGTAAACTCCCTTGTAACCAACTCCCAACCTTACATCCCAGAAAGGAGAAATTAACTTTCCGTACATTACGTCAAGCCTCTCAACTTCTCCGTCACCCGTTTTCGTCTCGTGAACACCTTCACCCTCAATCCATACCCTCTGGTGGTCACCTCCGTACCAGCCGGTAAATTCATAATCGAAGTTCTTCCTGTTATCCTTCTCCAGGACGTATTCTAGCCTGTCAAACAATAGTTGACCGTAATACATGGGCTTCATTGGTTTTACGGGAAATGTCTTGCACCCATTATTTGCTGGTTGAGCGAATGCCCCGGAAACCAGAACTCCTGTCATAATTACTATGCTTAATATCCGGCAAATTATCATTTTTCTTCCTCCAATTTCAGCAAACACGCACTACCCTGAACATGCCTGTATGCATGTGGTAGAGAAGGTGACAGTGAAACGCCCAGTTACCATACGCATCAGCATCGACTTCCACGCAAAGTTTCTCCGCGGGTTTAATGTTAATCGTATGTTTTCTAGGATTGAGCGCATCGTTTCCGTTATCAAGGTACATCCAAGTTCCGTGTAGATGAATGGGATGGTCCATCATGGTATGATTAACAAACACGATTTTAACCCGTTCTCCGTACTTAAGGTCAATTAATTGGTGAAACTCCGACGTGAGAGTCTTCCCGTCATCTGCCCACATCTTCCATACGAACCGTTCCATGTTTCCCGTGAGATGGATTGTTATCGCTCTGTCCACGTTTCTCTTTTGAAAGGGAGTGACGCTCTTCAGATCAGCATAGGTCAATACTTTATGCTTTACATTTTCCAGCCCCACCCCAGGGTCATCCAGCCTGCAAATTGGATTTTTTACTTTCATTGCTGCATCAACCCCGAAACTTTTAGGTATTCTTTCCACGGTGCATCCGCTACAAGGCTCTTTCGCCATTTTAATCTTGTTCCCCTGCATCATATTCATGGCATGTGAACCCTTCATACCGTGCATATCCATTTTCATATCCATGCCCATAGCCTTCATACCCCTTTCCGCCGGCGGTCTCCTGGGGGGCAAGGGCGCCTTCATTCCTTTTTCAGGTGCCAGGGTACCCCTGGTGTACCCGCTTCTATCCATGGATTCAACGAAGATAGTGTAAGCCCTATGCTCAGAAGGTGTCACTATTACATCATACGTCTCGGCAACTGCTATCCTGAATTCATCAACCGAAACGGGTTGAACGTTCTGACCATCTGCCTGTACAACGCTCATCTTTAACCCCGGTATCCTTACATCGAAGTAAGTGTTTGCAGATGCATTTATAAACCTTAGCCTGACCTTCTCACCGGGTCTGAAAATAAACGTCTGGTTTTCCTCAGCAGTCATCCCATTCATTAGGTATGTATACGTAGATGCGGTTATGTCCGCTATATCGCGAGAACTCATCCTCATCTTCGACCACATAAGCCTGGTTTTCATTGCTTTCCGAAATCCCACTTTTTCAATATCGTTAAAAAGGTCAAAGACAGTTCTCTTCTGGTAATTGTAGTAGCCCTCCCACTTTTTAAGGTGCATGAGTACCTTTTCGGGCTCTTCAAAAGTCCAATCAGAAAGAACAACCACGTGTTCCCTGTCATAATCGAAGGGTTCATCGTCTTTCGGTTCAACGATCAATGGTCCGTAATGCCCTAACTGTTCTTGGAGACCCGTGTGAGAATGATACCAATAGGTGCCGCTTTGTACCACCGGGAACTCGTACACAAAGGTTTCACCAGGAGCAATACCAGGAAAAACCACTCCAGGTACACCATCCATCTGGTAAGGCACAATGATTCCGTGCCAGTGAATGGAAGTCGACTCGTGCATTTCATTCCTTACCTTGAGAATCGCCCTTTTTCCTTCCTTCAATCTAATCAGCGGGGCCGGGAAAGAATCATTGATGGTTATTGGCATTCCCTCCTTCAAACCAATAGGAAGAGGATTCCGCTGAATGACAAGATGGTATTCAATGGCGGTATCAGTCTCTTTTCTATCCGCCACCCGGATCCCCGTTCGGCTTGCCGCATAAGCGGGGATAGTCTTGTTAAGCATCCCAATCAATAGCGACGTTCCTACAGCCTGCAAAAAACCTCTTCTGGATAACTGAAAGTCCATTATCGACCTCCAAGAATGAATCTTTTAGTAGAAGATGATTACGAACGCCACACGCGATAAAGAATCCGCTGCATGGCACTAAAAGGCTTGACGTTATTATCCAAAATGCGAATGTAAGAGACATTAGCTTTCCTGCCTAATCAAGCAACAACCATACCACCCAGATTACTTAAAAGTGAGCGCTCACATAACTTGGCATGATGTCTGACAAAATGCAATACAACCTTAAACTATGACCTGAATCCGTGATCTTTTACTTGAACCACAGAGCCTAAAAATATTGCTTAACAAGTGAAGTATATTCTCCGCGGCTCTGTGGCCAAGAATCAGCAATTTAAACATGTTGTATAGATCAGCCATAAAGCACCGTCACGGATTTAGGTTTAAATGAAACCGGCACCAAGCAAAAGAAATTGGCCCCAGAATTGCTTACCCTTATGGGTATCTCTAGCAAGAGCCTATAAATTCTCGGTTCTCTTGCACTGGTTAGCTCATCCCCTGTAACAATCGAGGGTTCTAATGGCTTTGGATCATTTCAAACGGCATCTCGCATTTTCTCTGGCAGGGATGGTACTGGGCTACCTACTCCTCCATCCTTATGTAGTACTAACATATACACTAATGCATCTTCATGACAACAACTTTTTTCACGCACACTGGGGCGAGATATTTTCAAATGCGCTCAAATCTTTCGGCCCAACGATGCTACCTCTTGGAATTGCATTTGCCATCTTTGGTGGGGTCACCGGCTTGCTCATTTCCATAATTTTCGAAAAAAAGCGAAAATGGTATCTGGAAAGACTTCGACTGGAAAAAAGCCGAGTGGCACTTAAGACTCTGAAAGAATTGATGGTCACCTTGGCACATTATCTACTCAATTCCAACATGATAATCGGTGGAAAAGTCAGGTTCTGCAGAAAAAGAGTTACCGACGAAGAGGTCCTCAAGGCGCTAGCAGTAATAGAATTCCACGGGAGGAAGATAGACTCGGTTATTCGCTCTCTTCGCAAAATTACCGAGGTCAAAGAATCTGATTATACGATGGATGGCACCGTTGTGATGATTGATATTGAAAAAGAATTGGAAAAATTCATGAGTTCCAATAATCAGGACAAAGATTCATGAGAGCATTCGGAGACAAAGAATGGAAAGTCAAGGTAGTGGTTTTATCAATCCTGGTTATTTTTATAAGTGCGCTCCATTATTTAACCAGGCAAAATCAGCCCTATCACCACATCTTTTACCGTGAACTCTATTTTTTGCCAATAATCCTTTCCGGACTATGGTTCGGTCTCCAAGGTACAATACTTACAACTATACTAATATTCCTTTTCTACACACCATTTGTTTTAAAGAACTGGCGTGGTTTTTCCAGTAGCGATTTTGACAGGGTTATGGAGGTCATCCTTTATTTTACTGTCGCAATACTGGTAGGAATTCTGGTTGACCGCGAAAAAAAGAACCAGGAACGTTTGCGGGAAATAGAACGTCACGCATCCATGGGAATAGCTCTTTCCGCTGTAGCCCACGACCTTAAAACACCCCTGGTGGCAATCGGTGGCTTTGCCAGCTCAGTTCAAAGAAATCTTAGCGAGAAAGATCCAAACTACCAGAAACTCGGTATAGTTATAGAAGAAGTGGCACGACTTGAAAATATGGTTCAAGAAATGCTCGATTTTTCTCAACCGCTTAAACTGAGCCTGGAGTTAGATGATCCTATTGAAGTCGTTAAAAGCAGCAGGATGCTTGTTGAACCTGAAGCCAGGAAGAAAAATGTCCGGATCACGATCAGTGTGGAAAAAGACGTATGTCCCATTTTTATCGACTCTAAACGCTTGAAACAGGCTATCATAAACTTGCTTATGAACGCTATCCAGGCTTCTGAAACAGGAGAAAGTATTGAGATTTCGATAAGACAAAACAGCAGGCAGGTTTATATTGATATAGCGGATGAGGGTTGCGGTTTATCAACGGGTGAGGAAATTTTTGTGCCTTTTTATACTACAAAAGAAGAAGGCACGGGGCTTGGACTGGCGATTGTTAAAAAGATAATAAGGGCTCATCGCGGAAGCATAAAGGTTTTGAAAAATAGGCCACAGGGAGTAATCTTCCGGTTATGCCTACCCAGAAGACTTCATGGCACCTCCAAATCGTAATTAGAACGTCCTTCATGTTACGACCACCATTTTATACACGAAAACCATTGTGTAACATCGGACGTTCAATCAAGCGGATAAAACGATAAAAACTATTTTGAAAGAAGATTTCAATGGATGGAAAGGAGCTTTCAATCCCACTGACTACTTAATTCATGGTTTCAACCGTGGGGAATAAACATCACCAGAGCTTATCACGTATCGGATTACTCTTGTCTCAAGGCTTCTTAATTTCACATTGAGCCTCACAGTCGATTTATCATTTTGTCTCCAGGGGAATGTTTACATATAAAAGGCACCCCGTTTACACAGTTGCAACATTTAATGCAGAGCTTACCCTCGCAGCGAAAGGTAAAATAGATTTACCTTCAAAACTAAACCATTTCTACCTGCTAAGCACCATCGACTTACTATTTGGCACTCCCTTTGCTCATAAAGATATTGAACTTTACCATTCCTCTTACTAAGCAGAACGCATCAATCCAGGGACCAGTACCATGGATTGAGATACATAAAGGGAAAAAATGAGGATTGTAATTATAGACGATGACATGGCACTGCTTAAAACCCTTGAAATGCTTTTTACTGGCCTTGAGCACGAAGTTATTGCATTTCATGATCCTTATGCAGCGTTTGAGTTTTTCAGGACTAGTCAGGCAGTAGACACCCTGATCGTTGATTACATGATGCCTGCAATGACAGGAGACGAATTTCTCCGAAGGATCAGAAAATACATCCAAAAAGATTGCAAGATAATCCTGATAAGTGGCTATACAGATAAGATTCGGACTTTAGACTTTGAGAAGCTGGGTGTTACGACGTTTCTTCCCAAGCCGCTGGATCTGGACAACCTATATAAGGCCGTAGGATCCGAGCAGAATATTGACGAATTCCCCTAGCACGATACAGATTCGTTTGATCCGGATACGGGATAATGGAAAGCAATAACAAAAATATGGAACACTTTAGATTTATTATCAGTTATTTAATTGTGCTTGTAACATGCAGTTGCGCGGCCTTACCGGTAAGGGGACCAGCGAATAAAGAAGAGTTTGAACGCTTGAGGTTTATCTCGTACAGTGAATTTGCAAGAGCGGCAACCACGTCCCCTGTTTCCGACGACCTGCCCGAAAAACCCGTTCTTTCTGACTACCTCGCTTACGCCGCTCTGCACAATCCCGGACTTGAAGCCGCTTTTAACCGCTGGAAGGCCGCACTTGAGAAAATCCCGCAGGCAACGTCCCTCCCAGATCCCCGGTTTTCTTACGCTTACTTCATACAGGAAGTTGAAACCAGGGTTGGACCTCAACGGCAGAAACTGGCATTGTCGCAAACCTTCCCGTGGTTCGGAAAACTTTCCCTCCGGGGCGATATAGCCTTCCAGGCATCGGAAATGGAACGACAGAAATACGAAGCGGCTAAGCTCAAATTATTTTACCGGGTCAAATCTGCCTACGCTGAGTACTACTACCTGGCAAAGGCTATCTCTATCACGCGGGAAAATCTCTCCCTGATGAAATACCTCGAAAGCGTTGCGAGAAACAATTATTCTGCCGGGTTGGCCTCCTACTCCGATGTTGTCAAGGCCCAAGTTGAAATTAGCAAACTCGAGGATCGAATCGAGACCTTAAGGGAGCTTCGTGGTCCCATCATGGCAAAGTTAAACGCGGCAATGAACAGGCCGGAGAGAGCCCCCTTACCATGGCCTGAATCATTGCCATTTCGAAACATTAGCATAAGTGAAAAGCAGCTTTTTTCATGGCTTAAAAACAAAAATCCGGCACTGAAAGCGAAAGAATTTGAAATATCCAGAGAACAAGCGGCAGTTAACCTTGCAAAGAAGAGTTATTTCCCGGATATTACCCTGGGCGTTGAATGGATTGACACCGACGAGGCACTAAAGTCTGGAACTAAGGACTCCGGGAAAGATCCCGTAATTGCAATGGTTTCAGTCAACATCCCTATCTGGCACGGAAAATATAGGGCTGAAAAGCGGGAAGCGGAAGCCAGATACAGGGCAGCCCAAAAAGAACATCAAAACATCGAAAATAACCTTGTTTCAGAAGCCAAGATGGTACTTTACCGAATCGAGGATTCTCAGAGGAAAATCGGTCTTTACCGGGACACTTTGATTCCGCAGACAAAAGAAGCACTGGATGTTTCGCTGCAGTCATTTAAGGCAGGTGAAGCAACATTTCTTGACATAATTGACGCTCAACGAACATTGCTCGAATTCCAACTTTCCATGGAACGTGCCTTAGCAGATCTGGCAACCAGGATTGCACAACTGGAGATGATAGTGGGAAAAGAAATACCAGGAAGGGAAGATTAACCATGATTAAAAACCATCTTCATAGAATACGTTCCCATCCCTCGACCAGGTACACATATGCGGCTGTAATGTTATTAATTTTCATCTTCTGCACTAGGCCGGCACCTGCCTTGGTTCATTCGACGCACGCAGATTCCAAGATTGCCACGGAACATGGAAAACAACACAAAAATACATTGTGGACATGTTCCATGCATCCACAGATCCAGCTATCAAAGCCAGGCAAGTGCCCAATATGCGGAATGGATTTAATCCCTGTTGCAGGCCAGAATAAAGAACAGAAAGAAAAACCAGGCAGCCTTCGAGAACTTACCCTTTCTCCCTACGCGATGAAACTCGCCGAAATAGAAACATCCCCGGTCATCAGGAAATTTGTTTCAGTAAATGTTAGGATGGTGGGGAAAATTGACTACGATGAAACCCGCGTAGGTTATATAACTGCTTGGGTTCCAGGTAGAATCGATAAACTTTTCGTTGATTTTACCGGAGTGACCGTTGAAAAAGGCAAGCCCATGGTCTACCTTTACAGCCCAGAACTCCTTGCAGCCCAGGCAGAACTTATCGAAGCCATCCGCGCTTCCAGAACTCTTAAAAAGAGTCGCGTAAAAAGTATAAAGGTAACAGCGCGTCATAACATAATCGCGGCACAGGAAAAATTGAGGCTTCTCGGACTTACCGAGGCCCAGATCAAAGAAATCATAAAGAGAGGAAAGCCTTCCGATCACATAACCATACTCGCCCCAATGAGCGGAGTAGTAATTCACAAAAATGCCCTTGAAGGCATGTACGTAAAAACAGGAACGCGCATCTACACAATTGCAGATCTTTCAAACGTCTGGGCAAAACTTGATGCATATGAGTCTGACATCGCCTGGTTGCGAGAAGGTCAGGAAGTAGACTTCAAAACGGAAGCGTACCCGGGAATATCTTTTAAGGGCAAAATCTCCTTTATTGATCCTTTTATAAACCCAAAAACGAGAACAGTAAAAGTGCGGGTAGACATATCGAATGAAAACTACAGGCTTAAACCCGAAATGTTTGTGCATGCCGTAGCAAAAGCCCCTGTATCTGCCGCGGCAAGGGTCATCGAAACACCGGACAAGGAAGTATTACCTCCCCTTCTCATACCTGCTTCTGCACCACTCATAACCGGGAAAAGAGCGATAGTGTACGTTGCAGTTCCAGGGAAAGAGGGGACTTTCGAAGGCCGGGAAATTATCCTGGGCCCCAAGGCCGGTGATTATTACGTTGTATTAAGCGGCCTTAAAGAAGGTGAACGAGTCGTAACCAACGGCAATTTCAAGATCGATAGTTCTCTCCAGATACAGGCAAAACCTAGCATGATGTCACCGGAAGGAGGTGGTGGAGGGGGAGGCCACCAGATGAAACATGGCGGCATGTCCATGGGAAAGAAAGGTGAAAAAAAAGAAGCGAAGATAAAAATGGGAGTACCTCCGGTTTTTATCCCCCAAGCAAAAGCGCTACTCCGAAAATATGACGAAATAGCAAGGGCACTTGATGCCGGAGATATCAACAGAATAAGAACATCTTTTAAGGAGTTCAAAACTCAACTGGATCACATCGACGCAAAAACACTAACAGGTCATCTGCACATGCTCTGGATGGAACTGGCGATGCTTATGCGAAACGACGCAATCCTCGGTAGTATCTCCACTGACTTCGAGGAGGCGACAGATGCTTTTAAATCTCTATCCGGGCATATAACCAGAATGAAAACACAACTCGGAATACCAATGGAAAAGGGTCATAAGAATGGGAGATAAAAATTCTCACATCTCTTCCGAAAATGAATCTTCTTCCTGGATTGGAACCTTAATAAGGTTTTTCCTGGAAAGAAAGATAGTTATGTTCCTTATGATCCTACTTTTCGTGGGCTGGGGAATTGCTGTTGCTCCCTTTGACTGGAATATCCCTGGTTTTCCCAGAGATCCGGTCCCCGTTGATGCAATACCGGACATAGGGGAGAACCAGCAAATAGTTTTTACGGAGTGGATGGGCAGATCACCCCAGGACATAGAGGACCAAATCACGTATCCCCTTACTGTTTCACTGCTGGGCATCCCTGGTGTTAAAACCATTAGAAGTTATTCCATGTTCGGCTTTTCCACCATATACATAATTTTCAAGGAAGACGTCGAATTTTACTGGTCAAGATCCCGGATACTGGAGAAACTCAACAGTCTACCGGCAAACACTTTGCCCAAGGGTGTCAAACCGTCTCTTGGCCCTGATGCCACCGCGCTTGGACAGGTCTACTGGTATACCCTGGAAGGTATGGATGAAAAGGGCAATCCAACGGGCGGTTGGGATCTGCAGGAACTGAGGACCATTCAAGACTGGTACGTCCGTTACGCACTCCTATCAGTGGACGGGGTGAGCGAGGTTGCATCGGTGGGGGGATTTGTCAAGGAATACCAAATTGACGTGGACCCTGACGCAATGAGAGCCCACAAGGTAGCACTGGACGAGGTTGTATCTGCCATAAGAATGTCAAATGTAGACGTCGGGGCTAGAACAATTGAAGTTAACAAGGCAGAATACATAATCCGCGGAATAGGATTCATCAAAAGTCTTACTGATGTTGAAAATGCCGTAATCAAAGTAAATGACAATGTTCCGATATACGTAAAAAACGTTGCACGAGTCACCCTCGGGCCGGCTTTTAGAAGAGGTGCGCTGGACAAAGAAGGGGCCGAAGCCGTGGGAGGCGTGGTAGTTGTCCGCTATGGTGGAAACCCCCTCGCCGCAATCAAGAAGGTAAAAGAAAAAATCAAGGAAATCTCACCTGGACTCCCAAGAAAAACATTGCCTGACGGAACTGTCAGCCAGGTAAAAATTGTCCCCTTTTACGATAGAACAGGCCTCATATACGAGACTCTAGGTACTCTTAATACAGCTCTGATCGAGGAAATCCTGGTGACCATAATCGTGGTTATCATCATGGTTATGCACTTAAGAAGTTCATTGCTCATATCCGGACTGCTTCCTCTGGCTGTTCTAATGTGCTTTATAGCAATGAAAACCTTTGGGGTAGACGCAAATATCGTGGCTCTTTCCGGTATAGCCATCGCAATAGGCACAATGGTCGACATGGGTATAGTTATCTGCGAAAACATCCTCAAGCATCTCGACACAGCGGGAGAAAACGAAAACCGACTCGAAGTAATCTACAAGGCCACAACTGAAGTTGGGAGCGCGGTGATAACAGCCGTCTCAACCACGGTAATAAGTTTTTTGCCAGTTTTCACGATGCAGGCCGCCGAGGGCAAATTATTTAAACCGCTGGCTTTTACCAAAACTTTTGCACTTGTAGCATCCGTAATCGTGGCGATTACCATTATCCCACCCCTGGCGCACATTCTTTTCACAAGAAAAGAGAAAAGAAAAAAGATCAGGACACCACTAGTTTTTACTTTTTACATAAGTTTGCTTCTTTCCGGGATAGTGATCGGCTGGTTCGTAAAGTGGTGGGCGGGAGCAATTCTCGTTCTCCTGGCCCTTTACCAGATGCTCAACAAATGGATACCGGAACGATGGCAAAAAAGAATAATCTACATGGTAAACTGGGTAGCGGTATTAGCAGTAACTGTTGTTTTGGCAGATCACTGGTTGCCCCTCGGACCCGAAAAAGGCTTTATTAGGAATTTTGTTTTCGTCAGCATGTTAATATTCAGCCTGCTACTCTTCTTTCACCTTTTTCAGATAGTATACCCCAGGCTGCTTAGATGGTGCCTTAGCCATAAAGTGCTCTTTCTACTCATACCCACTTTCGTTGTCCTCTGGGGTGGAATCACCTGGCTCGGGTTTGACACATTTTTTGGATGGTTGCCCCGGGGTGTCAGAAACTGGGGTGTCGTGGCTGCTGTGGCGGAGAGATTTCCGGGGCTTGGGAAAGAGTTTATGCCCCCCTTGGATGAGGGCGCCTTTCTTTACATGCCGACAACGATGCCACATGCATCCATAGGAGAGTCCATGGATGCCCTTAGGAAACAGGATATTGCCATCAAATCGATCCCTGAAATCGACTCCGTCGTTGGTAAACTCGGTAGGGCAGAAACACCACTCGACCCGGCTCCCGTTTCCATGGTCGAAACAATTATAAACTACAAGCCTGAATACATAGTGGACAAAAACGGCAAACGGCTTCGATTCAAGTTTTCAGCGGAAGACACAGATCTCTTTCGCGACGAAAACGGAAACCCTGTCCCCGCCCCCGACGGCAAACCGTATGTAGTACAAGGCCGCTTTGAAAGAGACAAAAATAACAAATTGATTCCCGACTCGGACGGGAGACCGTTCAGATTGTGGAGACGTCCTCTTGAGCCAAGATTGAACAAGGGCCGGGAAGCATGGAAAGGAATAAGAAACCCAGACGATATATGGAAGGAAATAGTAAGAGTGGCACAGGTGCCTGGTTCTACGTCATCGCCCAAGCTTCAGCCGATTATCACCAGGATAATTATGCTTCAAACCGGCATGAGAGCCCCCATGGGAATAAAGGTTCGAGGCCCCGATCTTTCCACCATTGAGAACGTGGGAGTTCAATTGGAAAGGTTTTTAAAGGAGGTCCCCTCCATTGAACCTTCTTCGGTTGTTGCAGATAGGATAGTCGGGAAACCGTACATAGAAATAAAAATAAACAGGGAAGCCATTGCCCGCTACGGAATAAAACTCCGCCAGGTTCAGGATGTTATT
Source organism: Desulfobacterales bacterium (assembly GCA_026983715.1). Classification (GTDB taxonomy): domain Bacteria; phylum Desulfobacterota; class Syntrophobacteria; order B119-G9; family B119-G9; genus B119-G9. Next base: position 12,831 of record JALSTM010000127.1, read on the forward strand.
GAGGTTGCCATAGGCGGAAAACGGATAACAACAACGGTGGAAGGACGGGAAAGATACCCGGTGAGAATCAGGTACATGAGGGAACTGAGGGACAACCTCGAGAGTCTCGGCAAGATTCTTGTACCTGCTCCAGGCGGCGCCCAAATTCCTCTTGGCCAATTGAGCAAAATCAAATACGTTCGAGGACCCCAGGTGATAAAAGGCGAAGACACCTTTTTAGTAGGTTACGTGGTTTTTGATAAGAAACCGGGCTATGCCGAGGTAGACGTCGTAAACGATACTAAAAAATATCTTGATGAAAAAATAGCAAGCGGAGAATTTGTTTTGCCTGCGGGGGTAAGTTATAAGTTTGCCGGTAATTACGAAAATCAGGTGAGAGCGCAGAAGAAACTGGCCGTGGTACTACCCATAGCCCTTTTTATCATTTTTCTCATCCTATACTTCCAGTTCAATTCGGTAACAACAACGGTCCTAGTCTTTTCGGGAATACTGGTGGCATGGGCCGGAGGATTCATAATGATATGGCTCTATGCTCAGCCCTGGTTCCTCGATTTTTCGCTTTTCGGAGTTTCAATGAGAAGCCTTTTCCAGGTTCACACGATAAATCTAAGCGTCGCCATCTGGGTAGGATTCCTCGCCCTGTTCGGTATCGCTTCTGACAACGGAGTCGTGGTGGCTACGTATCTCGATCAGAGCTTCTCCAACCGGAAGATATCATCAAGAGAACAAGTCAGGGACGCCACCGTGGAAGCGGCAGTAAGGCGCATAAGGCCAGCACTAATGACATCTGCCACAACAATCCTTGCCCTTATCCCCGTGCTGACTTCCACTGGCCGTGGCTCAGATATAATGGTCCCCATGGCTATACCTTCCTTTGGAGGCATGTTTGTGGCTCTGATCACCGTTATGATAGTGCCGGTTCTATACTGCGCCATCGAAGAAAAGAAACTCAAAATACGATAACACGGCAAGGATGCTGCGAAACAAGGTACACAAGCCACGGCCCCGGCGCCACACACTCTTACTTTTTCTCACTTTCCTTGAGCAGCTTCGAGTGCTCAATCTTAATACATTTGCTCTGAACAACCTGAAGGCCAGCATCCCTT
>JALSTM010000128.1 GCA_026983715.1 Desulfobacterales bacterium
TAGCAGCCAATTAAAAAGCAGGACGAGCACTATGCAAAATCCGTCATTCCGGCAGGAGCGAAGCGTATAGTGAGCGCCGTCATAAGTAACGAAGTGAATCAAAGGGCCGGGGCCTACTACCCTCTGGCTGGATGCCAGATTGACTCTGGCATGACGTACGAGAGCGCCCCTGGCTATTTGAATAATTAACCAGAGGTTCCTTAAATAATCGGGATTTGAGAACAGCCATAAAGTAAAATTCGGGAAGGAAAAAACATGGAGATTGCCAACCTATTTAAGCACTACACCCTAAAATTATTTTCTCCCAGTTCTATAGTCAGGAAGAAGTATGATGCGTTCAAGGTTCTCCTAGAAAACGACAAACGTGCTCACGAGTTGATGGCAGAACTAGAAGAAATCTACTATGACCAGATTCGGGTCGATTTCAAAATAATTGAGACTAAGTACAACGAGCTTTCCTCATGCGTAAAGACCATTATTGATAGTTTAATAACCATGTCCCCCAAGGGATACACTGAGCTTATGTCTTATTTCAAAAAAATAGATAGCTACGTACGTTTCATGTTAGAGCCGCCCAAGATCAATGCTTCTTCGCCTTTCACCAAAGATTTAAAAGAAATATCCGGCGAAGATTACATGCTGGTAGGAGGAAAGGCCTTTAACCTTTCAAAAATGGTACGGGACCTAAGACTCAACGTCCCCCCTGGCTTTGTTATAACAACCAAGTCGTTTATTAGGTTCATGGAATACAACAATCTGAGGAAATTCATAGGTGAAAGACTGATTGAACTGGACATAAAGTCTTCGAAGTCGCTGGAATCTATATCAAAAGCAATTATTTCCGAAATTAGCAAGGCTTCTATACCTCCCGAAGTTGAAGAAAAAATATTGAGCGCTCTGGAGTCGACTCAATGGACCACTAAAACAGGCACCAGGCTCGCTGTCAGAAGCAGCGCAGTAGGTGAAGATAGCAGATCGTCTTTTGCCGGCCAATACAAGACCCTTTTAAATATCAAGCCTCAGGATGTATTGAGCGCATACAGGGAAATCATAGCCAGTAAGTATTCTCCCAGAGCCCTTTATTACCGGGTCAATTACGGACTTTCCGATGAAGAGACCCCCATGGCCGTTCTTGTTCTCGAAATGATAGACGCAACATCTAGCGGGGTAATGTACACCGTAGACGTGGAAGAGGATCAGCAAGAAACGCTAACGATCCATTCAACATGGGGACTCGGAGAACTTTTGGTTAGCGGCGAGGTTTCACCAGATACAATAAAAGTTGCCAAATCAGCTCCTCCCAAGATTGTTGAAAAGAAGGTTGCTGTCAAAAGAAAACAGATGGTTTTTGCAGATGGGGGTAGCACCAAAATCGTAGACGTTGAAAAACAAAAACAGGCAAAACCAAGTATTGATGACCACACAATCGTTAAACTTGCATCCCATGGGATAGAACTGGAAAAGTATTACGGAGAACCCCAGGACGTGGAATGGGCACTGGACAAAGGCGGAAAATTGTTCATGCTTCAATCGAGACTCCTGAAAATTGATGAAGTCGAGGAAAATATCGATTCATGCACATGCGACACCGTCCCAAACAAGATTCTCCTGTCCGGAGGAGACAAGGCATGTTCCGGAATCGCTGCGGGTAAAGTATACAAGATTAAGGAAGACAAAGACATAGAAAGTATTCCTGAAGGTGCAGTACTTGTAGCAAGGAATGCTTCTCCCCACTATGTTAAGGTCATGGATAGGTTGAGTGCTGTAGTTACCGACATGGGTAGCACCGCCGGACACTTTGCCTCTGTTGCTAGGGAATTCGGTGTCCCGACCCTGGTCAACACGGGCAAAGCCACCTCAAAACTTGAACATGGCCAGGAAGTTACTGTTTATGCTGGTGCAAAGCTGGTCTATAAAGGTATTGCTCAATCTCTCCTTCAGTGTCCTTGCGCCCAGCGAAACCTCCTGGAAGACAGCCCCTTTATCAGGAAACTGAGATACATAATCAATTTCATATCACCTCTGAAAATGACAGATCCCGAACACGAATCTTTCCAGGTTCAGGGTGTGCGTTCGATACACGACATCATTAGGTTCACCCACGAAAAAGCAGTCCAGGAGATGTTTTTCCTCGGGAATAAACGCATTCGCAAATTGGGGGGTGCAAAAAAACTCGTATCAAGTATTCCAATGTTTTTTTACGTATTGGACGTCGGCGGTGGTATAAAACCGGGACTTGAAGATGCCAAAACGGTAACCATTGAAGACGTTGTAAGCATCCCAATGAAAGCAGTATTCAGGGGGCTTACCCATCCGGGCATCAAGTGGGGAGATTTCACTCACTTTGATTGGGGTGAGTATGACCGAATAGTTATGAGCGGTGGGATAATAAGCGCGGAGGCCGCCATGTTCGCAAGTTATGCCATCGTTTCAGAAGATTACCTGAACCTCAACCTCAAGTTTGGTTATCATTTCGTGATAGTTGATAGCCTTTGTGGTGATAAACCTAACAGTAACTACATATTGTTCAGATTCTCCGGTGGTGGTGCTGACTTTTACCAGAGATCTCTGAGGGCGGAATTCCTGAAATCAGTACTATCAAGGCTCGGATTTAAGGTTAATACGAAGCTCGATCTTGTTGATGGCCAGTTGAAAGGGGAAACACCGGAAAATGTAGTGGAAAAGCTGGATATAATCGGTCGATTGCTTGGAGCAACCAGATTAATGGACATGTATATAAAAGATGATAAACCAATCGAGTACTACGTGGAGGAGTTCATGAAGGGAAAATATCATTTTGCAACGGCAGAGGATTAGGTATAGTGCCTGGAGCAAACAAATTACACACCCTGGAGAAAGAAGAAAAAAGGTATATCTTATGAGTGATTATGAACTGTCCTGGATCACAGAGGAACTGGCTGTAGGGCATGCGCCCATGTCCTACGCCGATCTCGATAAAATCAAAGAAGCAGGGATAGAGGCTATTGTAAACCTTTGTGCCGAGTACTGCGATTTACATGAAATAGAAGAAAATACCGGTTTTGATGTTTACTACTTCCCGATTCCGGATGAAAATGCACCCGATATGGACGAGCTAGAAAAGGCTCTTGACTGGCTGGATTCTACAATAAAGTCAGGTAAAAAAGTTCTCGTCCATTGCAGGTTCGGTGTTGGTCGCACGGGTACCTTTGTCACAGCTTACCTCATGAGACATGGTTGTGATATTAAGGGGGCTTCAAAACAAATGAAACATACCCGTTCGTGCCCCAGCAGCTACAGCCAGTGGAAGTTGCTCAAGAAATACAAAAAAAAGCTTAAAAAGGAAGGCAGCGGGTAGTAGAAATAAGGGTACTTCCCCGCATATCCTGGCCGAGGAATATCCTTGCTACACCGTTGCCTTTTCTACTTGTACCGATCACCTAAAGGGAACAAGACAGCAGTGTTAGAAATCGATTGCTAACTTTTAAACGAGAAACAAACAATGAAGATTTGGAAAAAATTGCTTGTGTGTTACAAAACGGATATAGGCCTTGTCAGAGAAAAAAACGAAGATAGTTTCCTGGTTGTCGACGGATCATCGGATAAATTTGATACATCGACCTACGGCTACCTTTTTGCCGTCGCCGATGGTCTGGGTGGGCACAGTGGCGGTGAAGTAGCTAGTAAGATGGCTTGTGACGGACTTCTTGAATATTACCGGTCTTACTTACAAAACTCTTCTTCTCCAGAATCGAGGGCGCAACTTTTGAAAAACCTAGTCAGAAAAATTGATCAAAGCGTTCTTCATGAAGCCTGTGAAAACTGTCATTGTTCAGATATGGGAACAACTTTAAGCGCACTGGTTCTTTATCAGGACTTTGCGTTGCTTACCCATGTTGGTGATAGCAGGATATACCGGATGCGCAACGGGAAATTCGAGCAACTGACTCACGATCAAACCATGGCACAGCTCTCCGTGGAGTTGGGGTATATTGATGCGGAGGAAACGCATCGTCATCCATTGAGGAACGTACTCCTGGAAGCCCTGGGTCAAGGAATCGATGAAATCGAAACAAGAATTGAAAAAGTTCAATCAGGAGATATTTATTTACTTTGCAGCGACGGCCTTTACGACGAGATACCTGATAAAACCATCGAACAGTTCATCCTTGAGAGCGCAGAGGGTCTTTGCTGTGATCGGCTCGTCAACGAGGCACTCAAGAATGGTGGCAGGGACAATATTACGGTAATCATGATAAAGGTTACCTAATACTCCTGCCACGATAACACTTTAGTATACCGGAAAATGTATAAGAGACAATGGACGAAACCGGACAGACATTAAAAACTGGAACTGTAATCGACAACAAGTGGGTAATTCTAGAATTCATAGCAAAGGGCGGCATGGGAGAAGTGTACCGTGCTCACCAACTAAACCTAAAAAGGGATGTCGCCATTAAAGTAATATCGAGGGAGTGGTTAGCTTCCCTGGAAGACGACCAAGAAGAAATCGAGATGGGACTACTCCGCTTTCGAAACGAGGTCAAAGCAATGGCGCAGGTACGTCATCCAAACGTGCTTGGTATATACGATTACGGTTCTTTTGAAATTGAAGAAGAAAGTGGCGCCGGGGTACTTGAATACATAGTGATGGAATACGTACCGGGCAGTACCCTTCGATCGACCATGCCTGAAGAAGGTTTTTATCCCGATGAGGAAGCGACAGTAAAATGGTTAAAAAAGTACTTTTTACCTGTCTTGGACGGAGTGGAAGAACTCCACAAGTTCGGAACCATCCATAGAGACATAAAGCCCGAAAATATTTTAATTGACAGGGATGCACCAAAGATTGCTGACTTTGGGCTTGCCAGATCATGCCTGCTTGAATCCGTGACGCAATCTATAGATATGAAAGGAACGCCTGCTTACATGGCTCCGGAGCAGTTTCTTGATTTCAAAAGAACCGACGAAAGAACGGACATATACGCCCTTGGAAAGATACTTTACGAGGCCATTGCGGGGAGAATAAAGCCAACCGCGCTTCCCTTTAAAAGCGTAGGAATTGAAAACCCAGACACCGAGTTTTTTAGGGCACTGGATAGTATCATAAGAGAAGCTACAACTGAGGACAAGGCTACGAGAACGAAGTCGGTTACCGATTTTAGGGAAGCACTTTTAAAAGCAATAGAAAACTGGGAAAACAAGAGGAGTCACCCCACGTGTGTAATAGATGAGAATAGGAAAAAAAGCCTCGCCAAAAAGATTTTCGTTCTTTCTACGGTAGTGGGAGCAGTTATTCTTGTAGCTTTATACTGGTTTGGCCATGCACTTTTCAACCATCCAAACATCCATTCCACCAGCTCAACCAGTGAAACAATAAACGAAACCGTTAAGAAACCAGGCGAACAGAAAAAAGTAGCCTTTAAGTTACCCAAAATAATCGAGGGAAAAGACGGGGCCAAGTTACGTCTAGTACCCGAGGGTATGTTGCGTGTTTCTGCAAACCGGGGAATTTCCGGCACAGAAAGGATTGAGGTCCCTGCGTTTTATCTTGATGAAACCCAAGTGACCAATCACCAGTTCGTGGACTTCCTGAATTCGATACTTTCTGAAATAACCGTGGAGCAAGGAGTTGTTAAAAAGGGAGACGAGGTATTGTACTTACTCGGAGAGGTCAAAGAAGGTTATGAACCTGTAATATACAGGAACGGAAGATTTCTTATCAGTAACCCATCCCACGCATCGTGCCCTGTAGTGCGTGTAAGTGCCTTGGGAGCCGAGGCATATGCTCGCTATTATGGGAGAAGGTTGCCTACGGCGGTAGAATGGATGTATGCATATACCTCGGGAATGTTAAGCCCACAAAAAACTGATACAAGGAAAAATAGCAGCCAGGGAACAACGTGGGAAAATACGACTCAAACTCCCATGCACCACATGGAAATGCACATGGAAATGATGAATAACGTAGTGCCTCGAAAAGCAGCCGAAGTTCCTAAAACTCCAGAAAAAATACCATTTCCCACCCCGGTACTCCTTTATCCTCCAAACAGATATGGCATAAGGGGATTAAACGTAAACATAAGTGAGTGGGCACAGGGAGGTAGTAAGGGGATATCTTCTGAATTTGTAATAGTAGGAAATGCGATCAATCCTTCCAGAGAAAACCAGGGGCTGGGAAAACCTCTCAGAAGGGAACCTTGGGAGGCTTTTGAAGAAGTCGGTTTCAGGTGTGCCCTTGACGTGGAAACTTATTTAAAGAACCCCTGATTAAGTCCTCAAATAACCAAAGGCCACTTAAACGTCGTGCCGGGCTCGATCCGGCACCCAGTTTTAATGGAGATGGATTCCGGCTCTCCGCTTTGCTTCGACCGGAATGACGGAGTTCGAATTGTTTTCGTATGCAATCCCTACGTCGGCAACGCAGCGAAACCCCACTTCTTCAAAGGCTTCCCATGGTTGTCTCTTCACAATTGATGGAATCTCTTTCGGTCTATCCGGTCTTTTCTCAAATCCCCCGACCACGAAAAAATTTATCTCATCCCCTTTTCCAGGTGTCGACAACCGTGCACCTGACACAACCCATTCGCCAATCATGCTATTTAACCCTCTTATTCCGAAAGCATTTGGTTTGAAAAGTATAACCGGGGACGGAAAAGTCTCGGGCTCAGCGGAATTTCCCGCTTTTCCCGGGACTCCCCCTTTTAGCATGGCATAGAGCATTTCAAGCTTCGTTGGCAATCGTCTTCCGTAATGATCGGCATAAGCGGCCGATCCGTAAGCCGTAACTCTGACAACTGGGCACGAAGCGTGAGCAGGATTATTGACTTGAAATTTTCCGTCTAGGTAAACTATCGGTTCATATCCTTCGAGGATTTCCCCGATGTTCAACCAGATCTTTCCGTTTCTCCTTACGGTGTACCCGTCAATTTCTATTTCGTTTAGAACCTCATTCAAGAAATCTACGTATTGGTGATTGGTTACAAGTGTTTCATCCATGTAAAAACTTTTCACATCTATTTCCTGCCCGATCTCAACGGCAAATCTACCGGAAAGGTCGAGCTTTCCCCCTTTGACCAGATGCAACACGGCACCATCCCGGCCCTTCAGGTTCCTGGGCAAATTGGAAGCAATGCGTGGTTGCGCCTTTGAACCAATGCTGCTAGATAACTTTCCGTTTTTGACTCCGAGGGCTTTAATCCTCCTTGCTTCTTCAAGATGGTGCCAGAGCCAGTAACCGAGCAACACGATAAAAACTGATGCGACAACTATGCCTGCTCGAAACATTCTGCGGGATGACAGAAGATCAGTCTTTGAAGTAATTTCAGACGTCGGAACCTCTTCACGTTCTCTGTCTCTATCAAGGAGATCCAGCAGTTCTTTCTTAAAATCCGCCACACTACCGTATCGTTCGTCCTTCTTTTCGTTGGTAGCTTTCTGGATTATCCTGTCCAGTTCCGCAAAGAATGGCGTCTCTTTGCGATCAAGCTTTGCTGTTCTAAAGGGCATTTTGCCTTGAGGTATTCTTCCGGTTACGGCTTCATAAAGGATCTTGCCCAGGGAATATATATCTGACTGTTCATCGGCTTCTCTAAAGTTAAACAGGTGCTCGGGAGACATGTATGGAGGAGTTCCCCTTATTTCCACGCTCATGGTTACCGGTGCAAGGAGTGAAGAGCGAGCAAGGCCAAAATCGGCAATCTTCGGGGTCTCTCCGTCCAGCAGAACATTTTCCGGTTTTAAATCCCTGTGCACTACCTTTTCTTCATGGAGCGCCTCCACCCCTTCCAGCACTTTCAAAAAGTACTGCTCAATCCATTCCCTGGTTAATTCTTCTTCGGGGTAAAACCCTTCCTCAGACATGGTTGAACGAAGTGTCCGCCCAGGGATGTATTCCATCACTATGTACTCGATAACTGTCTCTTCACCATTCCTCTCAATCGTCACAGAATCGTAGTCGTATATCTGTATTACGTTTGGATGGCGGATCTGAGCCATGGCTCGCACTTCATACCGAAAACGCGTCAGTGCATTCTCGAACTCTTCTTCGTCTTCCTCAAGTTCTCTAAGCAATTCGTGGGAAATAATCTTAATCGCAACATCTCTTTTCAAGTTCAACTGGTGAGCCCTGTAAACCTCCCCCATACCGCCCCTTGCGACGAACTCCAAAATGACCCACTTGTCATTTAAAACCGTCCCAACCTCGAAGATCTGTGAATTATTTTCTTCCATACTAGGTCCCTCATTTTTTTAGGGAAAAGCTAATTCGCAATTAAATTCAAATGCCCGTTACCCACTGCCAGTGAGAAAAACATAGAAAATCCGTGCCACGAGTGACAAATGCACTATTAATACTTGATAATATCGCAGGATGCATCATTCTTTAGGAGCTTCTGACAGTTTACTCAAATAGTCAAGGACTTCTATCACCTCATGCCCCCTGATTTAGTCAGGAGCAGGCTTTGCTCCGTCTGGGATGGAAGATTTGAATTATTGTTTTCCTCCTCCCTTTACTCATTACTCAGCACTAGCTTTAGAAATCCTACTTTGTTAGCAGGAGCACTCCAAAGCTTTGCGTGTAGAAAGTATACAACCAAGCGGATGTTTTTCCAAGGCACGGTCAAAATGTATACAAAAGACCGGGAAGGGGAGTTTCCCTTCCCGGCAGAAAGTGAGGAAGGTCAATTTGGGGAGCCTGGGTTTTCACCCCGGTCCCCTCAGAGGGGTCTGGGATTGTTTTTATGCTCCGGTTTCGAGTTCTTTGTAGAACTTTTCTTGCATTTCTTTGGACCAGACGGTCACCCATTTCCCATTCTTGTTAACCTCGAATACTTCCGCAGTAATTGATTTGTACTTGGGATTGATGGGACCGGTAACTCTGACCTTTTCAGCAATGTGTCTCGCAAGGATAGCCCTGTCGAGGTTCGGTACGAAATAGTAATTGCCGCCAGAAGTCAGCACAACAAAAACCCTTTCTGCTGCCACCACAGGATCTTCTTTTCCCACAGGGCACGTTTTACCCGCGGTCACACACTGATATCCCTGAACGGTTCCTTCTATTGTGCCTGCCATCGCCCATACGGGGACAAGCAAGAATGCTAACAATAATATAACGGGTAATGATACTCTCTTCATCTTAATCCTCCTTCTTGTTGCTTTGAAATTAACGGTTGAAGCTATCTCTCAATTTTACCTCTGACCAACTCATCTCACCCCCCTTCACACTGTTTTTTTCTTCATAAGCTTCTGTTAGGATGTTGAATTACTTATTGAGCAATTAGCGGGCCATCTGTGGCAACCCTGAAAATATCTAATTATTTCCAATCGTTAAAGGCATCTTTCATAACCATCCTGCCACGAAGAGGCTATCTTAGGTGAAAAGCACCTTGCAACCAATTGAAAATTTCTTTCAAATGCTAATATTCCCACTTGGAACGCTTACTTGTAGTGATGGTGGTGCCTGTTTTCTGCGGACGGTATGCTATAACTGAACGAAGCGGTATAGATTGTCCCCTTGATAGGAACCTTAACGTTCAGGGTAAAATCATGAACATTCTTAAGCCACCCGGCCCTATACACGAACGCACTCGAAAAGGGACCGATTATCCTTCCTCTTCTTGAGATAAAAAGTCGTCCCTGCACGGTTTGAGGCATTGGCCTAAACCTGATCTTGTGAGCCCTACCTGATGCTTCTAGGAGGTAGCCTTCTATGAACGGTTCTTTTATCTTGAGAGGTCTCTCGTTTTTATCAGTTACCATTACAATGATTTCCCCGATGTAGTGATCCACACTCATGGACAGGTGATAGTCTCCTACCACCCTGGTATTGAGAAACCTGTGTGGATGATCAGCGGGAGATTCGTTCACAGTTTGTGGAGAGTTTGTCTGGCAGGCTCCAAGTAACATAATCACAATAACGCCAAATATAAACATCGAAAAATATCTCCTCATTTTTTAACTCCTTTTCTGAATCAAAAAAGTTCGTTAATCACCAGATTGGGTAATCATAATTCTGGATGAAAACACCTTGCTATAATGACAACAAAAGCAAGAAAGGGACCAAAGGAGCTTGATATTAAAAGTGATTGGAATCCTTGATGATACTAAGATTTTGAGTTAATCTGGCGGAAGGCTTGATATCATTGGGGGCAAAATCCCTATATGTAGTGAAAGAATGTTTCAACTGGAAAAAGTATGACCCCCGTGGTATCTAAGACACGCATGGCAAGGTAAGTTTACTCGTTAAATTACATAACGTAAGGCGGAAATGAAAAAGAAGATATCGAGACAGCTCTTTCTTATCATACTTATCTCAGCAATAATCCCCTCTGCAATAATATCGTTTGTCTTCTACCATTTAGCAAAGAAAGAACTACAAAATACATCTTTTATGCATTTAAGAACCGTGGCTTTGGATTATGCTGGTCATATAAATATTTGGTTACGCGAGCGCTGCAAGGATGCAGAGACTATAGCGAAATTACCTAGTATCGAGTACCTATGCCGGAATCACCTTGGTAAAAATGGGCAGTTTTATCTCTCCCAAAAGCATCATGATCTGTTGAACAAGATATTAAACCTCCTGAAAGAACAATTCCCGTGTTTTACCACCGTTCACATAGTGGATCCCTCCGGGAATATTATTGCATCCACTGACAGAAGAAACGGAAAAATATCATTTACCACAACGGACCTTCGCACTTATAAAAACGATCAGTCAAAGAAAGTTCTGATCGGTAGTATTCGATTTTTCAAAGGCAGGGGCTGGTACTTGAGGATAGTTACTCCGATAAAATCCTCCTCAAATTCAAAAATACAGGTATTGGGTTACGTTATCGGCATGATCGAGGCTACTCATACGTTGAATCGATTTAAAAAAGACATAGTAGGATTGGGGAAAACGGGGGAAATTTACGTGGTAGATATAGTTGGTACGCCTATAACTACCCTAAAATACATAAAGCCCGATGATAATAATCTTCATCCGATGAAAAAATTAGCCCAAACACAACCGGTGGTAAACCTTATGAACCACAGGAACGGAACATCTTTTTACAAAAACTATGCGGGCAAGTACGTGGCCGGTTCATATCTCTGGCTTCCGGACCTGGAGATAGGCATCGTTGCAGAAATGGACGCGGCTGAAATAATGATGCCGCTTCATAGGGTGAAAGTTTCTGCTCTCCTAATCATAGGAATTCTTTTAACCCTTTCGATACTTGCTACAATCTATATAAGCGAGCACGTGTCATCGCCCATTGTCGCCATTGCTAAAGCAGCCAGAAGAATAGCCGCGGGGAACCTTGACGAGAGGCTTTCCATCAGGTCAGGCAACGAAGTTGGCCAGCTGGCGGATGCCTTCAATTCCATGACAGAGCAACTGGCAAGTACAATTAAGGAGCTTGAAAAAAGAGAAAGCTCGCTTCGCAGAGCTTATCAGGAACTTAAAGAGGCACAGGCACAGCTTGTTCAGTCAGAAAAAATGGCGGCTATCGGGGAACTTGTAGCAAGCGTAGTACACGAGATGAGAAATCCTCTTTCTTCAATTAAATTGAATCTTCAGATCATAGGAAGGAACCTCGACAAGGATTCGAGGATATTCGAGCATTACAGGATAGCACTGGACCAGGTTTCACACCTTGATAAAATGTTCTCAGAACTCTTAAATTACAGCAAGCCAATAGTTCTGGAAAAAATTCCCATCCTCCCTGGGGATCTTGTGGAGCTTGCTGTTGAACGGGTTGGGGAAGTATTAGCTACTCATGGCATAGAGATCAAAAAGCGGCTGGATGATTTTTTACCACCGATTGAGGTTGACGTTGACAAGATTATCCAGGTATTGATTAACATCTTCAATAACGCTATCGAAGCAATAGATGAACAGGGAGTAATTGAAATAGAAACGAGAGCCTCTGAAACAGGCTATCAAAATGCCGTAGAGATTGTAATTTCTGATAACGGTGCCGGAATTCCAGAACATCAGCTTGATCACATATTTAAGACGTTTTTTACCACGAAAAAGAAAGGCACCGGACTTGGATTGACCGTGGTTAAAAAAATCATGGAGGCTCACCAGGGAACAATTCGAGTTACTAGCAAGGTGGGAGAAGGGACAAAAGTAACACTGGTTTTCCCCGTAAAGGTTTCGAGCAAGGCCAAAAACCGAACCAGTGAGTAAAACAGATGAAAAAAATACTAATAGTAGATGACGATTCCGCACTTGCCCAGACGTTGCAGCTCTATTTTCAATCCAAGGGTTTCGACGTTCTTGTTGCGGGAACCTCTGCAGAAGCCTTGACGCTATGGAAGACGGGGCACCCTGAGCTTGTACTCCTGGACGTTCAGCTTCCCGATATTAATGGCCCGCAGCTTCTGTCTAAAGCCAAGGAGTTAAATCTTCCCGGTGATGTGGTAATGATAACGGCATTCCAGGACACAGAGGCCACCCTCCACGCTCTAAGCCTAGGAGCCATCGACTATCTTTATAAACCCCTGGACCTGGACGCCCTCGATCTTCTCATTAAGAAACTGGATCTTAGGAAAAAGGAATCGGAAAAGCTTGAGAAGCTCACCTACGTGATCTCAGAAACCTACAAGCCGAAACAAATCATAGGAAAAAGCGACGGAATACTCAATGTGGTAAAAGCCATTGTCCAGGTTTCCAGGACACCCACCACCGTCTTGATAGAAGGTGAAACCGGGACTGGTAAAGAGCTTGTCGCTCAAACTATACATTACCATTCAGCCCCAAACGAACCCTTCATGGGCATAAACTGTGCCTCGATACTGGGGAATTTACTTGAAAGCGAGTTGTTCGGCTATGAGAAGGGAGCATTCACGGGTGCAACTCAAAGGCGAATAGGGAAGCTCGAGTACTCAGGAAAAGGCACGCTTTTTCTCGATGAAATTTCCGAATTGCCCTTGGAACTGCAGGCAAAATTTTTGCGCGTATTACAAGAACGGGAATTTCAGAGGGTAGGAGGAGTAAAGTCCATTCCTTTTAAAGCACGGGTCATTGCAGCTACGAACAAAAACCTGGCAGCTCTTGTTAAGAGCAAGGATTTCAGGGAAGACCTCTATTTCAGACTAAAGGTATTCGTTATCCGTATTCCACCCTTGCGCGAGCGCCGGGAAGATATTGTTCCTCTGGTGGAGTATTTCATTAATCAATTAAACATAGAATTGCATAAAAAAGTCAAGAGGATACCGCAGACTTACCTGGATGCCCTTGTCGACTATGATTGGCCGGGCAACGTGAGAGAGCTGCAGAATGTCCTCAGAAGAGCAATGATTCTATCCGACGGGGAGGTCCTCGATTTCGACTTGAGGTGGCTTGATAAGACGTCCCCGGGGCAATTGTCGACCAGCAGCTTCAGCCCCGAAGGGGGTGTGCCCAAGAGACTTGTTGACGTAGAGAAGGAACACATAACTAACGTATTAAAGTTTACGAAAGGCAATTACGGTGAGGCATGCAAGATACTGGGCATAAGCAGACCAACGCTTAGAAAAAAAATACGAGACTACGGTATAAGGCTCAAGGTATGAGGAACATCCTGGGACGTTCCCGCCAAAAGCGGATACAACTGGCCAATACGGAGGATGATTCAGCAATGAAAGCCATGGTACTTCCCAAGCTTTGTATGGTCACCGAAGATTCACGACCTCTTGTACCTCGTGAACTACCCGATCCAGAACCAAAAGGAGATGAGTTGCTCATTAAGATTTCTACCTGTGGCGTATGCCATACGGAGCTGGATGAAATCGAAGGGAGAACTCCGCCACCTAGGCTACCGGTGGTTCTGGGACATCAAGTGGTGGGGAGAGTTGCAGGGAAAGGAAAAGAAGCAAGCAAAT